>NZ_BAAAQN010000071.1:0-59024 GCF_039531695.1 Catenulispora yoronensis
CTGCCTCAAACGCTACATAGCCAACGAAATCCACCGCATCCTCACCCACCAAAACACCACACAACCAACCCCCACACCTTGACATAGGAGCATCGGAAAGACCGGAACCGAAAACCTAACTTTGGCAAAAAGCGAGGCAGCCGGTCGCGATGACCAGCGGTCCTGCTGGCCGCTGCCGGTTGTGATTGTGGCAGGAAGCCGTTCCACACGCGGAGGCCGCGCCCCCGGGCTCGGGAGCGCGGCCTCAAATCGTCGCGTTGTGCGTCACTGCCCGCTGGCCGTCAGGCCGTTGGCGTACGTCACCCCGTTGTCGGGGAGGGCAGGGGGCCGGGGCGGCGGATGTCGGGTTCCAGGTAGATCAGGCGGGCTTCTGGTACTGCTTCGCGGATGCGGAGTTCGGCTGCGTCGATTGCTTGGGCGATGTGTTCGGCGGTTTCGTCGTGGTCGACGGCGATCTTCATCGCTACGAGGAGTTCTTCGGGGCCAAGGTACATGGTGCGGAGGTGGATGACGTCGGTCACTGTTTCGCCGTCGACTGCGGCGGTGCGGATTGCTGCTACGTCGTGCTTGCCCGCGCCTTCGCCTACCAGGAGACTCTTCATCTCCACGGCCAGGATTACGGCGATGCAGACCAGGAGGGCGCCGATGCCGAGGGTGCCGATGCCGTCCCAGCGGCCGTTGTCGGTTACTACGGCCATGCCCACGCCGAAGAGGGCGAAGCAGAGGCCGATCAGGGCGCCGAAGTCTTCGAGGAGGACTACGGGGAGTTCGGGGGTGGTGGCGTGGCGGATGAAGCCGGCCCAGGAGCGGCCTTCGCGGAGGTGGTTGGATTCGCGGATGGCGGTGCGGAAGGACATGCCTTCCATCACGACCGCGAACAGGAGGACGCCTACGGCCCAGTACCAGCTCTCGACCTTCTCGGGGTGGGTCACCTTGTGCCAGCCCTCGTAGAGGGCGAACAGGCCGCCTAGGCTGAACAGGACCACGCTGACGATGAAGGCGTAGACGAAGCGTTCGCGGCCGTAGCCGAACGGGTGTTCGTCGTCTGCTTTCTTTCTGGCCTGCTTTCCGCCGATCAGCAGCAGCACCTGGTTGCCGGAGTCGGCGACCGAGTGCACGCCTTCGGCCAGCATCGAGGCCGAGCCGGTGAAGGCGTAGGCCACGAACTTCGACACGGCGATGCCCATGTTGGCGCCCAACGCCGCCACGACCGCCTTCGTACTACCTCCTGCGCTCATGCGCGAGACTCACCTGCTCCTTCACGATTCCCCGGGCCCGAAAGGAAGCAGCGTAACAACGATCTAACGGTGCCCGGGCGGAGTTCGCCCGTGTTCGTCGAACTCGCGTGCCAGTGTCATGCGCTCGACATCGGTGAGCACTCGGAATCGTCTGCCGCGTCCCGATCGCAGGAATACCGGATCGGGGGTGTGCCAGGCTTCGGCGACCAGATCGCGGACGACGATCTTGTTGGTCGCTGTTCGTGGCATCGAGGCGACGATGCGTATGTAGCGGGGCCACCAGAGGTCCGGGATGGCGCGGGACTCCAGGTGGGCGGCGAGGGCGTCCGGGTCGAAGGGGCGGCTCGGCTCCAGGGCCACCATCACCTGGTCGCCGGAGGCCGCGTCGGGGACGCCGTAGGCGGCGGCGGACACGGCGCCTTCCCACTCCTCGACCGTGCGGGTGATCGGGCCGCTGGCGAAGTTCTCGCCGCCGACGCGGATCCAGTCGCCGGAGCGGCCGGCGAAGTGGAAGTTGCCCTGGTCGTCCCGGTAGGCCAGGTCGCCGGACCAGAAGCGGCCGTCGCGGAGCCTGGCGGCGTCGGCCTCCTGGTGGCGGTAGTAGCCCTCGAAGGCGCCGGCGCCGGCGAAGTTGACCATCTCGCCGACCTCGCCGACGGCGCATTCGGCGCCGGTCTCGGTGTTGACGATCCGCACGTCGCCGACCGGGACCCCGAGCGCCCCCGGCGGCGTCGACGGCAGCCGGTAGAAGGAGATCCCGCCCTCGGTGGAGCCGAAGCCGTCGGTCACCGCGCAGTCGAACCGCTTCGCGAAGCGCTCCACGTCGGCCGGCGCCGCCTCGTTGCCGAAGACCTGCCGCAGGGTGTTGTCGGAGTCGTCGGGCTGCTCGGGGGTGGCGAGGATGTAGGCCAGGGGCTTGCCGACGTAGTTCGCGTAGGTGGCCTGGAAGCGCCGCACGTCGGCCAGGAAGCCCGACGCGGAGAAGCGGCGGCGTAACGCGAGCGTGGCGCCGCTGGCCAGCGCCGGGATCCAGGCGGCGATCACGGCGTTGCTGTGGAACAGCGGCATCGCGCAGTACAGGACGTCGTCGGCGGTGAGGCCGCGGTGCTGCGCCACGGTCGATCCTTGCGACGCCACCTTGCCCTGGGAGCAGATGACGGCCTTGGGCGCGGACGTGGTGCCGGACGTCAGGATGAGCATGAACGGCAACTCGGCGGGGTTCTGGGCGACGGGCCGCCGCGCTCCGGGCTCGGGCCGGGGCAGCCATCGATCGGGCAGGTCGACGTTCACCACCGGGATCCCGCTGTCGCGCACCATCGCCAGGAACGGCGTCTCGGTGACGATCAGTGCGCAGTCGGTGTGGCGGGCGTCGCGCGCGACTTCCACGGCGCCGCGCGTCGGGTTCAGCCCGACCAGGGTGAAGCCGCCGAGGCCGGCCGCGCCGAGGAGGAATGAGAACTCGGCCACGTTCTCCATCAGCACCCCGACGTGTCGCGGCCCCTCCCCCGCCGCCGGCAGGCGCTCGGTCAGCCAGGCGGCGCGCGCGGCGCTGCGCCGCAGGTGTTCGTCCCAGGACACGCGCCGTACGACGCCGTCCTGCCCGGCCCAGGTCAACGCGGTGCGGTGGTCGCCGACGCGGGCGGTGAGGAGCTCGGCCACGGAGGTGTTCCAGCGTCCGGTCATGCCGCGCAGGGTAGGGATTGTCGCTCAAGACGTGAAGGGCCATCCGCCGACCGCCATGCACGATGTGACCAGCTAGCGGTAGTGCTTCCGGTGGGACCGACCCTCTAGTGTCACCACTGTGAAGGACTTGATCGGCACGGCAGTGGTGAAGTGCACGCTCGCGGACGGCACCGACATCTCGGTGGTGCCGGTCGAGCCGGGCACCGCGCCGGAGGTGTGGCGGACGTTGCGTGATCAGCATGCGACGACCGGTCTGTGGCCGTTCCTGGTCGACTCCGGGGACCCGGGGTTCCTGGACCGGCTGCCGCTGTCGGGCGGGGAGCGGGAGTACAGGGAGTACCACCGGGGCGCCGCTGAGATCTTTGCTGAGTTCTTCGGGCGGGCGGGGACGGGCCGGGAGGAGCCAGTGGCCGAGGAGCCGGCGGTCGACCGGGCGTCGGCGGTGGCCGGGACGACGGCCATCGCCCTGGTCGCGGCGGAGTGGGGCGGCGTCGAGATCCCCGGGTTGCTGGACTGGGACGGTGCGCCGTCGTTGTCGGGACTGGAGCACACGGCGGTGCTGGCCGACTGGCATCGGCGGTTTGGGGCGGAGCTGATGACGCTGACCGGGGACCGGATCGAGCTGTCCGTGCCGCGACCGCCGGTGGAGGTCAAGGAGGTCGCGGCGGTGGGGATGGAGCAGGCGGGCTATTGCCCGGGTGTCGAGCAGGGGCAGGCGAGCGGTTGGCTGTGGTGTTTCGGGTGGGGCGGGGGAACGGTCGGATCCGGCTACGGGTCCGGGTGAGAGAGGCACGGAAGCCGTGGCCGGAACACACTCCGGCCACGGCTTCCGAGTCCTCGGTCGGCCGGCGGCTGCGTCGCCGCCTGCTGTGAGGCGTCAGGCGTCGGATATCACGCGTTGGCGCCGGCCAGTTCGGCCCGCGTCGGCTCGCCGTCCTGCGTGACGATCGGGGTCGTCATCATCGACATCTTCGGTGGCTTCACCAGGAACGGCACGCCGGCGGCGACCACGGCCAGGGCCGCGGCGACCACGAAGCTGTGGCTGTAGGCGTCGATGGTCGGCAGGGCCACGCCGGGCGCGACCTGCTTGACGTTCGCCGCGAGGATGGCGCCCGTCACGGCGGTGCCGATCGCGCCGCCGACCGTGCGCAGCACCGCGTTCATGCCGTTGGCGATGCCGGACTGCTGCACCGGGACGGAGGCGTTGATGTAGGCGGGCATCGCGGCGTAGGCCATGCCGACGCCGACGCCCAGCAAGCCGGAGGCGATGACGACGTCGACCGGCGAACCGTGGACGAACACCAGCACGCCCAGGGCGACCGCGGTGGCCGCGCCGCCGAGGACCAGCGGGACGCGCGGGCCGCGGCGCTTGATGAGCGCGGCGCCGCCCAGGCCGGCGGCGAAGGAGCCGACCGCGGAGGGGAACAGCATCCAGCCGGAGGCCAGGACCGAGGCGCCGAAGCCGTAGCCGACGGCCTTCGGGGTCTGGGTGAAGTTCGACATCAGCAGGAAGGCCCCGTACATCGCGAAGCCGACCAGGACCGCGGCGGTGTTGGTGACCGCGATGGTGGGCTTGGCCAGCATCGCGATGTCGACCAGCGGGGAGGCGACGCGGCGCTCGACCACGACCCAGAGCGCCAGCGTCAGCGCGGCGGCGGCGAACAGGCCCAGGGTGCGGGCCGAGGCCCAGCCCCAGTCGTTGCCCTGGCTGACCGCGATCAGGAACGCCGACAGCCAGCCGGCCAGCAGCAGCGCGCCGAGCGGGTCGGCCTTGCCCTCGGCCGTCACCGGGTCGTGCGGCACCAGCAGCAGGACCAGCGCGAAGGCCACGGCGGCCAGGATCGCGCCCATCCAGAACACGGCCTCGTAGTCGAAGTGCTGGACCACGGCGCCGGTGGCGACCAGGCCCAGGCCCGAGCCGATGCCGAGGGAGGCGGAGATGAGGGCGACGCCGCCGGTGACCTTCTCCCGCGGCAGCTCGTCGCGGACCACGGCCACGGCCAGCGGCAGGATCGCGCCGCCGGTACCGGCCAGGACGCGGGCTATCAGCAGCAGCTGGAACGAGCCGCCGATGCCGCCGAGGACGCCGCCGGCCAGCACGCCGGCGATGGCGACGACCAGCACCGGCTTGCGGCCGCGCAGGTCGCCGACCCGGGCCAGCAGCGGGGTGAGGACGGCGGCGGAGAGCAGGTTGGCGGTCATCAGCCAGGTGATGCCGCTGCCGGCGACGTCCAGATCCTTCTGCAGCGTGGGCAGGATCGGGACGACGGAGGTCTGGACGAGGGAGAACGCCAGAACGGACAACACGAGCGCGGGCAGTACGCCCTTGCCTCGCCGCGCCTGGTCGGACATGCGGTGCTCCATTACGTGCATTACTTTCACTGGTCTACAGTTAATCTCATGAAGTATTTAACCACGACCGGCGGCCGGGGTGTTGAGCCCCTCCCCCCGCCGCGCATACGGTGACTGACGTGAACCCCGCTGAACGCCCCGCCGGCCTGGACCGCCGCGACCCGCTCACGGCCCAGGTGCTCGAGCTGTTCTGGATGGTGTCGCAGGCCTTCTTCGACAACTACGACCAGGCCGCGGCCCGCCACGACCTGACCCGCATGCAGGCGTTCATGCTGGCCCACCTGCTGTCCGGACCCAAGCCGATGCGCAGCCTGGCGGGACACCTGAAGTGCGAGCCGTCGAACATCACCGGCCTGGTCGACCGCATGGAGGCCCGCGGCCTGGTGACCCGGGAACCGGACCCGGAGGACCGCCGGGTGAAGAACATCACAGCCACGGAACTCGGCCGCGCCTCGTTCGAGGCGGTGTGGTCCGAGCTGACATTCGCCGCCGAGCCGCTGGGCGCACTGAGCGGGCAGGAGCGGGAGACGCTGCGGGATCTGCTGCTGCGGGTGGTGCCGACGGGAGTGGAAGGCGCGACGCCGAAGGGCTAGGCGGCCCTGTCGGCCCTGGCTACTGGTCCTGCTCGACGGTGACGGGCTTCGGGTAGCCGGTAGCGGCCGAGGTGATGGCGACGCCGAGAACCAGCGCGGTGACGAGTCCTTGAACGATCGCGACCTTGGCGTGCCCGAGGCGGGTCAGAACGAACGTGATGAAGCCGAACACGACCGCGACGACGAACAACACCGCGAGGTCCTCGACGTAGGCCTGGCGACGCAGGCTCATGCCCGCCTCACCCATGCGCTGGACCTCGATGACGACGAGGGCGATCAGCGCGAAGAAGGCGATGCCGACGTCGGCGAGGAAGACGCGGCCGAGGACGGAGAGGCTGCCGGATTCGGGGACGGCGGGGGCGGTGGGCGCCGGGCGGCGGGGAGGCTGGGGTGCGGCGACGGTGCGCTGCGGGGTGGTTTGCGGGGTAACCTGCGGCGGCTGCTGGGACTCGGGGGCGCGGAAGAATTCGGACCAGTCGGAGGGCTCGGCTTCGGAGGTATCCGAGTCGGACAGCTCAAGAGACTCAGATAGACCGAGAACGGCAGTCGCCGCAGATACGTCGGCCGGATTGGTGGCGGGAGCCGAATCGCCAGCCTCAACCGAATCGGCTGCCAAGGCAGGAGCCGAATCGGTCGAGTCGAGTGCCAGGTCGCTGGCTACAGAAGCCTCGCTCGCAGAAGCAGAATCGCTCGCCTCGACCGAATCGGCTGCCGAATCGCTGTCAGCAACCGAATCGCTGGTGGCGGAAGAGTCGCCCGCAGCAGTCGAATCGCCGGCGGTAGGCGAATCAGGCTCCGCGTCAGCTGAAATCGCCGAGTCGACAACCGAATCGCTGGCAGCTGCCGAGTCTGCGGCGACCGTCGAGTCGAGTGCCAGGTCGCTCGCGGCAGAATCCTCGCTCTCAGAAACAGAATCGCTCGCCGCATCCGAATCGATCACCGAATCGCTGACATCGGACTCATCAGCGGCCAAATCACCATCAATCACATCGTCTGCCGCCTCGGGCGTTCCCGAGTCGCCGGCCTCCGGCTCACCATCAGCCGAGTCCCGCGCCTCCAGCGCCGCCAGCACCGCGCCTTGAATCTCCGCCGTTTCGGCAGCGACCGCGGTCGAGGCGGACTCCGCCTCCTCAGCCACAGCGGCGGTGACCTGCGCCTCCACCTCGACCTCGACCTCGACCTCCACCCCGACCTCCGCCGCCGGCTCCGTCCGAGCCCCTTGCGGTGGCACCGCCCCGAGTGTTGTCTCCTGCGCGCCGGCCATCTCAGGGTTCGCCATTAGTCGCTGTTCCTTGCAGTCGCCGCGATCGGGTGTCCGCTTATGCTGGCGCAGGGGACCCCTGGTGCGCCACCCGTACTGGTCGTTCGGTGGGTGGGGGGTATTGGAAAGTCCTGATTCACAGGGCCAGGGCCGGGGCGGTGAGGGGTTCGGCGGCGGCGCGCAGGCTGCGGACGGCTGGGACTGCCAGGAGGACTGCGCAGCCCAGGACGGTCGCGCCGGCGGACAGGAGCAGGGCGCCGCGTTCGCCGATCAGGGTCGCCTCCGGGCCGGACAGGGCTTGGCCGACTGCCAGGAGCGAGGTGCAGCCCGCCACGTCGTAGGCGTAGAGGCGGTTCAGGACCGGGGGCGGGATCTGGGTCTGGCCGGTGGTGGTCCACAGCACCAGTTCCATCGAGCGGGTCCAGCCGCTGACGAACATCGCCGCGCCGGTGAGCAGGAGCGGGGCGTCGACGCCGATCGTCACCATCGGCAGCGCCATCGGGAACGTCAGCAGGAAGGCGGTGCGCAGCGGGAAGCGGGGGCGCAGGCGGGCGACGCTGAGGCCGCCGAGGACGCCGCCGGCCATCTCCAGCGCCAGCATCAGGCCGAAGGCGGTGGAGCCGTGGCGGGTGGTGAGGACGCTGATCGACAGCACGAAGAACGGCCCGAAGGCCACCAGGCTCATCACCGCGAACACCACGATGACCGTCCAGAACCAGGTCCGGCTGCGGAATTCGCGCCAGCCCTCGACGATGTCCTGCTTCCAGTGCTGCGCCGCCTCGGGCTGGGCCGGCGAGGTCCCGCGCAGCCGCAGCAGGCAGACGGCGCTGACGGCGTAGGCGCAGGTGTCGACGGCGAACACGGCCTGCGGACCGGCCACCGCGACCAGGCCGCCGCCGGCCGCCGCGCCGATGACCGCCATCAGCGCGGTCGCGGAGGACAGCAGTCCGGAACCCTCCTGGACCCGGCCCGGCGCGATCGTCGGCATCATGCTGCCCAGCCCCGGCTGGAACAGGCCGGTGGCGGTGCCGTGGATCAGCGAACCCAGCAGGAAGAACCAGAACGGCGGATGGCCGACCAGGATCAGGTACCCGGCCAACGTCCCCTGGAGCACGAAGCGGGTGACGTCGGCGCCGATCATCTGCCGCAGCGGTCCGAAGCGGTCGGCGAAAACGCCGCCCACCATGACGAAGACCACGAACATCCCGACCTGACCGGCCAGCACCAGCCCCAGGCCCCCGGCCCCGAAGCCGGCCGACAGCGCGGCCACCGCCAGTCCCACCGGGATCATCGCGTCGCTCAGAGCGGACGTGACACGCGCCGTGAAGAACAGCCGGTAGGGCCGGACATGGAACAACTCGAACTCGGCGCGCCGAAACATCGAACCCCTAAGCAGATCCCGACCCGTTCAGCGAACGATCAACCGAGAACGTTAATGAAATGCGCCGCGGTTTTCACCATGTTTTCGCGCGCCGAGACGAGGTATTTGCGCGGATCGACAGCGTCGGCGGGCGCCTGGTCGAGGTAGGCGCGCACGGCGCCGGTGAAGGCGATGTTCAGCGCGGTGCCGATGTTGACCTTCACCAGGCCCCCGGCCACGGCGCGCGCCAGTTCCGCGTCCGGCACACCGGAGGAGCCGTGCAGCACCAGCGGGACGCCGACCGACTCGCGCAGCCGGGCGATCAGCTCGTGGTCGAGCACGGCGCTGCGCTCGGTCATGGCGTGCGAGCTGCCGACGGCCACGGCCAGCGCGTCGACGCCGGTGGCGGTGACGAACTCGTGCGCCTCCGCCGGGTCGGTGCGGGCGCCGGGCGCGTGCGCGGACAGCGGCGGCTCGCCGTCCTTGCCCCCCACCTTCCCGAGTTCGGCCTCGATCCACAGGCCGTGCGCGTGGGCCCATTCGGCGGCCTCGCGGGTGGCGCGGACGTTGGCCGCGTAGTCCAGGTGCGAGCCGTCGAACATGACGGAGCCGAAACCGTGGTCGGCGGCCTGCCGCAGCAGGTCGGGGTCCTCGACGTGGTCCAGGTGCAGAGCGACGTCGACGGCGGCGGCCTCGGCGACGGCCGCGGCGGCGCGGGCGATCGGGGCGAGGCGGCCGTGATGGAACTTCACGGCGTTCTCGGAGATCTGGAGGATGACCGGCGCCTGGGCGGCCTCGGCGGCGCCGGCGATGGCCTCGGCGTGTTCGAGGGTGATGACGTTGAAGGCGGCCAGGGCCCGACGGTCGGCGCGGGCGGCGGATATGAGGTCTGCGGTGGGCTGGAGCGGCATGGGGGTCCTTAGGAAGCGGCTTCGATGTCGCGCTGGAATTCGGGCTCGCGCTGGATTTCGATGTCGCGCTGGAATCTGCGGTAGGCCTCGGCGTCGAACACCCCGGCGCGGTCGGTGCGGACGGTCGCGGCGGACAGGGCGGCGGCGTCGGCGAGGGTCTGGGGCCAGGGAGTGCCGTCGACGAGGCCGATGGCGAGGGCGGCGACCGCGGCGTCGCCGGCGCCGGTCGGGTTGCCGCCGTCCACGCGCGGCGGGCGGGCGGTCCAGGTGCCGTCGGGGGTCCGGACCGTGAGGCCATCGGGGCCGTGGGAGGACACCACAGCGCGGGCGCCGCGCCGGAGCAGTTCGGCGGCGGCGCGGGCCGGGTCGGCCAGGCCGGTGGCGTCGCGCAGTTCGTGGGCGTTGGGCTTCACGACCGCCGGATGTGCCGGGAGCGCGGCGAGCAGGGCCGGGCCCTCGGTGTCCAGGATGGTCGGGACGCCGAGGGCGGCGGCCAGGTTGATGAGCTCGGCGTAGGCGTCGTCGGGCAGGCCGCGCGGCAGTTTGCCGGACAGCACCAGGACGGTGGCCATGTCCAGCGACGCCGTTTCCAGAACGGAGCCGACGGCGGCGCAGATCTCGGCCCATTCCTCGGCGTCGAGTTCGGGCCCGGCTTCGTTGAAGCCGGTCGCCAGGCCCTCCGGGGACCCGGTCTCGACCACCGTGACGGTGCGGCGGGTCGCGCCGCGGATCGGTATCACGTGGTGCGGGACGTGAGAGGCGTCCAGCTCCGCGCGCACCGCTTCGCCGTCGAAGCCGCCGAGCGGCAGCACCGCGAGGGTTTCGCGGCCGAGGGCGTGCAGGGTGCGCGCGACGTTCACGCCCTTGCCGCCGGCCTGGGCGGCGGTTCGCGGGCGGTGCGTGGTGCCGGGCTTCAGCTCCGGGACGCTGTAGGTGATGTCCAGGGCGGGGTTGAGGGTGACCGTGACTATCACGGCACCAGGTCCCAGGCGAGCAGTCCGGCGCCGAGACAGCCGGCGAGGTCGCCGAGTTCGGCGGTGACCAGGTCGGGCAGCGCGTGATAGGTCGCCTTGGCCGCGAGCGCCGCCGCGAGCGGCACCATCAGGGCGTCGCCGGCCTCGGCAAGCCCGCCGCCGATGACGACGCGGCCCGGGTCGAGGATCGCGGAGAGGGTGAGCAGGGCGTCGGCAAGGGCGTCGACGGCCTCGTCCCAGACGCGGACGGCGATCGGGTCGCCGGTGGCGAGCCGGGCGACGACGTCCAGGGCGCCGGTGTTCTCGGTGCCGGCGGCCTCGGCGTAGCGGGCGGCCACGGCGCCGGCGGCGGAGTACTGCGCCAGGCAGCCGGCCAGGCCGCAGCCGCAGGGGAGGCCGCCGGGCCGGACGACGAAGTGGCCGAGTTCGCCGCCCATGCCGTGGGCGCCGAGGTTCGCCTTGCCGTCGACCATGATGGCGCCGCCGACGCTGGTGCCCAGCGGCAGGAAGACGAAGCGGGAGGCGCCGCGGCCGGCGCCGATGCGGGCCTCGGCCACTCCCCCGGCGCGGACGTCGTGGCCGATGGCGACGGGCACGGCGAGGCATTCGGCGAGCAGCGCGCGGAACGGGACGTCGCGCCAGCCGATGGTGGCGGAGAAGACGCCGACGCCGGTCTGCTCGTCGATGATCCCGGGCAGCGCGACCCCGGCCGCGGCGACCGGGGTGCCGTCGGCGGCGGCCTGCGCGACGAGCTCGGCGGCGAAGCCGACGATGGTGTCGATGACCGCTTCTGGACCGCGCTCGATCCGGGTCGCGCGGCGCCAGGTGCGGGTCGGCTCGCCGGCGCGGGTGACCAGGCCGGCTTTGATGCCGGTGCCGCCGACGTCCAGGGCCAGGGTGTGGGCGGGCTCGGGGGCGGCGGGCTCGGGGGCGGCGGGCTGCTCGGAATCGGGCATATCAGACCTCGGACAGGATGATCGAGCGGGTCAGGTTGCGGGGGTTGTCGACCTCCAGGCCCTTGGCGGCGCCGAGGGCCACCGCGAGGCGCTGCACGCGGATCAGCTCGGCGAGCGGGTCGCGGCCGTCGGCGCAGGCGTCCAGCCAGGCGCCGCCGGTGGCCCGGACCTGCTCGGCCAGGCCGCGCGGGGCGTCGCCGAGCATCCAGGTGAGGGTGCCCGGGGAGGCGATGCTGATCGGGCCGTGGCGGTACTCCATCGCCGGGTAGGACTGGGTCCAGGTCAGCGAGGCCTCGGTCATCTTCAGGCCGGCCTCGTTGGCCAGGCCGACGGTCCAGCCGCGGCCGAGGAAGGCGAACTGGGTCTTGTCCAGCAGGTCGGCCGGCAGCGGCTCGGTGGCGCAGGCGTGGGCGTCGGCGGCGGCCTTCTCGACGTCGAAGACGGTGCCGGACTGCGCGGCGACGTGGGCGCGGAACAGCGTCAGGGCGGTGGTGGCGAAGCGGGTCTGGACGACCGACTTCTCGTCGGCGAAGTCCAGGACGATGGTGGCGTCGGCCAGGGCCGGGGCCGGGGTGGCGGGGTCGGCGATGACGGCGACGGTCGGCAGGACGCCCTTGAGGCGCTCCAGGAGTTCCAGGACCTCGGTGGTGGTGCCGGAGCGGGTCAGCGCGACGACCCGGTCGTAGCGGCGGCCGAAGGGGAACTCGGAGGCGGCGAAGGCGTCGGTCTCGCCGAGTCCGGCCTGCTCGCGCAGGGCGGCGTAGGCCTGGGCCATGTAGAGCGAGGTGCCGCAGCCGACGACGGCGACGCGCTCGCCGCGGGCCGGCAGGGCGTCGGCCGTCGGGCTCACCGCGATCGCGGCGGCGCGCCGCCAGGTGTCCGGCTGGCTGGCTATCTCGGCTTCGACGTGCGCGGATCCGGACATGGTCACTCCCCAGGCTGGCGGCGATCGTGCTTGTATCTGAACGATAGCCAGAGGAAGCGAGCAGAATCAAGCAGATGGGGGTGGTGTCGCGGGATTTCGCCCCGGGATTCGCGGCCTCACTCCGCGATGTGGATCCGCACGCCGAGCTCGGCCAGCGCCTCCAGCTCGGCCGGGTCGGCGCTGGGGTCGGTGACCAGGTCCGAGACCAGCGCGGCCTCGGCGATGCGGGCGAAGGCGCGGCGGCCGACCTTCGTGCCGTCGGCGACCACGATCACGCGCGCCGACTGCAGGATCATCGCGCGGTTGGTCTGGGCCTCGACCTCGTGATGCGTGGTGACGCCGGCCGTCGCGCTGACGCCGCCGACGCCGAGGAAGGAGGCGTCGAGGTTGAAGCCTTCGAGCGCCCGCTCGGCGACCGGGCCGATCAGCTCGTACGACTCGGTCCGCACGGTGCCGCCGGTGACGACCAGGTCGATCGCCGGGCGCAGGGCCAGCTCGGCGGCGATGTTCAAAGCATTGGTGACGATCTTCAGCCCGCCGCGCATGCCCAGGTAGCGGGCCACTTCGCTGGTGGTCGTGCCCCCGCACAGGCCGACGGTCGCCGCACTCTCATCGATCAGACCCGCCGCCAGCTCCGCGATCCGCCCCTTCTCCTCCTGCTGCCGAGCGCCGCGATACCGCATGGGCAGCTCATAGAGGACGCCGGCCGGAACCGCGCCACCGTGCGTGCGCTTGACCAGCCCCTGCTCCTCCAGGGCTTGCAGGTCACGACGGATGGTGGCCTGCGAGGTACCCAGGCGGTCGGCGGTCTCCACCACACCGACCGAACCATGGTCGGCCAGCAGGGCGAGGATGGCTCCGAGGCGGTCTTCTTGACGCATGGGGACACAGTAGCGCTCGATCGCGCACAACGATGCTCGATCGCGCAAAATCCGAGCACCAATGATCATCGACGCCAGCGACGGCCCGGCCCGCCGCCGGGGCTTGCCAGAACGCTCCGGAGCCCCTACTTTGAACGTTCAAATCCCAAGAGTCACACCAGCGAGGGGCGGCGATCGGCGATATGAACGTTCAAAAAACGGGACCGGACCCGGTTTCCAGCCCCCTCCCGGCCGGCGGAGGACGCGACCGGGCCACTGCGACGACGCTCGGATCAGCATCCGGAACGACATCCGGGGAGATGCCCTCCAACGGGCTTGGAGCAGCGACGACCCCGGCCGGCCGTGCCAAGACCGATGGCACGGCTGCCGCCACCGCTGGGGACGGGCCGATCGGCTCGGCCTTGGCGGGGCGGACGGGTGGGGGCGCGGATGCGGGCTGCTCGGTGGCGAGCGCCGGGGGGTTGGGGACAGGCGCGGCAGCGACTCCAGTCGCAGAGAGCGAAGGCCGGGAGGCTGGGGTGTCAGGGGTGAGCAACTTGATGGAGAGCACGGTCGCAAATGGCGCTGCGGTTCGGGAAGTAAAGATGAACAGTTCGGCGGCTCGCGTGCCGGAGTCGAAAGCGTCGCTGAGCGATTCGGTGGCGCTGGGGCGAAGCGGGGTTCAGGCGTACCTCGCGCGGTTCGCGGAGCCGGACGGGTATCTCGATTTTGCTCGGTTCGGGCCGGTGTCGTCGGATGTGGCTTTGGTTTTGGAGCGGGCTGCCACCACGGTGCGGGTCCGGGGGTGGGATGCGTTGGAGGAGTACGACGCGGCTTTGGTGCGGGCGAAGGCGGTCGCGGGTGAGTTGTTGGGGTGCGGGGAGGGGGAGGTGGGGTTGGTCAGTTCCACGTCGCACGGGTTGGCGGCGGCGGCTTTCGGGGTGCGGGGGCCGGGGACGGTGGTGGTGGCGCGGACTGATTTTCCGGCGGCGGTGTATCCGTGGTTGCGGGCCGCGGAGCGGGGTGGGTTGGCGGTGCGGTTCGCCGAGGGGCCGTTGACGGCTGATCGGTTGCGGCCCTTGCTGGACGAGTCGGTGCGGGCGGTCGCGGTGTGCGCGGTGGATGCCGGGAGCGGGTTCGTGGCGCCGGTCGGGGAGTTGAAGGAGTTGATGGGGGCGCGGCGGGTTCTGGTGGTCGACGCCGTGCAGGCTTTGGGGGCCACGCCTTTTGACGTGGAGGCCGCGGACGTGGTGGCGGCCGGGGGACAGAAGTTCTTGCGGGCCGGGTGGGGGGCCGCGGTGTTGGCGGTGCGGGAGCGGGTCGCCGAGTTCGTGGGGCCGGGGATCGGGGGGTGGGCCGGGGTGGACGATCCGATCGGCGACGCGCCGCATCCGCATCCGCCTCGACCCGGGGGCACGGCTCACATGTTCACGAACCCGGACGGGCCGGCCGTGGCCGCCCTCGGCGCCGGGCTTCGGCTCGCGCTCGACACCGGCGTGGCCCGGATCCACGCCCTGATCTGCGAAGTCGTCGACGCGATCGCCGACGCGGCAAGGGCCGCCGGGGCCGAGGTCGAGACGCACGGCAGCGGCATCATGCGGCTGCGGATGCCCGGCATCGATCCGACGCGCGTGCACACCGCGCTCGCCGATGCCGGCCTGACCACCACCCTGCGCGGCACGTGGATCCGCATCTCACCGCACGCCAGCAGCCGCCTCGAACTCGCCGACCGGATCGGCGACGCCCTCCGCGGCGTCAGCGCCGGGGCTGATATCAAAACCCGCTGAGACTTTCACCGACGCACCACCCGCGGCGTCCATCTCACGCCGCGGCCGTAGGACCAGAACAACCACAGCAAGGCAGCATCACGATCACCAGTGCAACATCACACGTCACACACTCAGAACCCCTTCCTTCGAGAGGACCTCCCATGCCCGACATCTCCCGCCGCGGCCTGCTCCGCGCCTCCGGCCTCGGCCTCGCCGCCCTCGCCGCCGCCCCGGCCCTCGCCGCCTGCTCCGGCGACGGCGGTGGCAGCGACAGCACCGGCGGAACCGGCGGCGGCACCGGCGGAAACAACGGCCCCGGCTCGGCCACCGGCAAGATCACCGTCTGGTCCTGGACCACCGCGGCCGCCGCGCTCAAGGGCGTCGTCCCGGCCTTCCAGAAGGACAACCCCGGCATCACCGTCGACGTCCAGGACGTCGGCAACCCCGCGATCTGGGACAAGATCACCGTGGGGCTGGCGGCCGGCGGGCAGGGCCTGGCCGACGTGCTGCACATCGGCTGCGACTACCTGCCCGGCTACCTGGAGAAGTTCCCCGGTGGCCTGGCCGACCTGTCCGCGCTGGGCGCCGACGCGCACAAGGACGAGTTCGCCAAGGGCCTGTGGCCCGCCATCACCGGCAAGGACGGCCACGCCTACGCCCTCCCCTGGGAGGTGAACCCGCTGGGCTTCTTCTATCGCAAGGACCTGTTCGACAAGGCGGGCATCGACCCCGCCGCCCTGGAGACCTGGGACGACCTGATCGCCGCCGGCCCCGCCTTCCAGGCCGCCAACGCCGGCGCCGCGTTCCTCGGCATCGACAAGCCCGCCGCCTCCTCCCCCGACTGCGACTTCCTCCAGTCCCTGATGCAGTTGCAGGGCGCCTTCTACTTCGACCTGCAGGGCAACATCACCATCTCCTCCCCCGCCTGCGTCAATGCCCTGAGCACCCTCAAGCGACTGAACGACGCCGGCCTCGTCGCCGACGCCGCCGGCGACCACGGCTGGAGCAAGCTGGTGCAGTCCGGCAAGGCGGCGGTGGCGCCCTACCCGGCGTGGGCCGCGCACTACCTGTCCACCAAGTTCCCGGACCAGGCCGGCAAGTGGCGGCTGGCCAGGCCGATGGCCGTCACCAAGGGCGGCAAGCGCTCGGCGATCGTGAACTCCACGCACCTGGCCGTCGCCAACTCCAGCTCGCACAAGCAGGCCGCGTGGAAGTTCATCGAGTACGCGCTGACCAAGCCGGCGTCGGTGAACGCGATGTTCGACGCCGGCGGCGTGTTCCCGGCGCTCGCCACCGCCTACACCGACCCGCTCTACGACGCCCAGGACCCCTTCTACGGCGGCCAGGCTCCGCTGAAGACCTTCACCGGCCTGCTCACCGACGGCGCCGACGCCACCAACTACTCCGGCGACTACGCCCGCGCGCTCAAGCTGGCCTCCGACGCGCAGGTCAAGGTGCTGCTCAAGGGCGCCGACCCGGCCACCGAGCTGAAGAAGGCCGCCGACCAGCTGGCCTCGCAGACCGGACGGAAGATCGCCGCGTGAGCCTCGCCGTGACCGGTCGGCGGCGTGCCAGGCGCGCCTCCGCCCGGCGCAAGGCGGTGCCGTACCTGCTGCTGGCCCCGGCGCTACTGACGTTCGCCGTCTTCAAGGCCTACCCGATCCTGGACTCGCTGCGGATCTCCACCACCACCGGCGCCGGCGCCGCGACCCGGAGCGCCGGGACGAGCAACTACCGGCGGCTGATCCACGACCCCCTGTTCTGGCAGGCGCTGCGCAACACCGCCGAGATCCTCGTGGTCCAGGTCCCGCTGATGCTGGCCCTGGCGCTGCTCCTGGCCCTGGGCATCAACTCCGCGTTCGTGAAGTGGCGCACGGCCTGGCGGCTCGGCGTGTTCATGCCGGCCGTCACCGGCCTGGTCGCCACCGGTGTGATGTTCGGGTTCCTGCTGGACAAGAACTCCGGCGCGCTGAACTGGCTGCTCGACGGCGTCGGCCTGGGCAAGGTCGACTGGCTGGGCACCGGCAGCGGCGCGCGGATGGCCGTGGTGCTGGTCCTGACCTGGCACTACACCGGCTACAACGCGGTGATCTACCTGGCCGGGCTGCAAGGCGTGCCCAAGGACCTCTACGAGGCGGCCATGGTCGACGGCGCCGGCCCGGTCCGGCGGTTCCGGTCGATCACCGTGCCGGCGCTGCGGCCGATCATCCTGTTCACCGTCGTGCTGTCCAGCATCGGCACGCTCCAGCTGTTCGACGAGCCCTACATCCTCACTCGCGGCGGGCCCGACAACGCCACCCTGACCGTGTCGATGTACCTGTACGAGAACGGCTTCCACTACTTCGACTTCGGCTACGCCTCCGCCATCGCCTACGCGCTCACACTGCTCGTGGTGATCCTCGGCGTGGTCCAAATGCGGCTGATGGGAGACCGCGACAAATGAGCACCGCCGACAGCATCCCGGGCCGATCCGGAACGCGCCGCACCGCGAATCCCCCCGCCGCCAAGCGCCTGCGCGGCTGGCCCCTCACGCTCGTCCTGGCCACCGTCACCGGCCTGTCGGTGGCGCCCTTCTACTGGCTGGTGGTCAGCGCCACGCAGAAGGATTCCGATATCTTCGCGTGGCCGCCGAAGCTGGCGCCGTCCACGCACTTCCTGGCGAACCTCCGCGACCTGGACGCGAAGATCGGGCTGTGGCGGGTCCTCGGCAATTCGCTCGCCGTGGCCTGCCTCCAGACCCTCGGCGGCCTGTTCGTGGCGCTGCTGGCCGGCTACGCCTTCGCGAAGTTCCGCTTCCGCGGCCGCACCGTCCTGTTCGGGCTGCTGCTGTCCACGCTCGTGGTCCCGGACCAGGTGATGCTGGTCCCGCTGTTCCAGATGATGCGCTCGTTCCACCTGCTCGACAGCTACCAGGCGCTGGTGCTGCCGGGGCTGTGCGTGCCGTTCGCGATCTTCATGATGCGGCAGGCGCTGTCCGGGCTCCCCGACGAGCTGCTCGACGCGGCCCGCGTGGACGGCGCCGGGGAGCTCAGGGTGCTGCTCAGCGTGGTGGTCCCGGTCATGCGGCCGTTCTTGGCGGCGATGTCGGTGTTCCTGTTCCTGGGCTCGTGGAACTCGTTCGTGTGGCCGCTGATCGCCATGCGCAGCCCTGAGATGCACACCCTGCCGGTCGCGCTGGCCACCTTGCACGGCCAGGAGAGCAACACTGACTATGGGGCGATCTTGTCCGGGACGGCGCTTTCCACGGTGCCCATCATGATCCTGTTCCTCGTCCTCCAGAAGCAGTTCATCTCCGGCCTGCTGGCCGGAGCCACGAAGGGATGACCGCGGCCATGACCGATATCTGGGAGCCCTACGCCGCCAAGGCCGTAGGGGCGGAGCGCACCGTCGTCGTGGGTGCGTACGAGTTCATCGTCACCGGCGCCGAAGGCGGCCCCGAAGACCTCGGGACGGCCGTTCCGGACCAGGACGGAATCGTGGAGCTCGCGTTCGCCGCCGCCGGCGACGGCCCGATCCGCGTCGCCTGGCAGTTCCCCTGCACCGACGTCACCGCGCTGTGGACGCCCGAGGCCACCGGCCGGGGCTGGATACCGGCGGCGTGGACCGCGCCGAAGCGGGTGTCGCTGACGCGGGGCGCGCCGGTCGCGTCGCTGGTCGGCGTCGGCGACGTCAGCCGCTGCACGTTCGCGGTCCGGGAGGCCGAGGTCCTGGCGGCGGCCGGGGTGCACGAGGAGACCGGCGAGTTCCGGTTCTGGGTGCAGGCCGAGGGGCGGCTGACGCTGCGGGTCGACTTCTCGGCGCGGCACTTCGCGCACTGTCTGGCGGACGTCGGCCGGTGGTGGCAGGACGGCCGGGAGGCGGACTATCCGGACAGCGCGCGGCTGCCCGCGTACTCGACCTGGTACTCGATGCACCAGGACGTCACGCCGGAGAAGGTCGAGCGGCAGGCCGCGCTCGGGAAGCCGCTCGGGCTGGAGGTGATCATCGTCGACGACGGCTGGATGACGGCCGACCGGCGGCGCGGGTACGGGCACTGCGGCGACTGGGACCCGGTCTCGCTGCCGGACACCGCGGCGCATGTGGCGCGAGTCCACGAGCTGGGTGTCGAGTACATGCTCTGGTACGCGATCCCGTTCGTCGGGCGCGAGAGCTCGATGTGGGAGGCGTTCCAGCCGTACGCGCTGCGGGTCGCCGAGGACCTGGACACGATGGTGGTCGACCCGCGCTATCCGATCGTGCGGGCGCACCTGGTCGAGCGGCACGCGCGGGCCGTCGAGGCCTGGGGCATGGACGGACTCAAGATCGACTTCGTGGACTGGTTCGGGGCGTCGGCCGACGCGCCGCAGGCCAGGCCCGGGGCCGACTGCGCGACGGTCTCCGAGGGGGTGGAGCGGCTGCTCGCGGAGGTGTTCCAGCGGATCCGGGCGGCGAAGCCGACGGCGCTGGTGGAGTTCCGGCAGCCGTATGTGAACCCGGCGCTGTGGCCGTACGCGACGATGATCCGGGCCGTGGACTGTCCGCTGAGCCCGGCGGAGAACCGGCAGCGGACGGTGGACGTGCGGCTGGCGGCCGGGACGATGCCGGTGCACAGCGACATGCTGCTGTGGCACGCGGCGGAGCCGGCCGAGCAGGTGGCGTCGCATCTGATCAACGTGCTGTTCTCGGTGCCGCAGGTGTCGGTCGACCTGGCGGGGCTGGGGGTCGGGCAGCGGGAGGCGTTGGCGTTCTGGCTGGGGGTGTTCCGGCGGTATCGGGACGTGTTGCAGCTCGGCACGCTGGAGCCGTCGCGGCCGGACCTCGGGTATCCGGTGGTGCGCGCCTACGATGGGACGACTGAAATCGTCGCGCGGTATGCCGCGCTGCCGGTCGACGGCGCCGGGACCTGGGAGGAGCTGCTTGTGGCGAACGCCGATGCCGATCCGTATGTGCGGGTGGTCGGTGGGAGCGGGGCGGTTCGGGCTGTGGTGCGGGACTGCCGGGGGGCCGAGGTGTGGGAGGGGATGGTGGAGTTGGGGGATGTGGTGCCTTATGTGCCGCGTGGGGGGCTGTTGACGGTGAGTCGGGGTGGGCTGACCGCATGATTCGGGATCCGGAACCCGGGCCGCGTCGTGGGAAGGCGACGATCGAGGAGGTGGCGCGCGCCGCGGGCGTGTCGCGCCAGACGGTGTCGAACGCGCTGAACGCCCCGCAGCGGGTGCGCGACGCGACGCTGGCCCGGGTGATGGACGCGATCGAGGAACTCGGGTATCGGCCGGACTCGTCGGCGCGGTCGCTGCGTACCGGCGAGCGCCGGGTGATCGGGTATCTGACGCCGGCGGACGACCCGTTCGATCCGAATCCGCTGATGGGCGGTTTCCTGGAGGCGCTGGTCGACGCGGCGGGTGCGGAGGGGTTCCGGGTGCTGCTGTTCCGGCCGGCGCCGGGGGCTCGGGACGCGCGGGCGGTGCTGGACGAGGTGATCGCGGCGCGGCAGGTGGACGGGTTCGTGTTGTCGGACGTGTTGGAGGGGGATGCGCGGGTCGCGCATGTGGCACGGGCGGGGGTGCCGTTGGTGACGTTCGGGCGGGTGGGGGGTCAGGGCGAGGCTGGGGTCGGGGATTCCGGCGATGCCTGGGTCGACGTCGACAACGCGGCGGCGGTGACGGGGATCGTCGAGCATCTGGCCGGGGTGGGGCATCGGCGGATGGTGTATCTGGGTTCGGAGACGGGGTTGCCGTGGATGCGGGAGCGTCGGGAGGGGTTCCGGCGCGCGGTGGCGGCGCTCGGGGTGGAGGCGCGGGAGGCGGTTGCTCCGCTGGATGATCCGGGGGCGGTGGTGGGCGTGGTGCGGGGCGTGTTGGCCGCCACCGCGCGGCCGACCGCGATTGTGGCCGAGAGCGACAGTTTGGCGGTGGCGGCGTACGAGGCTGTGCGGTCGTCGGGGCTGACGGTCGGGGTGCACGTGGCGGTGACCGGGTTCGGCGACGCGCCGGTGGCCCGGGTGCTGCATCCGGGGCTGACGTCGGTGCGGCTGCCGCTGCGGGCGATCGGCGGGGAGATCGTGCGGCGGCTGGTCGCGCAGGTGCGCGGGGGGCTGGGGGCGGCGCAGGGGTTGTCGTTGGAGGCCGAGGTGGTGGTCCGGGAGAGCTCCGGGCCGCCCCGATAGTTCCATTATCTGCGACTCGTCCCGGTTTCGTAACGCGTGGCGACTCGCGGTGACCCGCGATCATCTCCGTCGTTGCACCGGGCATGGCGTGGATTACTCGACGGTCGTCGGACCGGGTCGCGGTCGCCGGGCTCACGGTCCTGGCGGCGGTGGTGTTCGGGTGGGGCTTCCAGCGCGGGCGGACGCATCCGTACTACACAGCCGCGGTGCGGTCGATGGGCGCCAACTGGCACGACTTCGTGTACGGGGCCTTCGATCCGTCGGGGTTCATCACCACTGACAAGCTCCCCGGCGCGTTCTGGGTGCAGGCGCTGTCGGTGCGGATGTTCGGGTTCCACGCGTGGGCGGTGCTGCTGCCGCAGGTGCTGGCCGCGACGGCGTGCGTGCCGCTGCTGTTCGTGACGGTGCGGCGGTGGGCGGGCCGCGCGGCTGCGTATGGCGCAGCGCTCTGCTACCTGCTGACGCCGGTGACGGTGGCCCTCTCGCGGAGCAACATTCCCGACGCGCTGATGGTGTTCTTCCTGGTCGTGGCCGCGCACGCGCTGTGGCGGTGGGCCGACGGCGGACGGCGCGCGGCGTGGTGGCTGGCCGGGTCGGCGGCCTGGTTGGGGGTCGCGTTCAACGTGAAGATGGGGCAGGCGCTGCTGGTGGTCCCGGTGTTCGTATGGGCTTGTTATCTGATGGGAGCCGGCGGCCGGGGACGGCGCCTGGGCCGCGCGGCGGCGTACGGCGCGGTGGTGACGGCGGTATCGCTGGCGTGGATGGTCTTCGTGACACTGACCCCGGCCGCCGGGCGGCCTTACATCGACGGCTCGACGCACAACTCGGTGTGGGAGATGGTCTTCCAGTACAACGGCTTCGGCCGGATCGGCGGCCAGGACGCGGGCGCCGATCCGCTGGCGGGCGGCGCGGTGCTGGCGGGCGCGGGCGGACCGGCGGGACCGGGCCGGATCTTCGGCGCGCAGTCGGCGGGGCAGATCAGCTGGCTGATTCCGGTCGCGGTGGTGGGGGCGGGGGCTGGGTTGTGGGCGGCGTGGCGGGGACGGCGGAGCAGCGAGAACAGTCAAAGCAACCTGATCAACCAAAGCAGTCACGCCAACCAAAGCAGTCAGACCAGCCAGAGCAACCTGACCAGCCGGAGCAACCTGACCAGCCAGACCAGCCCGACCAGCCAGACCAGCCAGACCAGCCAGACCAGCCAGACCAGCTCGACCAGCCCGACCAGCCCGACCAGCCAGGCCAACCAGGCGAGCCCAAGCAGCCAGGCTGACCAGAGCGCCTTGGGCAGCCACCGTGATCAGAGCGGTCCGGGTAGTCAGCGCGCCAAGCTGGCCGGCTACGTGTTCTGGGGCGGCTGGCTGGCCATCTACGCTCTCGCCTTCTGCACCGCGACCGGCATCCACTCCTACTACACCTCCACCCTCGCCCCACCGATCGCCGCCCTCGCCGGAGCCGCGTTCGCCGCCGCCGCGCGGGGCCGTGCCTGGCAGCTGCCGTCGCTGATCGCCCTCACCGCCGGCTGGGCGTTCCTAGCGAGTCGTGAGACTCCGCACTATCAGCCGTGGCTGCGCTGGTTCGTGGTGGTCGCCGCCGCGATCGCGATCGCGCTTCTCCCCTGGGCGCGGTTGGCTCGCAGTCGGGTGCTCAGCCTCACCGCGGCCGGGGCGGTCGCGACTGCCGTGTTCGCGGCGCCCGCGGTGTGGGCGTCGTCGGTGTTGACGCGTCATGGTGCGAGCATGGGCAGTGTCATGGCCTCGGCTGGGCCGCCGCAGGCGATGTTCGCCGGGCGGCACACCGCTCGGGGGCTGGCCGGCGAGCTCAAGGAGGGGATGCGGGCGTTCGAGCGCGGTCCCGACTCCCGTCTCGTCGGCTTCCTGCGTCGCCATCGGGACGCGCGGCCCTACGCCGCCGCCATCGACGGTTCCATGGCCGCTGCCGGGTATCTCGCCAAGGGGCTGCCGGTGCTGCCGATGGGCGGCTTCACCAGTGACGCCCCCGCGCCGACGGTCGGTGGTCTGGCGGGGATGGTGCGCAGCGGGGAGCTCCGTTACGTCATCGTCGCCGGGCAGCTGATGGGCAAGAGCGGGCCGCAGGCGGTCGCGCGGGACAAGTGGGTCTCGGACAACTGTCACCTGGTGCCGGGATTCGTCGGTGGGTCGAAATTGTTCGACTGTGTGTGAGGGTGGCCGGTAGAATCGCGGGCAACACGTTGACGGAGACGAGTAGTCTCGGGTCCGCGCGGGTGGAGAGAGTCGTCGGCAGCTGAGAAGACGGCCCCGTGTGCCGAGGTGAAGACACTCCCGAGTGCGGGGAGGCAATGCCCTGCCGGCTGGCCCTCGTCACGGGCCGCAACGAGGTCGTGGTGGACGTCGGTGCGCGAGCGCCGGCCAGGCCGCGGCGAAGGTGCGGTGGTACCGCGATTCCCTTATCGCCCGCACCCCCAAGGGATCACTTCGAGACCCCTTGGAGGGCTCAAATGATCCACCGCGTATTGGCGTCCGAGTTGGCGGCGCACGTGGGTGAAACCGTGCAGGTCTCGGGGTGGCTGCATCGCCGCCGGGAGTTGAAGCACGTCACGTTTCTGATTCTGCGGGACCGTAGTGGGCTGACGCAGGCTGTTGTGCCGGGCACTACGGGCACTACGGGTGGGCCGGGTGGTCCGGGTGGGCCGACGCAGGACATCCCCGAGGAGACAGTGCTCAGCTTCACCGGTGTCGTGACCGCGAACCCGCAGGCACCGGGCGGAGTCGAGCTGGTCGCGCCGTCGTCCGGTCCGGAGATCGAGGTGCTGTCCAGCCTGGCCGCGACGCCGCCGTTGGACGTCTACCGCCCGACGGTCACCGCCTCGCTGCCCACGATCCTGGACCACGCCCCGGTGGCGCTGCGGCATCCGCAGCTCAACGCGCCGTTCCAGATCACGGCGGCGTCGGTCGCCGGGTTCCGCGGTGCGCTGGACGCGCTGGGCTTCACCGAGATCCACACGCCGAAGATCGTCGGCTCGGCCACCGAGTCCGGGGCGAACGTGTTCACGTTGGACTGGTTCGGGAGGCCGGCGTACCTGGCGCAGTCGCCGCAGTTCTTCAAGCAGATGATGGTCGGCGTGTTCGAGCGCGTCTACGAGACCGGTCCGGTGTTCCGGGCCGAGCCGTCGGACACGGCGCGGCACCTCGCGCAGTACACCAGCCTGGACGCGGAGCTCGGGTTCATCACCGACCACCGGGACGTGATGGCGGTGGTGCGGGAGGCGCTGGCGCGGATGGTCGAGGCGGTCGGCGAGCGGGCCGCGGCGGCGGTGGAGGTGTTGGGGGTGCGCCTGCCGAAGGTGCCGGAGAAGATCCCGGAGATTCATTTCTCGGAGGCGATGGCGATGCTCGGGCTCGACGAGCCGGACTTGTCGCCTGCTGACGAGCGGACGCTGAGTGAGTGGGCGCTGCGGGAGTACCACAGCGAGTTTCTGTTCGTTACTGGCTATCCGATGGTGAAGCGGCCGTTCTACACGCATGGCGAGCCGGGGCGACCGCGGTACTCGAACAGCTTTGACCTGCTTTTTCGGGGGTTGGAGCTGATTACTGGTGGTCAGCGGCTGCATCGGTATGAGGACTATGTTGCGGCGCTGGCTGCGCGTGGGGAGTCGACGGAGGCGTATGAGGGCTACCTCAGCGCTTTCCAGCACGGGATGCCGCCGCATGGTGGGTTCGCGCTGGGGCTGGAGCGGTGGACGATGCGCCTCACCGAGGCGGACAACGTGCGGCGGTCCGCGCTGTTCCCGCGGGACCTGCACCGGCTGGCGCCGTAGGCACGATGCCATTTCGGACATCGGGTTCCGATCGCGCTGATGACGTGATGGCGTGATGGCGTTGATGACGATGGCGATGGCGATGATGTGCGGAAAAGCGGTGGGAAACGCGCGGGGAGGCCGGGTGGGAGCAGTGGGAGGCGGCAAGCGGTAGCGTTCCTCGCACCGGTTCGGGGGTTACCGTGACGCTCCATGGAATGTAACATTGCACAGCGGTAACCCTCCTTCTCTTCTGTTTCCGCCCGCCCTCCCTCCACACCCTCAGGAGCCGCAGTGTCCAGCGACCCGCACCTGTCGAAGTTCGCCACCGGCAGCCACGACCTCCCGGTCACCGACGCCCTGGCCGCCTTCATGGCGACGCAGTGGGCGCCCACGCCGCTGGCGGGGCTGGGCCCGGTGCCCGCCGCCGCCTGGACGCCGCGTCGGCGGGCCGCCGTCTCCGAGCGGTTCCCCGGGGAGCGGTTGATCGTGCCGGCTGGTGTTGAGCGGCTGCGTAGCAATGACACGTTCTATCCGTACCGCGTGCACAGCGCGTTCGCGCACCTGACCGGTGGGCAGTCGCTGGAGGGCGTGCTGGTCTTCGAGCCCAACGGTTCGGGTCACGACGCGATTCTGTTCGCGCACGACCGTTCGTCGCGGGAGAACGGCGAGGCGTTCCGCGACCGGCGGCTCGGTGAGATGTGGGAGGGGCGGCGGCCGTCGCTGAGCGAGAGCTCGGAGCTCTACGGGATGGCGACCGAGAACCTGAATCGGCTGGGCGACAAGCTGTCCGGTGCGGCGGTGCCGACGCGGGTGCTGCGTGGGGTCGATCCGCGCGTGGACGACTTGGTGGCCGGACGGCCGGAGGCGGATGCGGATGCGGATGCGGATGCGGATGCGGAGTTCAGCGCGTTTTTGGCGGAGCTGCGGCTGGTGAAGGATGCGTGGGAGATCGAGCAGTTGCAGGCGGCTGTTGATGCGACGACGCTTGGGTTCCAGGATGTGGCGCGCACCATTCCCGGGGTGATTGGTAAGCCTCGTGCGGAGCGTTGGGTGGAGGGTGCGTTCAACAACCGGGCTCGGGTTGAGGGCAATGCTGTCGGTTACAACACCATTGTTGGTGGTGGTGCGCATGCGTGTGTGCTGCATTGGACTGCGAATGATGGGACGCTCAACGCTGGGGAGCTGCTTCTGCTCGACGCTGGTGTGGAAGTGGATTCGCTCTACACTGCCGACATCACGCGGACGCTGCCGATCTCCGGGACTTTCAGTCCGGTGCAGCGGGATCTCTACAACTTGGTCTTGGCGGCGCAGAACGCGGGTATCGCGACGCTGCGTGCTGGGGCCAAGTTCCGCGACTTCCACTGGGCCGCGATGCGCACTATCGCTTCGGGGCTGATCGACCTGGGGATTCTGAAGGTCTCGCTGGAGGAGGCGATGGACCCCGAGGTCGGTGTCTACAGGCGCTACACGCTGTGCGGTAGCGGCCACATGCTCGGCCTCGATGTTCACGACTGCGCCAAGGCCCGCGCCGAGGAGTACGTGGACGGGACGCTGGCTGCTGGGAACGTGCTGACTGTGGAGCCGGGTTTGTACCTTCAGCCGGATGATCTGACGCTGCCGGAGGAGCTGCGTGGGATCGGGATTCGGATTGAGGACGACTTGGTGGTTACTGAGGAGGGGTCGGTTTTGATGTCGGGGGCGTTGCCGCGTGAGGTTGATGAGGTTGAGGCTTGGATGGGGGAGTTTGGGGGGTGAGGGTCAACGATTTGGTGCGTAGCGCCGCCTAGCGCGCTGGTCATAGCAACGCCGCCTCAGCGATTTGAATCGCTGAGGCGGCGTTGTTGTTGCTGCTGTAGTTGTAGTGGGCAAAGTCAAAAGCTGGGTAAAGCAGGCGCCTCCGGCGAGGACCTCTGATCCCTCGGAGAACTGGCGCTAGTCCATAGGGTGGTCTGGTCAGTCCCTGCGCTGGCGGTTTGTGGGGTGGGGGTTTGTTCCCCTCGCTCACGTCGGCAGCCCTACGGGTACAGCACCGCCGCCCAGGTATCAAGTCCATGCCGCTGCGGTGAGAGTCCTAGTGCTGCGGTTGGGGATGCATGAACTTGATACCTGGTCGGCGGTGCTGTAGGCAAAGCCCTGCCGACGTGACCGAGGAGAACAAACCAAAACCCCAAGGAGAGGACTGAAGGATCCGGGGGCAGAGGGCGGCCACTTCAGCCATCCGGCCGCCGGTGAGGCAAACCTTCGGCCACCCGATGAGGTACGCCTTCGGCCACTCGGCGAGGCAGTTCTTGGGGCGCCGGTGCTGGCGGTCTTCGGCCCCTGCTTTGCTTTGAACCTTCCCGGCGGCCGTAGTCAGCGAGGCGCCCAGCCCCCAACCCCGTGATTGTCAGCTCTCTGCCTGGGTTGTTGGTTTGTTCTCCTCGGTCACGTCGGCAGGGCTCTGCCTACAGTACCGCCGACCAGGTGTCAAGTTCATGCAAGCGCAACCGCAGCCCAATAAGCATCACCGCAGCGGCATGGACTTGATACCTGGGCGGCGGTGCTGTACCCGTAGGGCTGCCGACGTGAGCGAGGGGAACAAACCCCCACCCCACAAACCGCCAGCGCAGGGACTAGCCGGGCCCACCTGTGGAGCTGGCGCCAGTTCTCCGAGGGATCCGAGGCCCTCGCCGGAGGCGCCTGCCTTTCGCTTTTCACAGCTCTTGACTTTGACCTTGACCTTCAGCTCAGCGGGCTTCAGCCCCGCCTCCCCCGCCTCCCCCGCTTCTCCCACACCTCACACCCACACCTCACACCCAAACGCCATCCCCAAACCCCATCCCCACACCCCATCCCACTAATCCCGCCCCGCCCACAGCGACCGCACATGCGTCAAATGCGTCCGCATCAGCCCCTCCACCGCCGCCGCGTCCCGCGACACCAGCGCATCGACAAGTTGCACATGCTCCTCCGCCGACGCGGCGAGTGCGCCGGCGTCGGCGAGCGAGGGCAGGCCGTAGAGGCGGGATCGGTTGCGGAGGTCGCTGACCACTGCTACCAGGTGGGGGTTGCCCGACAGTCCTAGCAGGGTGAGGTGGAAAGCCTGGTCGGCTTCGACGTAGGCGATCAGGTCGCGTGCGCGGGCGGCGGCGACGATGGCGGCGGCGGCCGGGCGTAGGGCCTCCAGGTCGGGGGTGGAGGCGGTGCGGGCCAGGCCGGTTACTACCGGGATTTCGATCAGGGCTCTGATCTCGGTGAAGTGGTCCAGGTCTGCTTCGGAGAGCTCGGTGACGCGGAAGCCCTTGTTGCGGACCACCTCGACCAGGCCCTCTTTGGCGAGGTCGAGCATCGCTTCGCGGACCGGGGTGGCTGATACGCCGAAGCCGGCGGCCAGGACCGGGGCGGAGTACACCACGCCGGGGCGGAGTTCGCCGGCGATGAGGGCGGCGCGCAGTGCGTGGGAGACCTGCTCGCGGAGCGAGTGGTGGCCCAGTACGCGGGGCAGGTTCAGGGACGGGCTCTGCTCACCGACGGGCCCGGTCGGGGCTCCCATGAGGCCGGCGCCGCCGGTACTCCTGTCTGGCATGCCCGCACCCTACCGTGATCAGAGCGAGAACCCGGCAGGGAACGGATCAGTCGGGTCCAGGAAATACTGGGCGGTTCCGGTGATCCAGGCCCGGCCGGTGACGGTGGGGACCACTGCGGGGCGGCCGGCGACCTCGGTCTGCTCGACCAGGCGGCCGATGAAGCGGGTGCCGATGAAGGACTCGTTGGTGAAGTCGGTGTCCAGGGCCAGCTCGCCCCGGGCGTGGAGCTGCGCCATCCGGGCCGAGGTGCCGGTGCCGCAGGGTGAGCGGTCGAACCAGCCGGGGTGGATGGCCATGGCGTGCCGGGAGTGCGCGGCGGTGGAGCCGGGGGCGCGGAAGTAGACGTGGTGGACGGCGCGGATGCTGTCGTCGAGCGGGTGCACGGGCTCGTCGGCGGCGTTGATGGCGTCCATGGTGGCCAGCCCGGCGGCGATGATCTCGTTCTTGGCCGCGCGGTCGAAGGGCAGCTGGTAGTCGTCCAGGTCGACGATGGCGTAGAAGTTGCCGCCGTAGGCGAGGTCGTAGCCGATCCGGCCGAAGCCGGGCACCTCGACCTCGGCGTCGAGCCGCTCGGCGAAGCTGGGGACGTTGCGGATGGTCACCGAGCGCGCCGCGCCGTCCTCGACGTGCACATCGGCCAGCACCAGCCCGGCCGGGGTGTCCAGGCGGACGGTGGTGACCGGCTCCACGACCGGGACCATGCCGGTCTCGACCAGGACGGTGGCCACGCCGATGGTGCCGTGGCCGCACATCGGCAGCAGCCCGGAGACCTCGATGAACAGCACCCCGTAGTCGGCGTCGGGGCGGGTCGGCGGCTGCAGGATCGCGCCGGACATGGCCGCGTGCCCGCGCGGTTCGCACATCAGCAGCGTCCGCAGGTCGTCCAGGTGCTCCATGAAGTACAGCCGCCTGGCCATCATGGTCGCGCCGGGGATGACGCCGACGCCCCCGGTGACGACCCGGGTCGGCATCCCCTCGGTGTGGGAGTCGACGGCGTGGTAGACGTTCCGAGTACGCATCAGGCGGCCCTCCGCTCCCGCGCCTTGTCCTCCAGCGGCAGCACGCGGAGGGTGTCGGCCTTGACGGTCTCGTACTGGTCCGCCAGCAGCGGCACACGCGGCGGACGGCAGCCGCCGCCGGTCCGGCCGGCCAGGTCCATGGAGAGCTTGATGGCCTGGACGAACTCGGTGCGGGAGTCCCAGCGCAGCAGCGGGTGCAGCTCGCGGTAGAGAGGCACCGCGGTGTCGAGATCGCCGGAGACAGCGGCGTGATAGAGCTCGTTGCAGACGTACGGGATGGCGTTGGGGTAGCCGGAGACCCAGCCCACGGCACCGGCCAGGGCCAGCTCCAGCAGCACGTCGTCGGCGCCGATGAGCAGGTCGAGCTCGGGCGCCAGCTCCTTGATCCGATACGCGCGGCGCGTGTCGCCGGAGAACTCCTTGACCGCGTGGATGTAGCCGGCGGCGTGGATCTCGGCGAGCAGCTCCGGCACCAGGTCGACTTTGGTGTCGATCGGGTTGTTGTACGCCACCACCGGGATCCCGGTCCCGGCGACCGCCTTGTAGTGCGCGAGCACCGAGCGCTCGTCGGCACGGTAGGCGTTGGGCGGCAGCAGCATGACGGCGCCGGCCCCGGCCTCGGCGGCCTGCTCCGCCCAGCGGCACGACTCCAGCGAACCGTAAGCCGCGACACCGACCAGCACCCGGTCCCCGCCGACGGCCTCGACCGCGGTGCGCACCACGGCGGCCCGCTCCTCGGCGGTGAGCGTCTGGTACTCGCCGAGCGAGCCGTTGGGGCACACGCCGTCGCAACCGGCCTCGATCAGACCGCGGAGGTTCTCCGCGTAGGCGTCGAGATCGACAGACAGGTCGTCACGGAAGGGGAGAGCGGTGGCGACGACTACGCCGTGCCAAGGCTTGCGGGACATCGGCTATTACTTCCTTCGGTCTTGCTCGGCCAAAACACCGAGCGGGACGGGGCGCGCCAAAGGGCGCTTGGCAGCGGCAAGGAGATCGGCGGCAGAAGGCGGTACGTCGGGGTCCCGCTGCGCCAGGCAGGCGACGGCGTAGCCGCAGACGCGTCCCTGACACCACCCCATACCCGCACGCGTCAGAAGCTTGACGGTCCGGGCATCAGCAGCGCCGAGCTCGGCGACGGCTTCGGTAACGGCGTGCGCCGACACCTCCTCGCAGCGACACACGACAGTGTCGCCGGTGAGGTGCGCACGCCAGGCCGGAGGGACAGGATGCTGGAGGCGGATGACATCGGCGAAGGCACGCTGACGGTCGCGACGACGCCGAAGGGCAACCGCGTCCGCCGGCCGAGAACCGCCTCCCGCCTGTGCCGCGATGGCCAGACCAGCGATCTCGCCCTCGGCGAGCGAGGTCTGGACTCCGGCGACACCCGCGGTCTCGCCGACGGCGTAGAAGCCCGGCACAGTCGTGCGCTGGTCGGTATCGACACGCAACGCGACGGTCCCGTCGGCGAGATAGCGAGGCTCGCAGCCGAGCGTGAGGCCGAGGTCGATCTGCGGCGCGAGGCCGTAGCCGATGGCGAGGGCGTCGCACTCGACGCGGCGGCGACCGGTGCCGTCCGGGCGAGCGAGCACGACTGCTTCGAGCAAGTCCGTACCCTGCGCCTCGACAACCAGGTAGCCGCTGCGCAGCGGCACGCGGTGGCGGAGGAACCGCCGGGCGAAATCGAGGCCCTCGGCCAGCTTCGCGGGGTTGGTCAGCAGCGGGATGGGGTGCTTCGCGTAGCCGCGGACGCGGTTGGCGTCGTAGAGCCCGAGGACGTTCGCACCGGCCGCCGCGAGCCCGGCGGCGACCGGAAGCAGCAGCGGTCCGGTCCCGGCGACGACGACGCGGCGGCCGGGCAGCACCAGGTTGCCCTTCAGCAGGGCCTGCGCGCCGCCGGCGGTGAAGACGCCCGGCAGGTCCCAGCCGGGGAACGGGACCACGCGTTCGTAGGCGCCGGTGGCCAGGACCACGGAGGTGGCGGCGATCGGACCGCGGTCGGTCAGGACCTTGAACGCGGTGCCGACCGCGACGGAGACCGGCTCGGCCACACCGACCGAAGCAACCGCCCCGGCCAGCTCGGCCGACCCGACCGCCGCGCCAGCCGGGACCGACTCGACCGACCCAACCGCCGCGCCAGCCGGGACCGGCTCGACCGACCCGACCGCTGCGACCGCCGGGACCGACCCAACCGCCTCAACCGCCTCAACCGCCCACACCTGATGCTCGAACAACACCTCGACCCGCGGCGAGGTCTCGACCCGCGCCGCCAGCCGCTCGAACTCCGCCCAACCGTGGTGCAGCTCGGCCGACCACGGGGCGGTCAGGCCCGGCGCCGGGTGGCGGAAGTACTGGCCGCCGAGCTGGCGCCCGGCGTCGATCAGGGCGACCCGCAGGCCGTGGTCGGCGGCGGTCGTGGCAGCGGCCATACCGGCCGGGCCGGCGCCGATCACCGCGACGTCGAAGGCGACGTCGAAGGCGGCGTCGGAAGCGTTCTCAGCCACGTCCGTCTCCCTCCTGCGTCACCACGACATCGCCATGGGAGACCGGAACCAGGCAGGCCCGCACGTTCGGCTCGCCGTTCACCGTCACCAGGCAGTCGAAGCACACCCCGATCCCGCAGAACAGCCCGCGCGGCCGGCCGTTGACCCGCGTCGTGCGCCACGACAGCACACCGGCCGCGAGCAGCGCGCCGCCGACGGTCTGGCCGGACTCGGCAGTCATCGGCCGGCCGTCGAAGGTGAAGTCCACAGTCATCGCGCCGCCTCCTCGGAACAGCCGCAGCCATCGGCGAACCGCCCAGGCCGGAACGGCTCCGGATCGACCATCGGCTTCGTCCCCGTCACCAGCGCGGCGATCAGCTCACCGGTCGCCGGCGCCAGCCCGATCCCGGCGCCCTCGTGCCCGGCGGCGTGGTAGAGCCCTGCGACGTGCGCGTCCGGCCCGATCGCCGAGAGATGATCAGGCAGGTAGGGCCGGAACCCGCAGTAGTACCGTTGGACAGCGACCCGCTCAAGGAACGGGAACAACTCGGCCGCCTGGCCCGCCAGCCGCCCCAAGGCGTCGTAGGACGGCGTCCGGTCCAGTCCCACCCGCTCCCGGCTGGCCCCGATCAGCACCGGCCCGGACGGCGTCCCCTCGACCACGCCGGACGACTGCAAAGCCGCGTCGGAGCTGGAGACGTCCGATACATAAGCGGCCGAGTAGACCTTGTGCCGGATCAACGGCGGCAACGGCTCGGTGACGAGCACGAACCCGCGCCGGGGCTGCACCGGCAGAGCCGACCCGGCCAGCTCCGCGATCGCGCCCGACCACAGCCCGGCGGCGTTGACCACGATCCGCGCCGGGATCTCGCCCGACGTCGTCCGCACTCCCCGCACCGCACCGTCGGACATCAGCAGCCCGGTCACCGCACTGCCGAGGCGCAGAGCGGCGCCGGAGGCTTTCAGCAGCCGCGCCGCCGCGAGCGCGGGCATCACCTGCGCGTCCTGCGGATACCAGAAGCCGCCGGCCACATCCGGTGCGAGGTGGGGCTCGAACTCTGACAGCTGTTCGGCGGGCACCTCCTCGGCGCGGACTCCCGCCTCGTTCTGGGTGGCGGCGAAGACCTGGAGCGCCGCGAAGTCCGCCGGGGTGAAAGCGACCACCAGGCCGCCCTTGGCCTCGTATTCGAAGCTCTCGCCGCGCGCGCCGAGCTCCTCCTCCGCCAGCGACCGCCACAGCTCCTGCGACCGCAGCGCGAGGTCGAGCTCCGGCCCCGGCCCCTTGTCCGACACCAGAAGGTTCCCCTCCCCCGCCCCGGACGTCCCGCCGGCGACCGGCCCCCGGTCGACGACCGTCACCGCGAGTCCGGCGCGGGCCAAATACAAAGCGCAGGCCGCGCCGACCATGCCGGCGCCGACCACCACCACGTCGGGAGGCCCGGCCGGGTACGGCGGGCGGGGGGCTGCGCTCACGCCAGTACTATGTCACATGTCCTAGCCACTCGCCAGCGGGACTTGTTCGATTTATGTCACCCTTTGCGGTAATAGACCCGATCACCGAGTCGCCCCACGATGGAAGCCATACAACGGCTTTTCGCCCGGAGGGGGAACGATGACGGTCGAGCAGAGCGCGGCGGCGCCGGAAGGCACCGCGGCCGAGGGCAATCAGCTCAGCCTGGACACCGCGGCGGCGCGGAACCTGGCCACCACGACCAAGACACCGCCGCAGATGCAGGGCATCACGTCACGCTGGCTGCTGCGGATTTTGCCGTGGGTGCAGGCCGACGGCGGCACTTTCCGAGTGAACCGGCGGCTGAGCCACGCCGTCGGGCGGGGCCGCGTCGCCTTCGGCCACGCCGGGGACGACAACGTCACCGTCGTCGCACCGACCCTGGTCGAGCTGCCGCCGCTGCGCGACTACGACGACGAGCCGCTGCTCGCCGAACTGGCGTCACGGTTCACGGTGCGCGAGTTCCGGGCCGGGGACACGATCGCCGAGGCGGGCACACCGGTCGACGCGCTCTGGCTGATCGCCCACGGAAAAGTGGACCTGTCCGGGCACGGGAAGTACGGCGACCACGCGGTGACCGGACACCTGGCCGACGGGGACCACTTCGGCGCCGAGGTCTTCCACACCGGGGGCACGGTCGGGGGCCGGGGCGCGGGCGGCAGCGGGGCCAGCAATGGCCAGGTGCCCTTATGGAAGTCGACCGCACGGGCTGCGACACCCGTGATCGCGCTATCGGTCCCGGCCGGGGAAATCCGGGCACTGATCGACCGGTCGGAGACCCTGCGCGACCATCTGGCCGCGCAGCGGCGCGCCCGGTCCAAAGCGCAGAACCAGCACGGTGAGGCCGAGATCGCGCTGGCCGCCGGGTACGAGGGCGAGGCGGAGCTCCCGGGGACGTTCGCCGACTACGAGCTGAAGCCGCGGGAGTACGAGCTCTCGGTCGCGCAGACGGTGCTGCGGGTCCACACCCGCGTCGCGGATCTCTACAACAAGCCGATGAGCCAGATGGAGGAGCAGCTGCGGCTGACCATCGAGGCGTTGCGGGAGCGGCAGGAGGACGAGCTGGTCAACAACCGCGGCTTCGGCTTGCTGCACAACGCGGACTTCGAGCAGCGGGTCCACACGCACTCGGGGCCGCCGACACCGGACGACCTCGACGAGTTGCTGTCGCGGCGGCGGGACACGCACTTCCTGCTGGCGCATCCGAAGGCGATCGCCGCGTTCGGGCGGGAGTGCACGAAGCGCGGGGTGTATCCGCCGACGGTGGAGTTGCTGGGGAGCCACGTGCCGTCGTGGCGAGGCGTACCGCTGCTGCCGTGCCCGAAGATCCCGGTCACGGACGGGCACACGACGTCGATCCTGGCGATGCGGGTCGGCGCGGAGGAGCAGGGGGTGGTGGGCCTGCATCAGACGGGGATCCCGGACGAGTACCAGCCGGGGTTGTCGGTGCGGCTGATGGGAGTGGACGCGAAAGCCATCACGAACTACCTGGTCAGCGCCTACTACTCGGCGGCGGTGCTGGTGCCGGACGCGCTGGGCGTCCTGGAGAACGTCGAGATTGCGCGGCCCCGTGGCTGAGGCGCTGGGAACCGAAGTCGACGCGGTGGCGTTGGAGGCGCTGCGCCAGGCGCGGGGGGTGGTGGATCCGGTGATGCGCGGCGCGGTGGATTCGCTGCCGGGCAGGATGCGGTTGATCTCGGCCTACCACCTGGGATGGGTGGAGGCCGACGGGAAGCCCCGGGAGGCGGGTGGGAACGGGGCCGGCGGGAAGTTGTTGCGGCCGGGGCTGGTGTTCGCCGCGGCCACGGCGGTCGCGGGGGCGGAATTCGAGCCGGAATTCGGGCCGGAACTGGGGCCGGAACTGGGGCCGGAATTCGAGCCGGAACCAGGAACCGGGCTCGTCCAGGACCGGACAACAGCCGGCTTCGGCCGCGCGGTCCTCGCCGCGGCCGCCGCCGTGGAGCTGGCGCACAACTTCACGCTGCTGCACGACGACGTCATCGACCGGGACCGGACCCGGCGGCACCGCCCCACGGCGTGGACCGTGTTCGGCACCGAGAACGCGATCCTGGCCGGGGACGCGATGCTGGCCCTGGCCTTGCGGCTGGTCGGCGGCGAGGCGGCGAACCGGCTGGCGGACTGCGTCATGGAGATCTGCGAGGGCCAGTACGAGGACTGCGCGTTCGAGCAGCGCGACGACGTCACCCTCGACGAGTGCCTGGCGATGGCCGCCAAGAAGACCGGAGCTCTGCTGGGATGCGCGTGCGCGCTCGGCGGCCTGGCGGCCGGGGCGGAGCCGGGGGCGGTGGCGGCGCTGGACCGGTTCGGGCGCGAGATCGGCATGGCCTTCCAACTCACCGACGACCTGCTGGGTATCTGGGGCGATCCGGCCACCACCGGCAAACCGGTCGGGTCGGATCTGGCGGCCCGCAAGAAGTCGCTGCCGGTGGTCTCGGCGCTGTCGACGACGTCGGGAGCGGCGCGGGAACTGGCCGGGCTCTACGCCTTGAGCCGGGACTTCACAGAACAGGAACTCCAGCGGGCCGCCCAGGCCGTCGAGCGGGCCGGCGGGCGGGCCTGGGCCGGGGACGAGGCCTCGGCCCGGGTGGCCAAGGCGCACGCCTGCCTGGGCGAGGCACCCGGGATCAACCAGGCGGCGGTACGCGACCTGCACGCGATTGCCGATCTCATTACCAGACGGACTTTCTAGGACCCTTTAGGATCTTCTACACCTGAGATGCCTTGGGGAACTTTGAGCGCTCCCGAGGGAACTCCGAGCCCTCCGGGGCTCGCGCCACTGTTCGTCCGGCCCACCGGCAACCCGCCCGGGCCCCTGGCACTGTGAACTTTCTGGAGTCGTCCGCATGACCGCCAAGGACTACGGCATCATCGTCGCCGTCCTCATCCTCACCTTCATCGCCCTGCGTCTGACGCAGCGCTTCATCCCGCACCACCGGCGCGAGCCCCACAACGACGTGGCCGGCTTCATCTTCGCGACCGTCTCGGTGGTCTTCGCGGTGCCGCTCGCGTTCGTCGTCGTCGCGCTGTGGACGAACAACGACAACGCGCACCAGACGACGTTCCGGGAAGCGAACGAGCTGGCGGGGATCTACTGGATCGCACGGCAGGTACCGCTGCCGCTGGGGGCGCAGCTGGAGCATCAGACCCTGGAGTACGCGAACACGGTCGTCGACCAGGAATGGCCGCTGCTGGCGAAGCACCAGACCAGTCCGAAGGCCACGGAGCTGGTGTACGAGATGCGGGACAGCGTGTTCGCGCTCAAGCCGACCTCGGTGGCCGACCAGGTGGAGTACGACCACGCGATGACGCACGTGGAGGCGCTGGCCGGGGAGCGGCGGCAGAGATTGAATCAGGCCGATGAATCGCTCCCGCCGCTGTTGTGGGCGATCCTGATCGGGAGCGCGCTGGTGACGGTCGCCTTCACGTTCCTGTTCGGCCTGTCCAGCTCGTTCGCTCATACGGTGATGGTGATGACGCTGGCCGGGCTGGTGGTCGTGTCGCTGGTGGTGGTGCGCGAGATGAGCTACCCGTACGCGGGGACGATGAAGGTGAGTCCGACGGCGTTCGAGGTGTTCCTGGCCCGGCTGCCCACGCCGAGATGAACGGGGCGGCAGGGCGGCCGTACCAAGAACACGAAGAAGCGGCGCGCCTCGGGTTTCCCGAGGCGCGCCGCCGCGTCAGACCAGCACGTGCCCTATTGCTAGATCACGTCCAGGTCGGCGAACTGCTCGGCCTCGACCGCGCCGGCCGGCGGCGCGTACGCGGTGCGGCCGCGAGCGAGCCACCAGATTCCGGACAGCAGCAGGGCCGCGACGAGGGCGATCGGGGCGTAGTTGAAGGTCAGCTTGGTCACCGGCGAGGCCTGGGGCAGGCAGAACAGGATGACCTCGATCACGACCCAGACGGAGGCCGTGTAGCCGACCAGCGGCCCCCACTTGCCCAGGTTCCAGGCGCCCTTCTTGAAGTTCTTGCCCTGACGGGCGCGCAGGAAGCCGGGGATCACGTACGCCGGGGCCAGACCGATGGAGGCGATGGCGGTCACGGCGCCGTAGGCCTGGATCGTCCACAGGGACGGCAGGGCCAGGATGAAGGCCACGACGACCACCAGCCACATGGCGTTGGTCGGGACGGCCGAGCGGTTGACCTTGCGCCAGGTCGCCGAGCCCGGGAGGGCGCCGTCGCGGGAGAACGCGAAGACCATGCGGGCGGCCGAGCCGATGGCGGCCAGGCCGCAGCACAGCTGGGCGACGATGATCACCAGGGTCAGGACCTCGGCCCAGTGCTGGCCGAGGGCGTCGATCATGATGATCGACGGGGCCGTCACCGCGCCGCCGTAGCCGGAGCCGGCGGACTCGGTGGCGTACTGGTCCGAACCGCCCTGGATGGCGAACAGGAAGGCGACGATCAGCACCAGGCCGGCGATGCCGGAGACCCAGATGGACCGGACGATGCCCTTGGGCGCCAGGGTGGAGGCCTGGGACGTCTCCTCCGACATGTGCGCCGAGGCGTCGTAGCCGGTCAGGGTGTAGCCGGTGAGCAGCAGGCCGATGGCGCTGACGTAGATCGCGCTCTTGAACCCGGTGGCGTTCGCGTAGTGGGTGAACACGAAGCTGGCGCTCTGGTGGTGGGTCGGGATCACGAACAGCACCACGACGATGAAGGCCACGCCGATCAGGTGCCACCAGACGCTGACCCGGTTGAGCAGGTCCAGCACCCGCACGCCGAAGGAGTTCAGGATGCCGTGCAGGAGCAGCACGCCGGCGAAGACGGCTATCAGCCCGTACTTGTCCGGGGTCCAGCCGAAGGCCATACCGGTGAAGGCGCCGATGAACTCGGCGGCGCCGTAGTCGATGCCGGCGATGACGCCGAACAGGCCCAGCATGTTGAGCCAGCCGGTGATCCAGCCCCAGCCCTTGCCGCCGAGGCGGTGGGCCATGAAGAACAGCGCGCCCGAGGTCGGGTAGACGCTGGTGACCTCGGCCAGGCTCAGGCCGATCAGCAGCACGGCGACCGTGACGCCGATCCAGCCCCAGACCATCACCGCGGGCCCGCCGGTGGCCATGCCGAACCCGAACAGGGTCATGCAGCCGGACAGGATGGAGATGATCGAGAAGCTGATGGCGAAGTTGCCGAAGCCGGACATCCGGCGGGAGAGCACCGGTTCGTAGCCGATCGCACGCAGCTGTTCGGCGTCGGCGTGGTCGGCATCGCTCCAGGCCGGATTGGTAGAGCTTTGAGTCGTCGACATGGCGTCGTTCGTTTTCCCTTCAAGGCCCGGGGGGTGGGCCGCCTGTTGTGTGGGACGAGATGTGGTGCGGAACAACTCACTGCGGGTGGGGACAAGCGGGGGCAAAGTCATCAGCACGGTGATACAGGTGGTACACGTCTTACAGGTGTTACCGGCGGTACCGCTAGGGGCCGGAACGTGAACGGCCCGGTTCGCGACGTCGGCCGCCGGCCGACAGCGCCGTCGTGCGGGCCCTGACGAACTCCTCGGCGGCGTCGCCGGTGGCGGACACCGAGCCCCACGGTTTGGTGGCGCCGTAGGGGCCCAGGGCCTGGAAGACGTCCGCCGCCAGGTCCGAGCGGCCGCCGGCGACCAGCGCGTGCGCGAGGTGGGAGAGGTCGACCACCAGCCAGTCGTCCTTGCTGGTGCTGGTGAACCAGTTCCAGCCCCGGGCCATCTCGGTCCGGGCGGCCTCGGTGCTCCACATCAGGTGCGCCAGGGCGTCCCGCTGGGCCTTGCGGAACTCGTACGCGACCACGAGCGCGTACAGGGGCAGCAGCTGCAAGGGCGACAGGCCGCTGAGCCCGACGCTGCCGACGATGCTGGCGGCGAACAGCTGGGTGTCGGCCGGGCTGGGGCCCGAGCCGTTGCCGACCGCGGACAGCATCCGGTGGCAGCCCTCGCGGTTGGCGGGATCGACGCGCCACAGATCGCGGAAGGCGTGCCAGGGCCCTGGTACCGGGCAGGAGTCGGGGCCGTCTATGCGTTCGTCGAAGCCGGCCGCCAAAGCCAGGCGACCCAGGTAGGGCACTGGGTCGCCGGGACTGATGGCCGCGGCATCGGCGCACAGCTCCGCCGCGCGGCGGCCCAGGACATGGGCCTGGGGCACGTCATTGGCCGCGGCCCGGCAGGCGCGTTCGACGGCCACCCGGGCCGCCATGATGATCGCGTTCGGATCCCGGGGGCGTTCGGCGACCCACTGGTCGACAGCGTTGGAACCGGCCGCCACCTGGGCCAGCAGCGCGGTGCGCGAACACCGCAGCTGCCGATCCTGCCCAGGGGCGGCCAGCAGTTCCGCCATCGAGAAGTAATGGCCGGTCCGGACCTCGCCCAGGATTCGGGCGAGGGCCTCGTCGAAGCCCGCCGGGTGCATGACGGGTCGGAAGTCGGCGCTCATGGCGTCGGCGTGGTGAGAGGCGGGGGGTGGGTAAGCGAAGGTGAGGCGACACAGCGCTTATCCCCTGACCACGCAATGGCATCGGGCACCGCGCAATGATGCCCGACATCACAGGGATCGAACAACCCCCTGTGTGACTTCATGATCGCTAAGCCAGGATCATGACATCCACGTGCCGAAATCCCGCTCCGCCAGCTGTTCGACCTGTAGTCGGCACCACGGGGACACGTCGAAGCGCCCGGAAAGGACGTCCGCGCAGAAGTCCGCCCAAGGCGTCCACCGGTACTCCGCGACCTCCTCGGCCGCCGGGGCCGGGACGGTGCCGACCGGGACACTCGCCCGAAACACCGGGCACACCTCGTTCTCGACGATGCCGTTCGGCATGACCGCGCGGTAGCGGAAATCCGGCAGGATCGGCCAGACCCGGTCCACGTCCAGTCCGAGCTCGGTGGACAGCCGGCGCCGGACCGCGTCCTGGATCTGCTCCCCGGGCGCCGGATGGCCGCACGCGGAATTGGTCCAGACCCCGGGCCAGGTGCGTTTGTCCTCGGCCCGGCGGGTCACCAGCAGCCGATGCTCGTCGTCGAAGACGTAGCAGGAGAAAGCCAGGTGCAGCGGTGTGTCCGCGGTGTGCACCTCGGCCTTCGGAGCAGTACCGATCGGGGTGCCGTCCGGGGCGAGCAGGACGACCTCTTCGACTTCCACGATGTCGCGCATGCCCAGCCCGATACCCACTGCCGCCTCCGGTCCGTTACTTGGCGTCGCCATAGCACTCGACAGAGTGAACGCTCATCGGGAAGCGCACCGGCCCCGGCCCGAAGACCAGGCGTCCGGCGAGCGCGGCGCACTCCCCGATCATCCCAGCCGCGGCGGCCGCGTGTTCCTTGGGGACGTGCACCAACACCTCGTCGTGCTGGAAGAACACCAACTGCGCGCCGTCCAACCGCCGCAACCGCTGACGCAGCAAGGCCAACAGCACCTCGGCCCACTCCGCGGCGGTGGCCTGGATCACGAAGTTGCGGGTGAAGCGGCCGCGGGCCCGGGCCACCTGGCCGGAGCGGCGGTTGCTGTCGTCGGCGGCGTCGGCCTCGGCGTCGCCGGCGATCGCGCTCTGCCACCGCTCCGACGGCGGCGGGCAGGTGCGGCCCAGGTGAGAGCGGACCAGGCGGCCGCGCTCCCCTTCGCGAGCGGCCTCGTCCAGCAGCGCGGTGGCCTTCGGGAAGCGGCGGCGCATCAGGGCCAGCGGCGCGGCGGCACCCCCGCCGGTCTGCCCGTACATGGCGCCGAGCAGCCCGAGCTTGGCCTGGTCGCGGGAGCCCTCGAAGACGCCGGCGAGCGCGGCGTACATGTCATCGCTCTGCGTCGCCTCGGCCATGCCGGGATCCTGCGCCATCGCCGCCAAGATCCGCGGCTCCAGTTGGGCGGCGTCGGCGGCGACGAAGACCCAGCCCGGGTCGGCGATCACAGCTTTGCGCAACCTGCGCGCAATCTGGAGCGCGCCGCCGCCCCGGGCCGCCCAGCGTCCGGTGACCACACCGCCGACGGTGTACTCGGGCCGGAAACGGCCGGCCACGACCCAGGTATCGCGCCACACCCAGCCGTTGAACGAGTAAAGACGCGATAACTCTTTGTATTTGAGCAACAGCGGGATCGCCGGATGGTCGATCTTCTCCAGGTCCCAGCGGCGCAGCGAGGGCAGCTTCACGCCGACGTCGGCGAAGGCCTTGGTGACCTGCGGGGCCGAGTCGGGGTTGAGGGCCCGGACACCCAGCGCCGCAGCGAGTTCGGCCGTGGCGGCGGCCATCGCGCGCGGCGGCGAGCCGTCGACCGGCCGCGGGCCGAGGATCTCGGCCAGGATCTCGCCGTGCACGTCGGCCCGCCACGGCAGGCCGTGGTGCGCCATCTCGGCGGCGGCCAGCGCGGCCGCGGACTCGGCGGCGACCAGCAGCCGGAACCGGCCGGGATGCTCGGTGGCGGCGATCCGGCGCAGCTGCTCGGCGTGCACCTCCCGGACCGCGCGCAGCGGGTCGGCGTCCGGCGGCAGCCCCGAGCGGTCCGGCTCGAACAGCGCGGGCTGGGTGGTCGGATTGTCGGCCGGCGCCTCCAGCGTGCCCTCGGCCCGGTCCGGCGGCACCGGCAGGCCGTGCAGCCGGGCCCAGGCCGCGCCGAGCGAGCGGGGCGCGCCGCACCGGCCCTCGTAGGCGACCAGGAGCGCCTCGGTGAGCGCGAGGTCGTGGCAGCGGTCGACGCGGACGCCGCGGCGCAGCAGGGCCGGGGCGAGGTCGGCGGTGGCGGGCCAGATCCAGCGCGGGTGGTCCGGGGCGTCCGGGGCCGAGGCCGCCTCCAGCGTCCCGATCTCGGCTTCGAGGTCGGCGACGGCGCGCGGCTGACCGGCGGCGTCTCCCTCCTCGGAGATCGCTTGAACGAAACCGCGATCCTTGAAACCCTCTGGGTCGTAGGTCGCGGCGATCTGCACGCCATGATTGTCCGTGACAGCACCGACAAAGTCGGCACCGAGCAGCCCTTTCGGGGTGCGCGGTGCCGATGCGCGAGGGACCGAGGAACCGCCCATGACCACCAAGACCGCCGTCGTCACCGGAGCGAGCAGCGGCATCGGCGCCGCCACCGCCCGCCGTCTGGCCGCCGAGGGCTACCGGGTGGTGCTCGTCGCGCGCCGCCGGGACCGGCTGGAGGCGCTGGCCGCGGAGCTGGGCGGCGCGGGCGAAGCGGTGGAGCTGGACGTGACCGACGCCGCGGCGGTGTCGGCGTTCGCCGCCGGGCTGGACGCGTGCGACGTGCTGGTGAACAACGCCGGCGGGGCGATCGGCGCGGACTTCGTCGCGACGGCCGATCCGGCGGACTGGCGGGCGATGTACGAGGTCAACGTCCTGGGCTCGCTGCATCTGACGCAGGCGCTGCTGCCGAAGCTGGTGGCCTCCGGCGCGGGCACGGTCGTGATGATGTCCTCGACCGCGGGCCACATCGTCTACGAGGGCGGCGCCGGGTACGCGGCGGCCAAGCACGGCACCCATGTGCTGGCCGAGACGCTGCGGCTGGAGCTGTTCGACCAGCCGGTCCGGGTGATCGAGATCGCTCCGGGCATGGTCCGGACCGACGAGTTCGCGCTGAACCGGTTCGGCGGCGACGCGGCGAGGGCCGCGGCGGTCTACGCCGGGGTCGCCGAGCCGCTGCTGGCCGAGGACATCGCCGACTGTGTGGCGTGGACCGTGACCCGGCCGTCGCACGTCAACGTGGACCTGCTGGTGGTGCGGCCGCGCGCGCAGGCGGCGCAGCACAAGGTGCACCGGGTCACGGAGTAACCGTGGTCACGGAGTAACAACCCGGGTCACGGAGTGACGGGGGCGGCCTCCACCACCACGACGGCCTCGTCGAGGGCGGGGGCCGCCTCGACCGCGGGCCCGGCCTCGGCGGCCCCGGCCTCGGGCGTGCGCAGCGTCGAGAGCACCAGGCCGATCATCACCAGCGGGAAGCCGACGATGACCCCGGCCTTGATGGTCTCGCCGAGGAAGACCACGCCGCCGGCGACGGCCACGGCCGGGTTGACGAAGGTGATCATCGAGGCGCGTGCCGGGCCGGCTTCGGCGATCAGCGCGAAGAACAACAGGAACGCGGCGGCGGTGCAGACCAGGCCGAGGGCGACGGCGGCGGCGATCGCGTTGGCCTTGGGCAGGTGCGCCGGCAGGGTGAAGGCGGCGACCGGGGTGTACAGGAGCGCGACGCCGGTGAGCGAGAGGGTGATCACCCCGAGGGTCGGGACGTCGCTCAGGCGGCGGTTGGCGATGATCGGGGCGATGGCGTAGCCGATGGCGACCGCGATCACCTCCAGCATGTGCCAGACGTTCACCTCGCCGATGTTGAGGCCGACGATCGCGATGACGCCGGCCAGGCCGATGAACAGGCCCGCCAGCCGGGTGCCGGACACCGCTTCCTTCTCGCCGAGGCGCCACATGATGAGCGCGACGAAGAACGGCACGGCGGCGATCAGCAGGCCGGCCAGCGAGGACGTCATGTGCTGCTCGGCGTCGCCCAGCAGCAGCCAGGGGCCGGCGATCTCCAGGGCGGCGAACACCGCGATGTAGCGCCAGTGCTTCAGCGCCGGGCGTATCAGGTCCCGCTTCATCGCCACCGGCAGCAGCACCGCGGCGCCGACCGCGGTCCGGGCGAAGACGATGAACGGCGCGGGCATGCCTTCCAGCGCGATCTTGATCAGCAGGTAGGGGATGCCCCAGATCACTGCCATCGCGGCGAAAAGCAACCAACCGCGCTTGGACACGGCTCCCCCCTATGGGACGAAAAACGGACGAGCGGCGGGACCCGGGTATCGGCACTTCGAGAGCCCCTGGTAACAGCCCAGAGCGGCCTGAGCATATTCCACCCGCGCTTCCCAGAAAATAAGCCCTCTGCCACAGTGGACCCTCGACGGGGAGCAACGGGACCATCACGCGGAGGTAGGAGATGCACACGCCGACCCGGAGACCTTTCCGAACGGGCGCAGCCCTGGTCGCGACGGCCGCGCTGACCGTGAGCCTGACGGCGGCCCGGGCCGCCCCGGACGGCCGCCACCACCCCGGCGAGCCGCCGCGCTCGCCGGTGGCGACCGGCTTCGGAGGCGCGGTGGCCAGCGTCAGCCCGTACGCCACGCAGGCCGGCCTGGACGTGCTCGAGCACGGCGGCAACGCCGTGGACGCGGCGGTGGCCACGGCCGCCGCGCTGGGCGTCGTCGAGCCGTACTCGGCGGGCATCGGCGGCGGCGGCTTCTTCGTGTACTACGACGCCCGCACGCACAAGGTCTCCACCATCGACGGCCGCGAGACCGGCCCGGCGGCGATGACCACGAACTTCTTCATCGATCCGGCCACCGGCCAGCCGCTGGCGTTCGCCGACGCGGTCAACTCCGGGCTGTCGGTCGGCGTGCCGGGCACGCTGATGACCTGGGCCACGGCGCTGGACAAGTGGGGCACGATCCCGCTGCGGAAGGCGTTGCAGGGCGGCACCGACATCGCCGAGAACGGCTTCGTCGTCGACCCGACGTTCAACTCCTTCACCGCGATGAACCAGGCGCGGTTCTCGCAGATCGCCCCGACCGCGAAGCTGTTCCTGCCGAACGGCGCGCCGCCGGCGGTCGGCTCGGTGTTCCGGAACCCGGACCTGGCGGACACCTACAAGCTGATCGCCAAGGACGGCCCCGGCGTCTTCTACCACGGGGTTCTGGGCCAGGAGGTGGCGAACACCGCGCAGCACCCGCCGACGGTGGCGAACCCGACGATGTACTTCCGCCCCGGGGTGCTGACCGCCTCCGACATCGCGCACTACACCGCGCCGGTGCAGGCGCCGACGCACGTGAACTACCAGGGCCTGGACGTCTACTCGATCGCGCCGCCGTCCTCCGGCGGCACCACGGTCGGCGAGGCGCTCAACATCCTGTCGAACTTCGACGTCTCCCCCAGCGACCAGGTGCAGGCGCTGCACCTGTACGACGAGGCCGCGCGGGTCGCGTTCGCCGACCGCAACCGCTGGGTCGGGGACGCGGCGTTCAACAACGTCCCGGTGCGGGGCCTGACCTCGGCCGCGTACGGCAAGGACCGGTCCTGCCTGATCAGCGCGACCAGCACCCTGACCAGCCCGGTGGCCCCCGGCGACCCGTCGGCCCCGCACGGCGGCACCACCTGCCCGGCCGGCGCGCCGGGCGGCACCGAGGTCGCGGGCACCGAGGGCTTGTCGACGACGCACCTGGTGACCGCGGACAAGTGGGGCGACGTCGTCTCCTACACCCTCACCATCGAGCAGACCGGCGGTTCGGCGATCACCGTCCCGGGCCGCGGCTTCCTGCTGAACAACGAGATGACGGACTTCGACTTCACGCCGGTGCACCCGGGCGCCCCGGACCCGAACCTGCCGGACTCCGGCAAGCGGCCGCGCTCGTCGATGTCGCCGACGATCGTGCTGAAGGACGGCCGGCCGTTCCTGGCGGTCGGCTCCCCCGGCGGCGCGAGCATCATCACCACCGTGCTCCAGATCCTGGTCAACCGCGTGGACCTGGGCATGAGCCTGCCGGCGGCGATCGCGGCGCCGCGGGCCTCGCAGCGCGACCGGTCGGTGACGGACGCCGAGCCGGCGTTCCTGAACCTGCCGCAGATCCCGGCGCTGCAAGCGCTGGGTGAGAACTTCGTGCTGGTGGCGCCGTCGGGCACGCCGACGCCGGAGATCGGCGCGGCGACCGGGCTGGAGTTCCTGCCGAACGGCGAGGTCCAGGCCGCGGCCGAGCCGGCGCGGCGCGGCGGCGGATCGGCGATGGTGGTGCATCCGGCGCGGTAGGGCGCATCGCACGTCGCACGTCGCACGTCGCACGTCGCACGTCGCACCTGGCACGTCGCACATCGCACATCGCGTTTCAGCCGGGCCGGCGCGGGCCGAGGACGGCCCGCGTCGGCCCAGGTCAGGCCGAAGACGGACGATCACCGTGAGACGGACCCGTCTCACGGACTGGACCTGGTAATCCCCGCTCCGGTGCTGCGCCTATAGTCATGGACATGATCACGAACGAGAGCCACCGCATGCCCGCCGCCGTCATGGCGCCGCGGATGATGCGCCGCCTGGGTTCGTGTCGAATGCACGGCTGCTGAGTTTCTGAACTCCCACACCTGGTTTTAGCAGCGCGTTCTCCTTTATAAGCCTTCGCGGCCGCGGTCTCGCGCGCCCGCCGCACCCTCGCGTGCGGACCATGCGGAAAGCATCATGATCGAAATCAAGAACCTGTCAAAGGTTTACACCTCACGGGGCCGGTCCGTCACGGCCCTGGACGGTGTCGACCTGAGCGTCGCACCGGGCACCGTGTACGGTGTGGTCGGCCGCTCCGGCGCCGGCAAGAGCACGCTGATCCGTTGCGTGAACCTGCTGGAGCGCCCGACCTCCGGCACCGTCCGGGTGGCCGGCAAGGAGCTCACCGCGCTGTCGTCCAAGGCGCTGCGCGCCGAGCGCCGCCGCATCGGGATGGTCTTCCAGCACTTCAACCTGCTCTCCTCGCGCACCGCACGGGAGAACGTGGAGCTGCCGCTGGAGATCGGTCCGGGCGGCGGCCGCCTGACCCGGCGCGAGCGCCGGGCCCGGGCCCTGGAGCTGCTGGACGTGGTGGGCCTGACCGACCGCGCGGACGCGCATCCGGCGCAGCTGTCCGGCGGGCAGAAGCAGCGGGTCGGCATCGCCCGCGCGCTGGCCGCGGACCCGCACGTGCTGCTGTCCGACGAGGCCACCTCGGCGCTGGACCCGGAGACCACGCGCAGCGTGCTGCGGCTGCTGAAAGAGGTCAACGAGCGGCTCGGGGTCACGGTGCTGCTGATCACGCACGAGATGGAGGTCGTCAAGGCGGTGTGCGACAGCGCGGCGCTGATGGCCGACGGGCGGATCGCCGAGTCCGGGACCATCGCCGACCTGCTCACGCGGGAGCACTCGGAGCTGGCGCGGGAGCTGTTCCAGCTCGGGGACGCGCCGACGCGCACGACGCTGCCGGACACCACGGTGCTCGACGTCACCTTCCACGGCGACGACACGGCGCAGCCGCTGATCTCGCAGCTGTCGCGGACCTACGCGATCGACGTCACGATCCTGGGCGCCGCGATCGAGACCGTGAACGGGCAGACCGTCGGGCGGATGCGGATCGGGCTGCCGGGGCGGTTCGACGACAACGTCGTGCAGATCGGGTTCCTGCGGGAGCGGGGGCTGAACGTGGAGGTCCCGTCGTGAGCTGGTCGGAGATGCAGCCGCTGCTGTGGCAGGCCTCGTTGGAGACGTTCCAGATGGTCGGCTGGTCGGCGCTGTTCACGGTGCTGATAGGCCTGCCGCTGGGGCTGGCGCTGGTGCTGACCGACAAGGGCGGTCTGCTGGCGAACCCGGCGGCGAACAAGGTGCTCGGCACGGTGGTGAACGTCGGCCGCTCGCTGCCGTTCATCATCCTGCTGATCGCGATCACGCCGTTCACCCGCGGGCTGGTCGGCACCACCATCGGCGTGGACGCGGCGATCGTGCCGCTGGCCGTCGGCGCCATCCCGTTCTTCGCGCGGCTCGTCGAGACCGCGGTGCGCGAGGTCGACAAGGGCCTGATCGAGGCCTCCCAGGCGATGGGCGCCGCGCATCTGGCGACGGTTCGCAAAGTCCTGCTCCCGGAGTCGCTGCCCGCGCTGGTCAGCGGACTCACCACGACCGTGATCGCGCTGGTCGGCTATTCGGCGATGGCCGGCGCGATCGGCGGTGGAGGCCTGGGGGACCTGGCCATCCGCTACGGCTACCAGCGCTTCGAGAACGGCCTCATGATCGCCACGGTCGTGCTGCTCGTCGTGCTCGTCCAGATCGTCCAGTGGCTCGGCGACTTCGCCGCCAAGCGGCTGGCTCACCGGTAATCACCCCGGCCGAGCAACACCACACACCCATCAATCAGTACACGGAAGAAAGAAGAACTTGTTCATGCGTAACAAGAAGCTCGCCGCGTCCCTGACCGCCGTCGCCGGCGTCCTGGCCGTGGGTCTGACCGCCTGCTCCTCCTCGAAGTCCTCGGGCTCGGCCGCCGCCGGCGCCGCCCCGGCCGCGGCCGCGTCCTCCGGGGCCGCCGGCGCCGTCGACTCGATCACCGTCGCGGCCTCCCCGGTGCCGCACGCGCAGATCCTGGACTACGTCCGCGACAACCTGGCCGCCAAGGCCGGGCTGAAGCTGACGGTCAAGGAGTTCACCGACTACGTGCAGCCGAACCTGGCCACCCAGGACGGCCAGGTCGGCGCCAACTTCTTCCAGCACCAGCCCTACCTGGACGACTTCAACAAGTCCAAGGGGACCGACCTGGTGCCGGTGGTCGGCGTGCACCTGGAGCCGCTGGGCCTGTACTCGAACAAGGCCAAGTCGGTGGACCAGCTCAAGGACGGCGCCACCGTCGCGGTGCCGAACGACGCCACCAACGAGGGCCGGGCGCTGAAGCTGCTGGCCGACAACCACCTGATCACCCTGAAGGACGGGGTCGGCGCCAAGGCCACCGAGAAGGACGTGGCCTCGAACCCGAAGAACCTGAAGTTCCAGCCGCTGGAGGCCGCGCAGCTGCCGCGGGCCCTGTCAGACGTGGACGCCGCGGTCATCAACGGCAACTACGCGCTGGAGGCCAAGCTCACGCCGAGCAAGGACGCGCTGGTGCTGGAGAAGACGCAGGACAACCCCTACGTCAACATCCTGGTGGTGAAGAAGGGCCACGAGAACGACCCGGCGGTGAAGAAGCTGGCGGCGCTGCTGACCTCCGAGGACGTCAAGAAGTACATCGAGACGACGTTCAACGGATCGGTGATCCCGGCCGCCGCCGGCTGACCGGGCGGTCGGCGGCCGGTTTCCGGCCCGGGTCGGACGTCTCGTCCCCCGGGCCGGAGCTGCGCAGCCAGGCCTGCATGATGGCGGCGTACTTGTCGTCGAAGGCGACGTCGCGGGAGCGCCGGTGGCGCTCGACCGGCGCCGGGAGCCGGCGGCGCGAGCCGTCGGCCAGGCGCAGGTCTATGGCGCGCTCGCCGGCCAGGTCGCCGACGCTGATCGCGTCGACCTGGTCCCATGGGATGAAGCGGCCGCGCAGCACGCGGATGGTGATGCCCTTGGCGGTGACGACGGTCGACCGGGCCCGGGCGGCCAGCACGCAGCAGGGCACCGTGACCGCGACGATCGCGGCCTGGGCGGCGGCGCTGGGCACCTGCATCACCAACGCGCCGCCGAAGGCCAGGGGGAAGGTGCCGAACTGGTTGACCTTGCGCGGACGTTTGAAGACCAAGTCCTCCACGCGGTGATCGTACCCAGGGTCAGGCCCGCGCGGCCATGGTGACGCCGATGGTGATCATCGTCACCGCGATGACGGCGTCCAGCACCCGCCACGCCCGGGGTCGGGCCAGCACCCGCCCCAGCCGGCCGGCGCCGAATCCGAGCCCCGAGAACCACAGCACGCTCGCGGTCACCGCCCCGGCGGCGAAGGCCCAGTGCGCGGAGCCGTAGCTGTTGCCGACGGTGCCGAGCAGCAGCACGGTGTCGAGGTACACGTGCGGGTTCAGCCAGGTCAGGGCCAGACAGGTGAGGACGGCGGTGCGCCGCGAGTGCTCGGCGGCGCCGTCGGATTCCAGGTGCTCGCCCTGTTTCCAGGCCCGCCGCGCCGCGAGGACGCCGTAGCCGACGAGGAAGACCGCGCCGATCCAGGCGATGACCGTCACCGCCGTCGGCACCGACCGCACCACCGCGCCCAGGCCGCCGATGCCCGCCGCGATCAGCACCGCGTCCGAGGCCGCGCAGATCGTGACGATGACGCCGACGTGCTCGCGCCGGACACCCTGGCGCAGGACGTAGGCATTCTGCGCGCCGATGGCGATGATCAGCGACAGGCCGGTGCCGAGTCCGGCCGCGGCGGCGGCGAGGGGGGTGCTCATGAGCATGATGCTAGGAACTCGAGTGATCCCCAGGCCAGCTCATCTTTCTTGGCTATCATTAGAGATCATGATGACGGATGGAGCCGGGGCCGGATCATGCTGACCGACCTGCCGCTGGACCACGTCCGCACGCTGCTGGTCGCGGTGGACGCCGGGACCTTCGAGGCGGCGGCCCGGATCCTGCACGTGACGCCGTCGGCGGTGAGCCAGCGGATCAAGGCGCTGGAGCAACGCACGGGGCGGGTGTTGCTGGTGCGCTCCAAGCCCCTGCGCCCGACCGACTCCGGCGTCGCGGTGGTGCGCTTCGCGCGCCAGCTGGCGTGGCTGGAGGACAACGCGCGGGCGGAGCTGGGCTTGAGCGGGCCGGGAGCACAGGCCGGGGGCGACGGGGCCGGGGCTCCGGTCCGGACCACGCTGTCCATCGCGGTCAACTCCGACTCGCTGAGCACCTGGTTCCCCGAGGTGGCGGCCCGGTTCGGGCCGGAGTCGGGGGCCTGTTTCGACCTGCACCGCGAGGACCAGGACTACACCGACGAGCTGCTGCGGGCCGGACTGGTGATGGCGGCGGTGTCGTCGTCGCCGAAGCCGGTGCAGGGCTGCGTGGTGCGTCCGCTGGGTCGGATGCGCTACCGCGCGGTGGCGACGCCGGAGTTCGTGCGGCGGTGGCTGCCGGACGGCGCGACGGCGGCGGCGCTGAGCGCGGCGCCGGTGGTGGTGTTCAACCACAAGGACGACTTGCAGGACGGTTTCCTGCGGCGGCTGGGCCGCCCCGGCACGGGAGCGCGGCATTATGTGCCGGCGACGGACGCCTTCTTGTACGCGGTCGAGATCGGGCTCGGGTGGGGGCTGATCCCCGATGTCCAGGCGGCGCAGTACGGGCAGGTGGAGTTGGTGGAGCTGACGCCGGAGCAGCCGGTGGACGTGCCGTTGTACTGGCAGCAGTGGAAGCTGGCGCCGCCGTTGTTGACGGAGGTCGGGGAGGCGGCGGCGGAGGTGGCGGCGCGGCGGTTGCGGTGAGGCGGGTGAGGCAGGTGGCGCGGGTGAGGCGGCGGTTGCAGTGAGCCGGGTGAGGCGGGTGAGCCGGGTGGTGCGGCGGACGCGGTACATCAGGTGGTGGGTGAGTCGGTCGGGGAGTCCGTCGGGGAGTCGGTAGGCGTGTCGGTCGGGGTATCTGTCGGGGAATTGGTCGGGGTATCGGTCGGAGACGGGGACCCGGTGCGTGGCCTCCCCGTCGGCGTCGGCTTGCCGATCAGCTCGACCACGGCGTTGTCCAGCATCGTGTTCGCCAGACGCGGATGCGCCGGATCGACGTCGGTGACCGTCAGCCGCATGACGTGCGCCTTCCCGCCGAGCGACTCCACCTTCGGGGTGCTGAACAGCTTGCTCCACGGTTCCAGCGTCACCTGCGACGTGCCGGTCGTGATGGCCTTGGTGAAGGCCGCGCCGTACTGCTTGGCCGTGGCGTCGTCGGGGGCGGCGACGCAGATCGATTCGGTCCCGTTCGCCCCGGTGCCCACCGCCAGTTGGTACGTCGCGGCGTCGTAGAGCCCCGAGGTGTCCTTGTCGAGGCACTTGGCGATCGCGCCGACCACCGGATCGTCCGCCAACGACGGCGACTTCCCAGCCAGCGCGGCGTCCAGATCGGCCGTCGCCCCGCCGAACTCGATCCGGGTCCTGGACACCCGGATCACGTTGAAGGTGTCGACGGTCGCGGCCAGTTCTTCAGGCTGCTGATTCACGTCGATTTGGTGGTCGTCCCGGATCAGCCACTGGGTGACGCCGCCTCCCCGGTCCGTCGACTTGTACCCCAGCGCCTGGAGCTTGGCCCCGATCGCCGCCGGATCGAAGGTCCCGGACAGGACGCTGACCCAGTTCGGCGCCCGGCCCACGGTCAGGACGAACGGCTGCTGCGTCACGCTGAAGCCGAGGATCGGCGTGAGGATCTGGCCCAGGGCGTTGGCGTTGGCCCCGCCGTACTGCCCCCAGGCCAGCGCGTCGGTGGTGGCCGCGCCCGCATGGACCTCCCGCAACGCCTCCGCCAGCGTCTTCGGAACCCCGCCGGAGCCCGACGTCGATCCGCTGCTGGAACAGCCGGCCAGCAGCAGCGCGGCCGCGGCGGTCAGCCCCACGGCGCCGCGCGTGGCATGGAAATCAGGCCTCGACATCCCGAACTCCTCCCCCAGGACTTGCGGTCGTCGGGGACATTACTCTCTCGGCTCCGGGATGGCTCCCCCGCAGCTCGGAGACGACTCGCTGCGTGTCCCGCAAATTTGCGCGGCGCGAAACCTTGCGCGCGGCGCAACTTTCCAGCGACACTACTTCCATGCCCGCCCACGAATCGCCCGAGCACGCCGAGGCTCGGGGAAGCCTCGAACGTGTGAGCCTCGAACAGGTGGAGCGCCTGCGCGGTCTCGTGCCGAAGCTCGCCGACACGCCGGAGCTCACCGAGAGCCTGCGGGAGCGCAAGAAGCTCGAAACCCGGAAGAACCTGAGTTGGGCCGCCATCGGGTTGGCGCTCCAGCGCGGGGGGTTGGAACACGTGCGGACGGAGGAGATCGCGGAGGCCGCCGGGGTGTCGCCGCGAACCTTCAACAACTACTTCCGGAGCCGCGAGGAGGCCATCGGGGCGGTGGCCGGCGACCGCGCGCGACGGGTGGCGCTGGCCTTCGCCGATCGGCCGGCGGAGGAGCCCTTCGGGGAGGCGCTGGCCGACGTCGTGGTCGCCGAGTACACGGCGGGGCACGAGCCCTTGAAGGCCGCCGTGTTCCAGCTGCGCGCGCTGATGACCACCGACTGCGGGGTGCGGCCGTTCATGTTGAACGCCATGACCAAGCTGGAGGACGAGTTGGCGCCGGTGATCGCCGAGCGGCTGGGGCTGCCGGGGGACGATCTGTTCCCGCGGGTGGTGGCCGCGGCCGTCAACGGGGCGATCCGGGTGGCGACCGAATATTGGCTGCGCGAGGACGTCGACGCCCCTTACACTGCGCTGCTGCGCGAGGCGGTGCTCACCGCGGCCGGCCTGGCCGAGCAGCCGCCGCCTTTGTCCCCGCCTGGGGCCAGTCTACCGGAAAACACAAACCTCTGATTTCGCCTATTGTGCTCGCCCGGCCACGCCGTTCGGACCAGCGTCCGGCATGCCGAGAGAGATGGGATCGACACCGCAATGCTCATCAAATTGCTCAAACAATATCTACGGCCGTACCGGAAGCCGATCGCTCTGGTCCTGGTCCTGCAGTTCGTGCAGACGCTGGCCGCGCTGTACCTGCCCACGCTCAACGCCGACATCATCGACGGCGGCGTGGTCAAGGGGGACGCCGGTTATGTGGTGAAGACCGGGGCCGTGATGCTGGCCTTCTCGCTGTTGCAGGTCGCGTGCTCGATCGGGGCGGTGTACTTCGGGGCCCGGACGGCGACCGCGCTGGGGCGGGACCTGCGGGCCGGGATCTTCGACCGGGTGCAGGCGTTCTCCACGCGGGAGGTGGGCCGGTTCGGCGCGCCCTCGCTGCTCACCCGCACCACCAACGATGTGCAGCAGGTGCAGATGGTGGTGCTGATGACCTTCACCATGGCGGCCGCGGCGCCGGTGATGATGGTCGGCGGCGTGATCCTCGCGCTGCGGCAGGACGTGCCGCTGTCGGGCCTGCTGGTGGCGATCATCCCCGCGCTGGGGATCGCGATCGGGACCATCATCCGGCGCATGGGGCCGCTGTTCCGGATCGTGCAGGTCCGGATCGACAAGATCAACGGGGTCATGCGCGAGCAGATCACCGGGATCCGGGTGATCCGCGCCTTCGTCAAGGACGGGCACGAGGCCCGGCGCTTCGGCGTGGCCAACGACGAGCTGTTCGACGTCTCGCTGCGGGTCGGCAAGCTGATGGCGCTGATGTTCCCGACCGTGATGGCGATCGTGAACTTCGCCGGCGTCGGCGTGCTGTGGTTCGGCGGGCACCGCATCGACTCCGGAGGCATGCAGGTCGGGTCGCTGACCGCGTTCCTGTCGTACCTGATGCAGATCCTGATGTCGGTGATGATGACCACCTTCATGTTCATGATGGTGCCGCGCGCGGCGGTCTGCGCCGACCGGATCGGCGAGGTGCTGGAGACCGAGTCCAGCGTCGTGCCGCCTTCCGCGCCGCGGCAGCTGGCCGGGAACGGCACGCTGGAGCTGCGCACCGCGAGCTTCAAGTACCCGGGGGCCGAGGACTGCGTCCTGGACGGGGTGTCGCTGATCGCGCGGCCCGGGGAGACCACGGCGATCATCGGGTCCACCGGGGCGGGCAAGACCACGCTGCTGAACCTGGTGCCGCGGCTGGCCGACGTCACCGACGGGCAGGTCCTGGTCGACGGCGTCGACGTCCGCGAGCTGGACCCGGAGGTGCTGACCCAGGCGGTCGCGATCGTGCCGCAGAAGCCCTACCTGTTCACCGGCACCGTCGCCTCGAACCTGCGCTACGGCCGCCCGGACGCCTCCGACGAGGAGCTGTGGCAGGCCCTGGACATCGCGCAGGCCCGGGACTTCGTCGAGCGGATGCCCGAGGGGCTGGACGCGCCGATCGCGCAGGGCGGGACCAACGTCTCCGGCGGGCAGCGGCAGCGGCTGGCGATCGCCCGCGCGCTGGTGCACAAGCCGGAGATCTTCCTGTTCGACGACTCGTTCTCGGCCCTGGACTACAGCACGGACGCTCGCCTGCGCGCGGCCCTGGTGGACCAGACGCGGGAGTCGACGGTGGTGATCGTGGCGCAGCGGGTCTCCACGATCCGCAACGCGGACCGGATCATCGTCCTGGACCGGGGCGTGGTGGTCGGGTCCGGGACGCACAGCGAGCTGATGGACACGAACGAGACGTACCGGGAGATCGTGCTCTCGCAGCTGACGGAAGAGGAGGCGGCGGCGTGAGCGGGGACGACGGCAACGGCGCGGACAGTGGCAGGCCCGGAAACGTGAACGGCAGTGGGGGCGGGAGCGCGAATGGGACTACGAACGGGAGCGTAAACGGCGGGGTGAATGGGAGCCCGAGCGGGAGCGCGAACGGCGGGTTGAATGGGAGCGCGAATGGGAGCGTGAACGGTGGTGCCGGCGCTCCTCACCGGCCCGAGACCGACCGCCTCGAAACCGAGAAGGAAGGCGACGCGCCCCGGCCGCAGCAGGGTGGCGCCCTGCGCGGCCCCGCGGCGTTCATGTCCGGGCCGGCGGCCAAGTCCAAGGACTTCAAGGGATCGTCCCGGCGGCTGCTCGGTTACCTCGGTCCCGAGCGTCCGGTCCTCTATGTCTCGATGTTGCTGGCCGCGCTCGGCGTCGCCATGACTGTGTGGGGCCCGAAGCTGCTCGGCAAGGCCACCGACCTGATCTTCGCCGGGGTGATCGGCCGTCAGGCGAAGGCCAGGCCGGACGGCACGTATCCGACCAAGCAGGAGCTGATCGACCACCTCCAGGCCAGTGGTCAGGGGCGGATGGCCGACCTGCTGAAGTCGGTCGACTTCACGCCGGGTGTGGGCGTGGACTTCACGGCGGTCGGGCACGTCCTGCTGCTGCTGACCGGCATCTACATCCTGGTGTTCCTGTGCATGATGGGCCAGTCCCGGCTGGTCATCGTGGTGGTGAACCGCTCGATGGCGCGGCTGCGCACCGACATCGAGGCGAAGCTGGCGCGGCTGCCGCTGTCCTACTTCGACAAGCAGCCGCGCGGCGAGGTGCTGTCCCGGGCCACGAACGACGTGGACAACCTGGCGCAGTCGCTCCAGCAGTCGCTGGCGCAGGTGGTGATGCAGGTCTTCACGCTGATCGGCGTGACCGCCTTCATGTTCTGGACCTCCTGGCTGCTGGGGCTGATCGCGGTCGCCACGGTGCCGCTGTCGGTGGTGGTGGCCGGGCGGATCGGCAAGAAGTCCAAGCCGCAGTTCGTCAAGCAGTGGGCGGCCACCGGCCGGCTGAACGCGCACATCGAGGAGATGTACACCGGGCACCAGCTGGTGAAGGCGTTCGGGCGGCAGAAGGAGGCGGCGGCGGAGTTCAAGACCCAGAACGACCAGCTGAACGACGCCAGCTTCAAGGCCCAGTTCATCAGTGGCCTGATCCAGCCGGCGATGATGTTCCTGGGCAACGTCACCTACGTGCTGGTGGCCGTGGTCGGCGGCCTGCGGGTCTCGGCCGGGGCGCTGTCGCTGGGCAGCGTGCAGGCCTCGATCCAGTACACCCGGCAGTTCACCATGCCGCTGTCCCAGGTGGCCGCGATGGCCAACCTGATGCAGTCCGGCGTGGCCTCGGCCGAGCGGATCTTCCAGATCCTGGACGCCGAGGAGATGTCGGCCGAGCCGGCCGAGCCGGTGGAGCTGGCGCGGGTGCGCGGCCAGGTGGAGTTCCGCGACGTCGACTTCAGCTACGCCAAGGACCAGCCGCTGATCGAGGACCTGTCGCTGACCGTGCAGCCCGGGCAGACGGTGGCCATCGTCGGCCCGACCGGGGCCGGCAAGACCACGCTGGTGAACCTGCTGATGCGGTTCTACGAGGTGGACTCCGGCGCCATCCTGCTCGACGGGGTCGACACCGGCCGCATGTCGCGGGAGTACCTGCGCTCGCAGACCGGCATGGTGCTCCAGGACGCGTGGCTGTTCGGCGGCACCATCGCCGAGAACATCGCGTACGGCACCGACGGCGCCACCGAGGAGCAGATCCACGCGGCGGCCGCCGCCACCCACGTCGACCACTTCGTCCGCACCCTGCCCGACGGCTACGACACCGTGATCGACGAGGAGGGCTCCAACCTCTCGGCCGGCGAGAAGCAGCTGATCACCATCGCCCGGGCCTTCCTGGCCGAACCGGCGATCCTGATCCTGGACGAGGCCACCTCCTCAGTCGACACCCGCACCGAGGTCCTCATCCAACGCGCGATGAACAAGTTGCGCGAGGGACGGACGTCGTTCGTCATCGCCCACCGCTTGTCCACCATCCGAGATGCCGACATGATCCTTGTCATGGAGCACGGACAGATCGTGGAGCAGGGCAACCACACCGAACTCCTGTCCGCCGACGGCGCGTATTCAAGGCTTTATGCCGCCCAGTTCGCGCAGGCGCTGGCTGAGGTGGACTAACGCTCAAGGTGATGACAGCCTGCTGACAGCCACCTGATACAGCCAGAGCGGCGATCCCGACACCGGGCCGGCCCGACTCCCCACCAAGGGGGTCGACCGGCCCGGTTTTCGCTCAGGACAGGTCTAGTCCTTTTGGTTAAGCTTTAGCGAATGGCGTACGAACTAGCAGCAAATCGTTTCCTCAAGGCACTGGACGAGACCCTGACCCCCGATCTGCTGCGTGGCTTCTACGTCGTGGGCTCGGCCGCACTGGGAAGCTGGCGCCCCAAACGCAGCGACCTCGACGTCGTGGTACTCCTCGACCGCACCCTGAACGACTCCGAACTCGAAGCCGTGGCACGCATGCACGAGCAACTGGAGGCGGAGCGGGGAGACGGTCCACATTGCGATGGGCTCTACGTCACCCGCGACCAGGTCGGCCTCCGCAGCGACGCCCGGGTACCAGCCGTCGTCGACGGCAAACTCCTACCACACGGCCACGCAACCGACCCGGTGTTGTGGGCTCTACTGGACCGCCGCGGCATCACGCTGCGCGGCCCACAAGCCTCCGAGCTGGGCGCCGCACCCGACCCGGCGTGGCTGCGGGAGTGGAACCACGGGAACCTGGAGTCGTACTGGCGCTCGCAACTCAACGACCGCAGCGTCCTGATCACCAAAGACCCCGCCTCCGAGATCGACCCTTACTTGCTGGCCTGGTGCGTAACCGGCCCGGGACGCCTGCACGCGACGATCGCAACGGGGCATGTGATCTCCAAGGAGGCCTCGGCGGACTACACGGCCGATCTGTTTCCCGAGTACGCGGATCTGTGCGCGCGGGCGATGGCGTATCGGCTTGGGAACCGCACGGTGACGCACACTGCTGGTGAGGCTCTGCGAGCTTTGGATTTGGTGGAGGCTGTTTGTGATTCGGCGGCTATGTTGCCGTAGGGATCGGGGATCGGGGATCGGGGATCGGGGATCGGGGATCGGGGATCAAGATCAAAGTCAAGAGCTGGGTAAGGCAGGCGCCTCCGGCGAGGGCCTCTGATCCCTCGGAGAACTGGCGCCAGCTCCATAGGGGGGTCTGGTTAGTCTCTGCGCTGGCGGTTGGTGGGGTGGGGGTTTGTTCCCCTCGCTCACGTCGGCAGCCCTACGGGTACAGCACCGCCGCCCAGGTATCAAGTCCATGCCGCTGCGGTGATAGTTGTTGGGCTGCGGTTGCGCTTGCATGAACTTGACACCTGGTCGGCGGTGCTGTAGGCAAAGCCCTGCCGACGTGACCGAGGAGAACAAACCAAAAACCCAGGCAGAGAGCTGACAATCACTGGGTAGCGGCGGGCCCTTCGCCGATTCCGGCCGCCGGGAAGGTTCAAGGCAAACCCAGAGGCTGAAGACCCCGCGCAGGCGGCCGGTCGAAGTCCTGCCCCACCAGCAACTGAAGGTCGGCCTCACCGGGGGCTGAAGGGTCGGCCCCGCCAAAGGTCGGCCTCACTGGCGGCCGAAGGTTGGCACTCACCATTGGTCGAAGGTTTTCCTCACCGGCGGCCGCAGGGCTGAAGCGGGAGCCCCCTGCCCCCGGATCCTTCAGTCCTCTCCCTGGGGTTTTGGTTTGTTCTCCTCGGTCACGTCGGCAGGGCTTTGCCTACAGTACCGCCGACCAGGTGTCAAGTTCATGCAAGCCCAACCGCAGCCCAACAACC
>NZ_BAAAQN010000072.1:0-57547 GCF_039531695.1 Catenulispora yoronensis
GCTGCGGGGCGGCGCTCGGCGCGGGGGCGGTCGGGCTCTACGACGACCTCACCGAGCGCGGCAAGGCCAAGGGCTTCCGGGGCCACCTCGGGGCGCTCGCCCACGGCGAGGTCACGACCGGTGCCGTGAAGATCCTGGGCATCGGCGCGACCGGGCTGGCCGCGGGCGCGCTGCTGCGCCGGAGCCCGGTGGACCGGGTCCTGGCCGGCGCGGTGGTCGCCGGAGCGGCGAACGTCGTCAACCTCTTCGACCTCCGGCCGGGCCGGGCGACGAAGGCCGCGATCATCGGGGGAGCGGCCGGAGTGCTGCGCGGTAACGCTTTCGGCGCCGTGGCCTTGGGCGCCGCCGCCGCGCTGCTGCCCGAGGACCTCGGCGAGCGGGCCATGCTCGGGGACGCCGGGGCCAACGCCCTCGGTGCCGCGCTGGGCGTCGCGACGGCTGCCGGGGCCTCCCGGGGCCGGCTCGCCGCGGTCGCGATCGGGCTCGCCGCGCTGACCGCCGCGAGCGAGAAGGTCAGCTTCACCAAGGTCATCGCGGCGACGCCGCCCTTGCGGTTCCTGGACGAACTGGGCCGCCTTCGACCCGGGAGCCAAACCGCTACACCTGCCGCCGGTGACGCCGCGCATGGCTGATCTCCGCACCGATTCGGGCCGCGCCGCCGACCCTGCCGACCCTGCCGAACCCGCCGATCCGGACGCCGCGGTCCCCCACGCCGCAGCGCCCCACCCCTCGGTCTCTCACCCCTCGGTTCCTCACCCCTCGGTCTCTCACCCCTCGGTTCCTCACCCCTCGGTCCCGCACCCTTCGGTTCCTCACGCTTCGGCCTCCCACGCCGCGGTGCCCCACCAAGCGTCGGCGACGACTCTGCCGTCGTCCTCCGAAAGCACCCCGGCCGAAAGCACCCCGGCTGCGCCCCGCCGCAGCCGCAGCCGCCGTCCCACCACCACGACGCTGGCCGGCGCCGCCATCCTCATCGCCATAGCCACCGTCGCCTCCCGCGTCGTCGGCTTCGGCCGGTGGCTGGTCTTCTCCCACACCGTCGGCGCGGGTTCCCTGGCCGACGCCTACAACTCCGCGAACCAGCTCCCCAACATCGTCTTCGAGATCACCGCCGGCGGCGCCCTGGCCGGCGTCGCCGTCCCCCTCCTCGCCGGACCCCTCACCGGCGGCGGCGACGGCCCCGCCGACCGGGCTCGGGCCTCGCGCATCGTCTCGGCACTGCTCACGTGGACGCTCGCGATCCTGATCCCGCTGTCCGCCTCCGGTATCGCGCTGGCCTCGCCGATCGGGCACATCCTGGGCAGCGGCCACGGCTCCGACTACAGCGCGCAGATCAGCACGTTCCTGGTCTTCTTCCTGCCGCAGATCCCGCTCTACGGCGCCGCGGTCGTCCTCGGCGCCACGCTCCAGGCCGACCGCCGCTTCCTGGCCCCGGCGCTGGCGCCGCTGTTGTCCAGCCTCGTCGTCATCGCCTCCTACACCGTCTTCGCCTTCCTCGATCGCGGTCGCGGCGCGCACCTCACGGATCTGCGCCACGCCCCCGAGCTGGTGCTGGCCCTCGGCACCTCGGCCGGGGTGCTGATCCTGGTGCTGTCGCTGCTGCCCGCCGTCCGCCGTGCGAAGCTCACGCTGCGGCCCACCTTCCACTTCCCCGACGGGGTCGCGCGCCGGGCCCGCTCCCTCGGGGTCGCCGGCGTCGCGACCCTCGTCGCGCAGCAGTTCGCGGTGCTGACGATCGTGCTGCTGGCCAACGCCGGCCACGCCTCCACCGGCACCCTCACCGTCTTCAACCTGGTCTGGGCCGTCTACTCCCTGCCCTACGCGGTGCTGGCCGTGCCGGTGGCGACCAGCGCGTTCACCGACCTGTCGGCGAGGTGGGCGGCCGGGGACCGGGACGGCTACGCCCGGGGCGTCGCGGTCACCACGCAGGCGGTGCTGATCTTCTCCGCGGCCGGGGCGTCGGTGCTCGCCGCCGCCGCGTGGCCGACCGCCCGGCTGTTCCTCACCGCCCGGCACGGCTCCGGCGGCGGCGTCACCGTCGAGATGATGGGCCAGGGGCTGGTCGCGTTCGCGCCGGGCCTGATCGGCTACGGCCTGGTGGCGCACCTGAGCCGCGCGCTGTACGCGGCCGGGCGCGGGCGGGCCGCCGCGACGTCGGTCTGCGCCGGGTGGCTGACCGTGCTGGCAGCCGATCTGGTCTCGGTGACGCTGCTGCCGGGTCAGGACGCGGTGGTCGCGCTGGGCCTGGGCAACGCCCTGGGCATGTCGGTCGCCGGGGCCGGGCTGCTCGCGGCGGTCCGCCGGGCCGCCGGGCGGGAGGCGCTGGCCGGGGTCGGCCGGGCCGCCGCGGTGGCCGGGATCGCCGCGGCGGCCGCCGCCCCGATCGGGATGCTCGCCGCCGCCGGGGTCGCCGCCACCGTCCTGGTGCAGGCCGCGGTGGTCGGCGGGGCGGTCGCGCTGGCCACGGTCGCCCTGTTCACCGCCGCCGCGGTGGTCGCCGCCCGGCGCCTGCTGCCGGACACCGAATGCGGGAAATGGCTGCGGGCCACCGTCGACAGCCGCCGCGGACGGCGGCCGGGCCGATGAGAGTGCTCCTGGTCCGCGCCGAGAGCTCCGGCGGCATCGGCGTCCACGTCGACAACCTCACGCGCGGGCTGCGCGAGGCCGGCCACGACGTCGACACGCTGGTGGCCGGCGGGACCGCGGCGATCCCGGCCATCCGCCACGCCGCCCGGCGCTCCGCCGTCGACGTCGTGCACGCCCACGGCCTGCGCGCCGGCGCCGCCGCCTGCCTGGCCACGCGCAAGCGCACGGTCGTCACGCTGCACAACGCGCCGTCGAACCGGGCTGGGGAGCTCCTGCTGCGGCTCATCGCCCAGCGGGCCGACGTGGTCCTCGGCGCGTCCCACGACCTGGTCGACCTCGCGGTCCGCCACGGTGCCGCCGACGTCCGGTTCGCCCCGGTCGTGGCCCCGGCGCTGCCGCCGCCGCGCGACACGTTCCCGGCGTTGAAGGCGGGACTGCGCGGCGAACTGGGCCTGGGGCCCGACGACCGGCGGCCGCTGGTGCTGGCGGTCGGGCGCCTGGCCCTGCAGAAGGACTACGACACCCTGCTCACGGCCTTGACGATCATGCAGGACCGGTACGGCGCCGACGGGGTCCCGCCGGTCGCGATCGCCGGCGAGGGTCCGCGGCGCGCCGCGCTCCAGGCGGTGATCGACCGGCGCCGGCTCCCGGTGACGCTGCTGGGCCACCGCGCCGACATCGCCGACCTGCTGCGCGCCGCCGACGTCTTCGTGCTGTGCAGCGTCTGGGAGGCCCGGCCGCTGGCGCTCCAGGAGGCGCTGCGCGCCGGGGTGCGCCACGTGATCGCGACCGACGTCGGCGGCGTGGCGGAGGTCACGGCGGGGCGGGTCCCGCTGCTCCCGGCCCACGACTCGGAGGCGCTGGCCGAGGCGCTGCGGCGGGCCTGTGCCCCGGATGCCGACCCCGATGCCGATCCGGATGCCGGCCCCGATGCCGACCCGGATGCCGAGCCCGACGGCGGCCTGGAACAGGACCCCGCGCCGTCCGCCACCGACTGGGACGCCCTCTGGCCCGGCCCCGCCGACGAACTGGCCGCCGCCCTGGACGCCTATCAGCGGTCCTGAACGCCCGCGGCCCGTTCCCGGCCCGCCCGGCCATCTCCGCTGCTCCCGGCGAACCGATCATGAACGGGGCATGGCCGGCATTCGGCCGACACCCGACGGCGCATGATCGGCCGGTGCCGCCGAGCCCGGCAACTGCTGATATCCTGGACCCCCGTGGATGACAGGTTCCGGCCAGGCCGACCCGACACGGATCACGCCCCCTCCGGCACCGCATCGCCCACCGCTCGCCTCCTCGACGAGCAGCGTTCCTCCAGTTAGCCACAGCGATCCGCGGGAGCCCCCCTTTGGCACACCAGACGAAACACCTGTTCGTAACCGGGGGCGTCGCCTCCTCCCTCGGAAAGGGCCTCACCGCCTCCTCGCTCGGCGCGCTGCTCAAGGCGCGCGGCCTGCGGGTCACGATGCAGAAGCTGGACCCTTACCTGAACGTCGACCCGGGCACCATGAACCCGTTCCAGCACGGCGAGGTGTTCGTCACCGACGACGGCGCCGAGACCGACCTGGACGTCGGCCACTACGAGCGGTTCCTGGACACCGACCTGCACGGCTCGGCGAACGTCACCACCGGCCAGGTCTACTCCGCGGTGATCGCCAAGGAGCGGCGCGGCGAGTACCTGGGCGACACCGTCCAGGTGATCCCGCACATCACCAACGAGATCAAGGCCCGGATCCGCCGGATGGGCGGCGAAGGCGTCGACATCGTGATCACCGAGGTCGGCGGCACCGTCGGCGACATCGAGTCGCTGCCGTTCCTGGAGGCGGCCCGCCAGGTGCGCCACGAGGTCGGCCGGGACAACGTGTTCTTCCTGCACGTCTCCCTGGTGCCCTACATCGGCCCGTCCGGCGAGATGAAGACCAAGCCCACCCAGCACTCGGTGGCCAGCCTGCGCAGCATCGGCATCCAGCCGGACGCCATCGTGTGCCGCGCCGACCGGCCGATCAGCCAGGCCATCAAGCGCAAGATCTCGCTGATGTGCGACGTGGACGAGGAGGCCGTGACCGCGGCCGTGGACGCGCCGTCCATCTACGACATCCCCAAGGTGCTGCACACCGAGGGCCTGGACGCCTACGTGGTGCGCCGGCTCGGGCTGCCGTTCCGCGACGTGGACTGGACCCAGTGGGACGACCTGCTGCGCCGGGTCCACGAGCCGGACCACGACGTCACCGTGGCCCTGGTCGGCAAGTACATCGACCTGCCGGACGCCTACCTGTCGGTGACCGAGGCGCTGCGGGCCGGCGGGTTCGCCAACTCCGCGCGGGTCAACATCCGCTGGGTGCCCTCCGACGAGTGCGCCTCCGACGAGGGCGCGGCCAAGCACCTGTCCGACGTCGACGCGGTCTGCGTCCCCGGCGGCTTCGGCGTGCGCGGCATCGAGGGCAAGGTCAACACCGTCAAGTTCGCCCGCGAGAACGGCATCCCGCTGCTCGGCCTGTGCCTGGGCCTGCAGTGCATCGTGATCGAGGGCGCCCGGAACCTGGCCGGCATCGCCGCGGCCAACTCCGCCGAGTTCGACGAGGCCACCCCGGACCCGGTCATCTCCACCATGGCCGACCAGCGCGACATCGTGGCCGGCCAGGGCGACCTGGGCGGGACCATGCGGCTCGGGCTGTACCCGGCCAAGCTCGGCGAGGGCACGATCGTGCGCGAGCTCTACGACGGCGCGCCCTACATCGAGGAGCGCCACCGCCACCGCTACGAGGTGAACAACGCCTACCGGCCGCGCCTGGAGCAGGCCGGGCTGGTGTTCTCCGGCACCTCCCCGGACGGCCGGCTGGTGGAGTTCGTCGAGCTGTCCAAGGACGCGCACCCGTTCCTGGTCGGCACCCAGGCCCACCCCGAGCTGCGCTCCCGCCCGACCCGTCCGCACCCGCTGTTCTCCGGCCTGATCGCCGCCGCCGTGGCGCGTTCGCAGGGCCTGGGCAGCTCCACCGGCGCGACCGGCGCCGGCGCCGACGCGGCCGCCGCCGGGCGGTCCGCCGGGTCCGCCGGGACCTCCGGGACCTCCGGGTCCTGATCCGGCGCGCGCCCGGGCTCCCGGCCCGGCGCGCTCCCGCCGCCGTCGAACGCCCCGGCTCATCGCCGGGGCGTTCGTGCGTTCGGCGCGGTAGGCTTGCCGATCATCGGCCGCGGGACCCTCGGGGGTTTCCCACGCCGGCCCGCTGACCAGGGCGGACGGCGGCCGGGTCAAGATTGTCGGCACCGAGATTGTCGGCACCCCTCAACCGCATATACGGGAGCGTGATGGAGATCCGCGACGAACCGGAGAAGTGGCCGGTCCTGGCCTCCGAGGAGAAGTTCCGCGGGCACGTGATCTCGATCCGCACCGACACCGTGCGGATGGTCGACGGCAAGGTCGCCGAGCGCGACTACGTCGTCCATCCCGGCGCGGTGGGCGTGGTGGCCCTGGACGAGGCCGACCGCGTGCTGCTGGTCCGCCAGTACCGCCACCCGGTCGGCTGGCGGCTGTGGGAGCTGCCCGCCGGGCTGCTCGACCACCCCGGCGAGAACCCGCTGGCGGCCGCCAAGCGTGAGCTCTACGAAGAGGCGCACCAGCAGGCCGCCGACTGGCGGGTCCTGGTCGACCTGTTCACCACCCCCGGCGGCTCGGACGAGGCGATCCGCGTCTACCTGGCGCGCGGCGTCAGCGAGGCCGAGGGCGAGCAGTTCGCCCGCGAGCACGAGGAGGCCGACATGCGGGCGCTGTGGGCCGACCGGTCCGAGGTGACGCGGCTGATCCTGGCCGGGGAGCTGCACAATCCGCTGGCGGTCGCCGGGGTGCTGGCGCTGTCCACGGCCATCGCCACCAACGCGCTGGGGGATCTGCGGCCGGCCGACGCGCCGTGGCCGCAGCGGCCGTACGAGGGCTGAGAAGTACGCCGCGGGGCCCTGATTCCGTTGCCCGCCGATCCGGATCGGCACCTGATCGGTACCCGTCCGGTACCCGATCGGCACTGAATCAGGCTTCTGTCGGTGAGCCCGGTCGGGATACCGTTTTCCGAACCGGGCCGTGCACGGGGGTGTACGAAGGCATGGCGGTACCCATTCCGCAAACGGGGGATCAATGCAATTACGACGCTTGCTGCTGCCGTCGGCCGCGGTCGTCGGGCTGATCGGGGTCCTGATGCTCTGGGCCGGACCGGCCCAGGGCGGGGCCCGGGCGCTGACCGACACGGTGCACTACACGCAGCGCGCCTACGAGTTCGCCGGCGACGACCACGACACCGCGACGGCCAAGGCCATCGCCTTCGTGTGCGACGACAAGGCCGACTACCTGGACACGCCCCGCGACGCCTGCGAGCGCGACGCGGGCGGGGTCCTGGGCTTCCCGCGCCAGTACCAGGCGATATTCCAGGCGCGTCCTGGGCTGCCGGCGCTGATGTCGCTGTTCATCAGGGTGTTCGGGGACCAGGGCATCTATCTCACGATCCTGGTCCTCCAGGTCGCGGCCGGGGTGCTGCTGGTGCTGGCGGCGCGGGAACTCGGCCTGCCGGGGCTCTGGCCGCTGGCCGCCGAGGCCGCCTACTTCCTGCTGCCCTCGGGCTACGTCGGCACCCGGGTGCTGTCCGAGGCCGCGAGCGCGCCGGGGTTGGCCGCGCTGCTCTACGCCGTCGCCCTGCTGGTCCGCGACCGGCGGCGGAACCTCGCCGTCGGGGTCGGGGCCGCGGCCTTCGCGTGGCTGTTCGCGGTGCGGGACGCCGACGCGGTCCTGGCGGCGGGGTTCCTGCTGCTGGCCGGGGCGGCCGGATACGGGCTCCGCCGGGCCCGGACGGCCTGGTCCGCGCGTCTGGCCCTGCTCGCCGGCGGCGGTCTGGCGATCATGGTCGCGATCAGCTCCGCGCTGTCCTGGCCGACGATCAACCAGGGCATCACCGACACCATGACCAACCACTTCACGCAGCCGGTGCCCGCCGACATGTACGTCCGCTTCCTGCACGCCGAATTCCGCTTCTGGCGCGTGTTCCTGCCGATGATCTCCGACGGGGCCTATCTGGTGGTGCTCGCCGCGCTCGGGCTGTGGGGAGTGGCGCGGTGGGCGCGGCCCCGGGTCGCGGCGCCGGTCCTGGCCGTGGCCGCGGTGGGGCCGGCGTCCCTGGTCCTGCACCCCGGCGACTGGGCCCGGATGCTGGCGCCGATGTGGATCGTGGTCGCGGTGGGGCTGCCGTTGCTGGCGGTGTCGTGGCGGTCGGGACGTGGCGCGGCCGAGCGGGGCGAGAGGCCGGACGAGGAGCCGGAGGGGGAGTCGGAGGGGCTCCGGGACGCCTCCGTGCCCGGTCCGCGGTTCGAGGGCTCGCTGGCCGCCGACCAGTGATCCTTGATCGCCGCCCGTAGACTGCGGCGATGGAGCCCCAGCACCCGAGTCCCGATCCGCGCCAGAGTTCCGATCCGCACACGCACCCGGAGCAGGCACGGGAACAGGAACAGGATCGGGTGTCGGCCGGCCCCGGGATCACCGCCGTCGTCATCGACTTCTTCGGCACGCTGACCGTCAGCGCCCCGAACGCCGCCTGGACCGCCGCCGCGGCCGCCAGCGCCGCGCCGCTCGGGCTGCCCGCCGATCAGTGGCGGGCGGCGCTGGACGCCTCGTTCGTCGAGCGGGCCACCGGGGTGCTCGGCGACCTGGCGGAGAGCTTCCGCGAACTGGCGCGCCGCTGCGGCATCTCGCCGTCGGAGGAGGCGCTCGCGCGCTCGTGCCGGGCCCGGGTGGAGTCCCAGAACGCGTTGTTCCGCTTCCGCGCCGACGCCCCGGCGGCGCTGGCGGTCCTGCGCGAGCGCGGGTTCCGGCTGGGGCTGCTCAGCGACTGCACCCCGGAGCTGCCGCCCGCCTGGCCCGGCCTGGAAGTCGCAGAGTACTTCGACACCGCGGTCTTCTCCTGCGACGAGGGGATCAAGAAGCCGGACCCGGCGTTCTTCCGGCTGGTCACCGAGCGGCTCGGGGTGCGGCCCGCCGACTGCCTCTACCTCGGCGACGGCGGTTCGCGCGAGCTCAGCGGCGCCGCCGGCGCCGGGATGACGGCGCTGATGCTGCGCGCCGACGACTGGCACGCCAACAGCGCCCACGACCGCGAGGACGACTGGTCCGGTCCGGAGATCGCCTCGTTCACCGAACTGACCGCGCTCCTGGAGAGGCCTGGTCTCAGTGCTCGGTCACTTCTCGCCCACCATGAGGACCGCGATTAGGCTTCAATCCCGGTAACCGCCGATTCGCCGTCCCGGGGAGGTCCGCGATGTCCGACCAATACTTCGGTCCCGCACCGTGGGAGGGTCCGGTCAAGCACTACGGCCCGGTGGGCACGGTGGCGGTGCTGTCGGACGTGCACGCCAACGTCCCGGCGCTGCGCGCGGTGCTGGCCGAGCCCGAGGTGGCGGCGGCCGGCCTGGTGGTCTTCAACGGCGACCTGACCTGGGGCGTGGACCCGGACCAGACGGTGCGCATCGTGCAAGGCCTGGGCCTGCGCGCGGTGTGCGTGCGCGGCAACAGCGAGCGCTTCGTGCGCCACATAGCCACCGGCGCCTACACCCCGGCCGGCCCGCGCCAGGAGTGGGTCGCGGCCCGGCACGGCACCGGCGCGCTGGCCTTCGTCGGCTCGTTCCCGTTCAGCGTGGTGGTCGACGTCGACGGCCTGGGCCCGGTCCGGTTCTGCCACGGCTCGCCGCGCAGCGACAACGAGGCGGTCACCCCCGGCACCTCCGAGGAGCGGTTCCGCGACCTCACCGCCGGCATCGAGGAGCGGGTGCTGGTCACCGGCCACACCCACCTGCAGTTCGACCGCACCCTGACCGGGATCCGCAGCGTCAACCCGGGCAGCGTCGGCCTGCCGTACCACGACGGCGAGCCCGGCGTCGCCCATTGGGCCCTGCTCGGCCCGGACGTGCAGCTCCGCCAGACCCGCTACGACGTGCGCGAGTCGGTCGCCGCGATCGAGGCGGCCGGCGACCCGGGCCGGGAGCGCATCGCCGACCTGCTGCTGCGGCCGCCGGCGCCGGCGGAGATCATCGCCGAGGCCGAGCAGCTGGTGCTGGTCGACTGACGCTCAGCAGGGACCAGACGGCGGTCGCCCACAGGGTGACCGCGCAGCCGAGGCCGACCTCGGTGGTGATCGTGCCGGTGGCGGCGTGCCCCACCCAGGCCAGCACCCCGACCAGGCCGGAGACGAACAGCGCCGCGCCGGGGACGACCAGCCGCCGGTCGCCGAAGACGTCGGCCAGCGGCAGGAAGTGGACGCCCACAGCGACGGCGACCAGCGGCATGGCCAGGTCGAAGTCGCCGGCGATCGCGCATCCGCCGAGGATCAGGGCGATCATGAGCCACTGCGCGATGTTCACCCTGCGGAACCGTTCGCGCTGTTCGGGCGACAGGTCCCGGTCCGCCGGGTCGGCCCGCCGCGCGATCTGCCTGCGGGCCGTGAGGACCAGCGCCACGGCCACGGCGAGGCCGAGCGTCCCCGCCGCTCCGGTCACGGCGCCGCCGAAGTGCCCGAGCCCGGCCAGCAGCCAGCCCAGACCGAAGAACGCGTAGAACACAACCCCCGAGTTCGTCACCCGGGCAGTGTATTAGTGCTCTTATTCGCTGTCGCGCGCAGCACCACGAACTTCGGGTTGCTCGCGACCACGTCGCAGTTCCCGAACAGCCGCCTCAGCTTCGCGTGGTACCCCAGGTGTCGGTTCCCGACGACCCACAGCTCGCCGCCGGGCCGGAGCACGGACCGCGATCCGGTGAACATCCGCCACGCCGCCGCGTCGGTCGTCGCCTGGTGCGAGTGGAACGGCGGGTTGGTCAGGACCAGGTCCACGCTGCCCGGCGGGAACCCGGCCAGGCCGTCTCCGGCCTGGAACACGGCTTCCCGGGTGCCCGGCGGGAACGTCGCCTCGAACGTGGCGCGCGCCGACGCGAGTGCCTGGAAGGACTCGTCGACGAAGGTCACCGTCGCCCGCGGATTCGCCAGCGCCGCCGCCAGCCCCACGACGCCGTTGCCGCAGCCCAGGTCCACGATCTGCGCGGCGTCGGGGCGGTTCGGCAGGTGCGGGAGGAAGAACCGGGTGCCGATGTCCAGGTGGTCGGCCGAGAAGGTGCCGGCGTGGTTCACGACCGTGTGGCCGGACACCGGGCCCAGGCCGTCGGGCAGCCGGTAGCTCAGCGGCCAGGGGTTCGTGTCGGCCGAGTCCGAGTCCGAGTCCGACGTCGAGCCCGAGTGCGAGTCCGAAGTCGAGCCTGAGTCCGAAGTCGAGCCCGAGGTCGCGATCAGCGCCGCGTCCGGCTCGCAGAAGATCAGCCGCGCCTTGCGCGCCGCCAGCGACGTCCGCGTCGGGCCGAGGATCCGCTCGAAGGCCTGGAGCGTGGAGGTGTGGATCTCGGTCACCATGCCGGTGCCGACGATCCTCGTCCCCGGGTGCACGGCCGGTCGCAGCCGCCTGAGCTGGTCCTCCAGCAGCGCCAACGACTTCGGCACGCGGATGAGCAGCGTGTCGATCGGGACCGGCGGCTTCTCGGCCGTCGTCAGCAGCTCCACGGCGGAGGCCGGGACCTCGTTGCGGGCCAGGTTCGCCAGCGTCGCCCGCTGCGCCAGGTACGAATCAGAGATCTGCGTGACCCGCGCCCCGACCGCGGCCAGCGCCGTGGTCAGCGCGCCCCAGCGGTCGCCGAACAGCACGACGCGCGCCGCCGGGTCGACCGGCCCGCCGAAGCCCGCCACCGCCCCGGACCCGTCGCCCAGGAACCGCACCAGGTACTCGTCGGCCGCGTCCCAGGCCCGCAGCGCCTCCCGCGGATCCTCCGGGAACCGCGCCAGCGCCAGCCCGCCGGGCAGCGGCGGCGCGCCGGTCAGAGCCACTTCGCCCGCTTGAGCAGGACGTACACCGAGGCGCACGCCACCCCCATCACGCCGAGCACGATGTAGTACGAGTACCGATAGTGCAGCTCCGGCATGTTGTCGAAGTTCATGCCGTAGATCCCGGCGATCGCCGTGGGCACCGCCAGGATCGCCGCCCACGCCGAGATCCGCCGCATGTCGTTGTTCTGCTGCACCGACACCCGCGACCGGTCGGCGTCGAGCATGTGGTCCAGCAGCTCGTTCCACTCCCGCGCGGCCTCGGTGGCGCGCAGCACGTGGTCGGCCACGTCCCGGAAATACGCGTACGTCTCCTTCGCGATCCGGTCCTCGTAGCCGTCGACCAGCGCCTTCGCCGGCATCACCAGCGGGATCACGGCCCGCGCGAACACGATCGCGTTGCGCTTGAGCGCGTAGATGGGACCGCCGTAGTCGCCGCGCACCGGCGAGAAGACCTCGGTCTCCAGCTGGTCGATCGAGTCCTGCATCAGGCCCGCGTAGCGGGTGTAGGAGTCGACGATCTGGTCGGAGACCGCGTACAGCACCGCGCTGGGCCCGTGCTCCAGCAGCTCCGGCTCGGCCTCTATCCGCTTGCGCACGCCGGACAGCGGATTGGCGTCGCCGTGCCGGACCGTGACGATGAAGTTGTCGCCGAGGAACACCGAGATCTCGCCCAGCCGCAGCGGGTGGTGCGGATCGTGCTCCAGCAGGGTCTTGAACACCAGGAACGTCGAACCCTTGTAGTGCTCCAGCTTCGGCCGCTGGTGGGCGCTCATCGCGTCCTCCACCGCCAGCGGGTGCAGGCCGAACTCCCGGGCCACCAGGTCCAGCTCGTCCGGCTCCGGCTCGTACAGGCCCAGCCACAGGAACGCCGACGGGTCGCCGCAGGCGCGCGCCTGGTCCAGCGCGTCCGACAGGTCGGCGGGCGCCGAGACGCGGCGGCCGCCCCGATAGGTCGCGCAGTTCACGATCATGGGTGCGATTATCCCGCAGGCGGAGGCCGGGACCTAAACCCCGGGGCCGGGCGCCGGGGCGAGGCGGGAGGCGGCGGGAAGCGGCGGGAGGCGGCAGGATGCGGCCCGATCCACCGCCGACCCCTGTCAGGTCGTAGGGTTGAGGGTGTGACCCTGGTACTCCTGATCCGGCACGGCCGAAGCACCGCCAACACCAGCAACGTGCTGGCCGGCTGGACCCCGGGCGTGCGGCTGGACGAGCGCGGCGAGCAGCAGGCCGGCGAGCTGGCCAAGCGGCTGGCCGAGGTGCCGCTGGCCGCCGCCGTGGTCTCCCCGCTGGAGCGCTGCCGCCAGACGGCCGAGCTCGTGCTGGGCCCGCACGGCGAGCTGCCGGTGCACCTCGACGAGCGGATCGGCGAGTGCCGGTACGGCGACTGGACCGGCCGTCCGCTGGCCGAGCTGGCCAAGGAGCCGCTGTGGCGCACCGTGCAGGCGCACCCCTCGGCCGCGCGCTTCCCCGGGCCCGAGGGCGAGTCGATGGCGGAGATGTCCGCGCGTGCGGTCGCCGCGGTGCGGGAATGGAACACCCTGATAGCGGCCGAGCACGGACCGGAGGCGGTGTGGGCGCTGTTCTCCCACGGCGACGTCATCAAGGCGATCGCCGCCGACGCGCTGGGCCTGCACCTGGACCAGTTCCAGCGGATCACCTGCGATCCCTGCTCGGTCACCGCGGTCCGCTACACCGACCTGCGCCCGTTCGTACTGCGCCTGAACGACGTGGGCGGCGACCCGGCGCCCTACAAGCCGGCCCCCGAGCGTTCGCCCTCAGCGGACGGCGACGCCGCGGTGGGGGGCGGCGCGGGCGCCGACAACGTATGAACGCATAGGCTTGATTACGCGGTCCCACGCGAGGGCCGACCGCGGAGCTTGTAGGAGGAATACGGTGTCACGGGAACTCTTCGTCTACGACCCCCCGGAGCGGTTCGTCGCCGGCACCGTCGGACTCCCCGGGCACCGCACCTTCTACCTGCAGGCGGCCTCCGGCGGCCGGATCACCTCGGTGGCGCTGGAGAAGGAACAGGTGGAGGCGCTGGCCGAGCGCCTGGACGACCTGCTCGACGAGGTGGTGCGGCGCTCCGGCGGCGCGGCCCCGGTGCCCGCCATCGCCCCGCTGGAGCTGGCCGACGACAAGCCGCTGGAACAACCGGTGTTCGAGGAGTTCCGGGTCGCGGCGCTCGCGCTGGCCTGGGACGGCGAGACCCAGCGCGTGGTGATCGAGGCGATGGCGCCGATGGAGGGCGGGGGCGAGCCGCCGCTGGGCGACATGGAGGCCGACGGCCCGCCGACCATGGTGGTCCGGCTGACCGGGGCGCAGGCCCGGGCGTTCACGACGCGGGCCAAGGCCGTGGTGTCGGCCGGCCGGCCGCCGTGCCCGTTCTGCTCGCTGCCGCTGGACCCCGAGGGCCACGTCTGTCCGCGCTCCAACGGCTACCGGCGGCGCGCGGCTTGAGCGGGCCCGGGGTGGAGCCGACGGAGGCGGGCGGGGCCGGTGGGGCCGCGTCGGCCGGTGTGACCGACGTGACCGGCGTGGCCGATGTGGCTGAAGTTTCCGGCGTGGCCGGCGTGGCCGGAACCGGACTGGGCCTGGAGCGCGTCAAGGAGGTGCTGACGGCCGGCGAGCTGACCATCACCGGCCGCCTCACCAACGCCTCCAACGCCACCCTGTACGGGACCGTGGCCCTGGACGGCGTCACGCTCCAGTGCGTGCACAAGCCGGTGGCGGGGGAGCGTCCGCTGTGGGACTTCCCCAACGGCACGCTGGCCGCCCGCGAGGTCGCCGCCTACGAGCTGTCGCACGCCACCGGCTGGCGGATCGTGCCGCCGACGGTGCTGCGGCAGGGGCCGTGGGGCCCGGGCATGTGCCAGCTGTGGATCGACACCCCGGACGACGACGACCACGAACTGCTCGCGCTGCTGCCCGAGGACTTCGACGACGACCCCGACGACCCGGCCGCCGCGCGCTGGCGCCCGGTGCTGGAGGTGGAGCTCGGCGACGGCCGGCCGGCGGTGCTCGCGCACAAGGCCGACGAGCGGCTGCGCCGGATCGCGGCCTTCGACGCGGTGGTGAACAACGCCGACCGCAAGGGCGGCCACCTGGTGATCGGGACCGCCGAGCCGGACCACGTCTACGGCATCGACCACGGGCTGACGTTCAACGTCGACGACAAACTGCGGACCCTGCTCTGGGGCTTCAGCCACGAGCCGCTGGGCGACGAGGTCCGCACGGTGCTGGAGCGGCTGGCGCGGGAGCTCGCGGGCGGGGAGCTGGGCGGCCGGCTGGCCGAACTGCTGGACCCCGAGGAGGTCGCGGCCACCCGGGAGCGGATCGGCGAGGTGCTGCGCACCGACCGGATCCCCGGGCCGGAGGGTCGGCGGCGCCCGGTGCCGTGGCCGCCGTTCTAGACGCTGCTCCGGACGTCGCTCCAGGAGCCGCCGTTCCGGAAAACCCCGTCTCCCGGACGGGTTTCCTCGGCGGCGATTTCTGACGACGATTGTCACGAGCCGCCGATTTGTCAGGAACAGTGGATCTCGCGCCGTTCGCACCGCCCGCCGCCCTGCCGCCCGAGGCGCCCCGCCGGAACAACCAGGCCCATGGCACTGTTGCGCCTGCTGGCGGCGCCGCGCCGCATCATTCCCCCGCACCGGGCATCGCCCAGGCCGACCCCGATAGGATCATCCGCATGCACGCATGGCCCGCCCCCGAGGTCCCCGAACTGCCCGGTGACGGCCCCGCCGTCCGCCTCCACGACACCGCCGCGCGGGCCCTGGTGCCCACCCCGGCGGCCGGACCCGGCGAGCCGGCCCGTATCTACGTGTGCGGCATCACGCCGTACGACGCGACCCACATGGGCCACGCCAACACCTACCTGGCGTTCGACCTGATCCAGCGGGCCTGGAAGGACGCCGGGCACCCGGTGTCCTATGTGCAGAACGTCACCGACGTCGACGACCCGCTGTTGGAGCGGGCCGTCGCCACCGGCCGGGACTGGGAGGCGCTGGCCGAGTCCGAGACCGCGCTGTTCCGCGAGGACATGACCGCGCTGCGGATCCTGCCGCCGGCGCACTACGTCGGGGCCGTGGAGTCGATCCCGCTGGTCGTGGACCTGGTGGTGAAGCTGCTGGAGCAGGGCGCGGCCTACGACGTGGACGGCGACGTCTACTTCTCGGTGCACGCCGACCCCGCCTTCGGCTCGGTGTCGCACCTGGACCCGGCCGAGATGCTGGCCACGTTCGCGGCGCGGGGCGGCGACCCGGACCGCCCGGGGAAGAAGCACCAGCTGGACTGCCTGCTGTGGCAGAACGAGCGCGAGGGCGAGCCGTCGTGGGACCCCGGGGCCGCCGGCCGGGCCGCCGGTCTGCGACCGGGACGTCCGGGCTGGCACATCGAGTGCGCGGCCATCGCGCTGGAGCACCTGGGCATGGGCCTGGACCTCCAGGGCGGCGGGAGCGACCTGGCGTTCCCGCACCACGAGATGGGCGCGTCGGAGGCGCAGGTGGTGACCGGCGAGCGGCCCTACGCGCAGACGTACGTCCACGCCGGGATGGTCGGCCTCGACGGCGAGAAGATGTCGAAGTCCAAGGGCAACCTGGTCCTGGTCTCCAAGCTGCGCCACGCCGGGGTCGACCCGATGGCGATCCGGCTCGCGCTGCTGGCGCACCACTACCGGACGGACTGGGAGTGGACCCCCGCGGACCTGGAGTCCGCGCAGGCGCGCCTGGCGCGGTGGCGGGCGGCCGTGTCCCGGCCGGACGCGGTGCCGGCCGACGACGTGCTGGCGGCGGTGCGGGAGCGGATCACCGATGACCTGGACGCGCCGGGCGCGCTGGGTGTGATCGACGCCTGGGTGGCGCGGCAGGAGGCTGCTGACGCTACGGCGGATGGTGATGGCGGCGCCGGTGCCGAGGGCGATGGCGCGGCGGTGGAGCGGAACACGGCGGCGCCCGGGCAGATCAGCCGGATTGTCGACGCGTTGTTGGGTGTCGCGCTCTAAGAGTCGCTAAGGCGTCTAAGGGCTTCTAAAGCGAGCGGCAGCCCGCTTCAGAGGCGCGTGAAGTGTCCGGCCTAAAAGCATGAAGGGGTGGCAGCGCTGTCCGGCGCTGCCACCCCTGTTCACTGCCACCCTCGTCACTCCCGCCCGCCGAACTGCCAGTCATGGACCCGGACGTCGGCATAACGGTCCACGGTCAGCACGCTCGCGGCCGATTCCCGGTCGGACGCCCGAACCAGCGCCGCCGTCCCCAGCCAGACGGTGCCGTCGTCGGAGAGCAGCGGCCCGTAGGCGATCAGTTCGTCGCGGCCCGCCGGCAGCTCCAGATCGACGCCCTCGCCCTCGCCGAGCCCGAGCACCAGATACCGGTCCTCCCCGGTCCGGCCGCCGGCGAACTCCCACATGGTGCGCCCCAGCAGGTTGCGCCACCGGCGCAGCATCACGTCCTGATACATCCCGGCCTGGTATCCGGGCTCGTCGAAGGCGAACGCCCGGGCGGCGGCGGCATCGGGCAGGTCGAGGATGTGCACGCTGCCGGTCGGCAGTTCGCGGTCCGCGGTCAGCGTCGGCCCGCGCGCGATCATTCCCTTGCCGAACCCGTCCATGTACGACAGATGGTCTTCCAAGAGCGATTCGCGCAGGGCCAGGGAGCTGGGCCGGTCGCGGTGGTAGCAGAAGAACTCCATGGGCCCCAGTCTCCACCACGAAAACCCCCGGTCCGGGGCACCGGAAGAGGTGCCCCGGACCGGGGGTCGGGCCCTACGTCACCGGCGCACGCCGGCCTCCTGCCGCTCCATCGCCGACGGGCTGGCGCCGGCGCGTTCGGCGAACTGCGCGTTCTGCGACGGCGTCAGCTCGGCGGTCGCGTTGGCGTCGACCACGTTGGTGATCCGGAACTTGATCGGCGGGCCGTCGCCGTGGTGCTTGTCGTGCGGACGGCACATCACCGTCGATCCGACCTCCAGCGGGGAGTCCAGGTTGCCGGGGACGTACGCCCGAACCTGTTTACCACCGTCCACCGGGGTCAGGACCGCGATCCGCGGCATCATCCGCTCGCTGCCGTCGGGGCGGGTCTCGCGGCGGTTGAAGTCGGTGAGCTCCGCGACCTTGAACTTGTGGCGGGATTCGGACTTCGCGACGTGGGTGGCGTCGCCTTCGGCCTTCTTGGACTTGGACATGGCCTCAAGCCTCCTTCGGGTCCGGGGCGGACCCTTCCCTCAGCAACTCATCGAGGGCCCGGGGCTGTCGCGTCTGTCGCCGTCATCCGGGTGACCGCGCGGCGCGAACGCGAAGCGGGACCGCGCGTGTGCGCGGTCCCGCTCCCGACGTGCGCGCCGCACGTCAGACCTGCGTCAGTCCTGCATCAGACCTGCATCAGTCCTTCAGCAGCACGAACGACACCGTGCTGGTCGCGCCCCTCTTGATCTTCACCGTCTGCACCTGCGGCTGGTAGCCGTCCTTGGCCGCGATCACCGTCAACGGGTTGTTGCGGTAGTCCAGCCACAGGGCGTAGCCGCCGTTGATGTCGGTGTGCAGGGTGTAGTGGGTGGCCCAGGTGTCGATCTGGACCGTGGCGCCGGCCAGCGGGACCGAGGCCCCGGAGGCGTCGGTGCAGGTGACGGTGCCGGTGATCTTGCCCCAGGTGGTCGGGGGCTTCACCGTCATCGTCACCGGGATCGCGGACAGGGTGTACGGCGTGTCCGAGGTCAGGCCCAGGCTCGCCGTGTACGCCCCCGGCTGGGAGATCGACGGGTCGCCGGCGTTCACGGTCACCGTGAAGGTGCCGCTGGCGCCGGGGGCCAGGGTCAGGGTGCCGGCGCTCTCGCTGAGCCACGGCACGTCGGTGGTCGGGCCGCCGGTGTAGCCGGGCAGCACCTGGGTCGTGGCCAGCGGCGGGGTCAGGCTGCCCTGGCCGCCGCCGACGGTGTAGAAGCCCAGGGCGCCGGCGAACCGGTAGGCGCTGACGTTGGAGTTGGGCAGGGTCGTCCACGCGTCGGTGGCCGGGTCGTAGGACCAGGACTGGTTGGTCAGCCCGCCGCCGACGACTCCGCCGGAGACCAGGAGCTGGCCGTTGGCGCCGGCCGAGGCCGAGGCCCAGAACGCGGCGGGCGCGTTGGCCGCCTTGGTCCAGGTGCCGGCCGCCGGGTCGTAGACGTAGGTGCTGTTGCTGGCCGTGGTGGCCGAGGTGCCGCCGGCGCAGACCAGCTTGCTCTGCGCGTTGGCGCAGGACAGCCATGCCGTCGTCTCGGGGTAGGCCGCCAGCTTCGTCCAGGCGCCGGAGGCGGCGTCGAAGGAGTAGACGTCGGTGGTGCCGCACGAGGTGGTGCAGCCGCCGACGACGTACAGCTTCGAGCCGATCACCGCGCTGCCGGAGCCCGCGTACGGCGCCGGGGCGGCCGGACCGGTGCTCCACTGGTTGGCCGCCGGGTCGTAGATCTCCAGCTTGGGATCCGGGTCGCCGGAGGCGGCCCAGCCGCCGACCACGTACAGCTTGCCGTTGATGAACCCGTGGGCCGGGGACTCGCGGGTGTCGCTCGCCGCTGCCAGCGCCGACCAGCTGCCGGCCGCCGGGTCGTAGGCGTACAGCGAGCTGGAGTCGTTGCTGCCGTCGTATCCGAACCCTGAGTAGAGCTTGCCGCCGGCGAACTCGGCGATGTTGTCCTGGATCAGGGTCGGGAAGTTGGCCACCGGCTGCCAGCTGTCACCGGCGGTCGGGGCCGCGGCGGCCGGGGTCGCCCTGGCGGCCGCCAGCTTCTTGGCGGCTTGCAGGGCGCTGCCCATGGTCACGTTGGCCGGCACGATCTGCGTCGGGGCCGCCGGCACGTTCTGCATCACGAAGCCGCCGGGCTGCTCGCCCACGTTCAGCGTCGCCGGCGCGGTGCCGGTGTTCTTCACCGTGACCGTCTGGGTGGCGCTGCCGCCCCAGGCCACGGTCTTGGCGACCGAGGTCGGGGTGACGGTGAGCCGGCCGGCCTTCAGCGCGAAGTCGGCCTCGACCACCTTGCCGGCCGCCACCGCCGCCGTCGCGGTGCCGCTGACGTAGTGCGCCTTGGCCGCGCTCAGGGCCACCGAGCCGGTGGTCGGGGAGAAGAACCAGTAGAACGCGCCCTTCAGCGCCGGGTCGGCGGTGGCCGCCGAGGTGCCGCCGACGGTGGGCGCGGCGGTCTCCGAGACGGTGACGCCGGCCAGCGCGGCCTTGGTGTTGGCGTCGGTGACCTGGCCGATCACCAGGCCGCCGGGCACCGGGTCGCAGGTCTGCGCGCCCAGCAGGACGTTGTCGACCTCCCAGAAGTAGGCCCACGTGCCGGTGTAGTGGAACCGGACCTGCACCTGCGCCTTGTTCGCGGCCTGCGGCAGCGGCAGGCGCACCGTGGTGCCGTCGACCTGCGCGGTGGTCTGCGACCAGATCGCCGACCAGGTCGCGCCGTTGTCCACGCTCACCTCGACGGTCGCCGAGGAGTTGCCGTAGGGCTTGTAGTAGGTCGCGAAGTCCAGCTCCGGGGCGGCGATCGCGGACAGGTCGGCGACCGGTGCGGTCAGGTACGTGTCCTGCGACTTGCCGGTGCCCAGGTAGTCGCTGTCGATGATGGCGAACCCGCCGTCACCGGTGGTGCGGTTGCCGCGGTGGTCCGGGTCGTCGAACTCCCAGCCGCCGGAGGCGGTGTTGTTGGTGACCGTCCAGCCGTCCGGCGCGGTGCTGCCGTCGAAGGTCTGGTAGGGCCCGACGTGCCCGAGCCGGTAGCCGGCCGCGGTGCAGCTGGTCGCGTTGACCTTGACCGCGATCGGCTGGGTCACCGCGGACACGCCGACCGGCACCGCGGTGTCCGTGGTCTGGTACCCCGGGTAGGCGGCCGTGGTGTGCAGCTGGTAGGTCTTGTTCACCGGCAGCTGGACCGTGTAGGCGCCGGTCTTGGGGTTGGTGTACACCGGTCCGCCCGGCATCCCGTCCACGGTGATGGTCGCGTACAGCGGCCAGCCCTGTCCGGAGCCGTCGGTGACCTTGCCGGTCACCGCCACCCGGGCCACGGCCGCCAGCGTGAAGTCCTCGGCGACGGTGGCGCCGTCGGCGACCACGACCCCGTCGACCGAGGAGTCGGCGTAGCCGAAGGCGCTGGCGCTGACGGTGTAGGTGCCCGGCAGCACCGACAGCGAGTAGCTGCCGTCGGCCGCGGTGGTGACGCTGGTCGACCCGACCGAGACCTTGGCCCCGGGCACCGGGCCGGTACCGTCGGTGACCTTGCCGGAGACGATTCCGTGCGGGCCGCTGCTGAACGCCGACAGGCCGTTGGGCGTGCCCAGTCCGGTCGGGCCGTCGTAGCCGGTCCCGGCGGTGCACAGGTAGGACGGCGTGCAGGTGGAGGTCGAACCCTGCGTCACGTCGTTCAGCGCCGCGGGCTTGGCGTACGGGTACGCGTTCGGGTAGGTCCCGGCCGCCGGCGTTCCGGCGGCGGCGTAGACCCCGGTGATCAGCGGCGCCGAGACGCTGGTGCCGCCGTAGACCTGCCACCCGGTGTCCTGGTAGCTGTCGTAGACCGTCACGCCGGTGGCCGGGTCGGCGACCGCGCTGACGTCGGTCAGGGTGCGCTTGGCGCAGCCGCTGTCGGTCTGGAAGGCCGGCTTGGGCTCATAGAGCGAGCAGCCCGAGCCCGGACCGCCGTAGGAGTTCGACCACACCGACTCCGACCAGCCGCGGCTGCTGCCGTCCCGGACCAGCGAGGTGCCGCCGACCGAGGTGACGTACTGCGAGGCCGCGGGGTAGGAGACCCCGTAGGAGCTGTCGCCGGAGCTGGCGACCACCGCCACGCCGGGGTGGTTGTAGTACGGGTCCATCGCGGTCAGCTCGGAGGGGTCCTCGCCGCTGCCCGGGGTGGAGTCGTAGCCGGAGCCGTAGGAGTTCGAGACGTAGCCGGCGCCGAGGGCCACCGCCTCGTCCACGGCCGCGCCCAGGTCGTCGAAGTTCGCGGTGGTGGCCTCGACCAGGATGATGTGCGCCCGCGGCGCGACCGCGCTGACCATGTCCAGGTCCAGCGAGATCTCCCCGGCCCAGCCGGCGTTCGGCGTCGGGTAGTTCGTCCCGCCGGTCTGGTCGACCTTCTTGAAGCAGCCGTTGGCCGTGGTGCAGGCCGGCAGCCCGAACTGGGTCCGGTACAGCGCCAGGTCGCTCTCGGCGTTCGGGTCGTCGTAGGCGTCGACGATGGCGACCGTGGTCCCGGCGCCGCCGTCGGCCGGCAGGTTGTAGGCCGAGAGCAGGTCGGCCGGGCCGAACCCGGCGGGGGCGGCGGCCGGGGACAGGCCGGCGGCCTTCGCGACGTCGGTGCGCCGCAGGGCGAAGCAGGTGACGGCGCCCTTGGCGGCGGGCGGGCAGACCGCCTTCGCGTCGGGCTTGGCACCGGTGGCGGCCGCGGGTTGCGCGGCCGCCGCGGGGGCGGCGTGGGTGGCCGGGGCGGCCTGGGCGGCGGAGGCGGCGTCGGCGGTGCCGACTCCGAGACCGGTCGTCAGCGCCAGCGCGGCGGCGAGGGCGACGACCTTGCCCAGGGGACGAGAGGGGGGTCTGTGCACGTGCGGCTCCTCGGGGACGGTGGTGGCTTCCGTGCCGCGGCGCCGCTCGACACCGGCGCCACGCTGCGCTGTGCCCTAGCAGTGGTTGTCATGATGTGAGGACATCCGGATGTCAGTAGTCTGACGCCAGCTTGGAACTGAGTGTTCCTCATGGTCGAACCGCTGTCCATACCTCGAAACCAAGTAATGTCCTTGATGTGCGGGCCCGAACACAAAGATCCCAGCTCACTGATCATGGGCCGGGATCGAAATGATCGCCGCCGGTCCCGGCGATCTTGTCAGGATTCGTAGATCAGCGGACGTATTCGCTTCGGCGGGCCGGTCCGGTCCGGTCCGGTCTGGTCCGGACCGGCCCGGGCCGGTCGGCGCCGCCGCCCGCCTCAGGCGGTCGAGCGCCCGAGGTAGGTCACGACGCCGGGATCGGCGACCGGGATCTCGTGGAACCCCATCCGGTCGTAGAAGACGCGGGCGGCGGTGTTCGCGGTCGCCAGCACCAGGTGCACCCGCGGCGCCCCGGCCCGGTCCAGCGCGGCGAACAGCGTGGTCAGCATCCTGCGGCCGTGGCCCTGGCCCTGGTATTCCGGCAGCAGGTCGATGTGCAGATGCGCCGGGTAGTCCGCCACCTCGGGCGTGAGCATGTGCTCCGGGTTGTGCAGCAGAGCCGCCATGGTCTCCTCGATCGTCGCGGGCTTCCCGGGCGGCAGCGGGTGGCGCGCGGCCACGGTCGGCAGCCAGCGCTCGCGGAAGTCCTTCGCGAAGCGCGGAGTGTTGCTGGTGCCCACCACGTACCCGACCGCGCGGCCGCCGTCGTCGAGCATGAAGGCCAGATCCGGTTCGAGCACGGTGTAGGGCCCGACGAACATGTCGGGCAGCAGATCGTGGTCGCGGTACACGCCGCGCGCGTCGCCGCCCGCGTTGCCGGTGCGGATGCAGATGTCGTAGACCGCGTCGCGGTCCTCGGGACGGTACAGGCGGATCGTGGGTGCGGACATGGGAGCTCCTTCCAGCCGCCCAAGCCTAGATCGACGCTCCGACATGGTGGCGGGGGCGACCATTAGGCTGCCGCGGGTGACTGCCAAGACCACCAAGACCACCAAGACCACGACCTACGTCGAGATGACCGATCGGGACCAGCTCGTGCCGGCCGCGCCCGTCCCCGAGCTGACCCTGGACCCGGTCGGCGACGGCCAGGAGGCCCAGGACCTCGTCGCCCGCACCATGGTCCGGGTCGGCACTCCCCACGGCTGGCGCAGCGTGACCCGCACGCCGCAGGAGTGGCCGGCGTGGTTCGCCCACCCCGGCCGCCGCTGCTGGCTGCTGCGGCACGCCGGGGAGCCGGCCGGCGTCGTGGTCTGCGACCGGCACGCCGACGGCGAGGTCGAGATCAAGTCGTTCGGGCTGGTGCCGGAGAAGGTGGGCCAGGGCCTCGGCGGCCACGCGCTCACGCTCGCGGTGCGCCAGGCCTGGGACCTGCACCCGGACGTCACCCGCGTCTGGCTGCACACCGCCTCCGACGACCACCCCGGCGCGCTGCCGAACTACCACCGGCGCGGCTTCCGGACCTTCAAGACCGAGACCAACGGCACGGATTAGGTGCCGGGGCCGTAGCTGTTCCACTGACCAGCTCGGTGGCTCGGCGACTCAGCGGCTCGGTGGCCCAGCTCCTTGGTGGCCCAGCTCCTTGGTGGCCCAGCGGCTTGGTGGCCCGGTGGCCCGGCGGCCCGGCGACTCAGCGGCTGCCGCGCAAGGCGCTGCTGACCACGGTGCCGACCCGGCGCGCGGCGTCGGCGAGCCGGTCCAGCCGGTGCGAGGGATCGGTGACGACCCACAGCGCCGCCACCGGGGTTCCCGGCGCCCCGTAGAGCGGGACCGCCGCGCAGCAGACCCCTGCCACCACCTGCTCCCGATCGAACGCGACGCCGCACGACCGGATCTTCGCGGCCTCGCGCGGCCACGCGGCCGCGACGGTGGCCGGGATCGGGTCGGCGGTGCGGCTGTCGCCGGGGTTGCCGACGCCTGCGCTGTTGCCAGGCCTGCCGCTGCCCGATTCGCGCCCACCACCGGGGCGCCGGTCCCGGAACGTCGCCGGATCCACCGGGAACACCCCGGCCGGACCTCCGTCGCGGGCCTCGGCGACCAGGACCTTCCCGGCCGCCGTGTACCAGGGCCAGGTGGTTCCGCGTCGCAGTGTCACCAGCGTGCCGTTCGCCGAGCCGCCGCCGTTCCCCGTGTCGCTCCCGCTGCCCGTGTCGCTCCCGCTGCCCGTGTCGCTCCCGCTGCCCGTGTCGCTCCCGCTGCCCGTGTCGCTCCCGCTGCCCGTGTCGCTCCCGCTGGCCGTGTCGCTCCCGCTTCCGGTCCCGCTGCCGGCCGTCCCCGCGACGCAGTCCACGATCAGCTCGCGGCCGTCGCGCAGCACGCTGACGCCCACTGTCGCGCCGGTGGCCGCCGCCAGGTGCCGCATCGGGCCCCGCGCCGCCGACCGCAGCCCCGGATGCGGCTGCCAGCCGTGGCCGAGCTGGAACACCCGCGCCCCGATCCGGTAGCCGCCCCGGCTGCGCTCGACCGCGCCGAGGCTGCTGAGCTGCTCCAGCAGCCGGTGCGCCGTCGTCTTCGGCAGCCCGCACTGCGCGGCCAGTCGGCTGACGCCCGCGCCCTCGACCTGTTCCAGCGCCCCGAGCAGGGCGAACGCGCTCTCCAACACACCGCGCCCGCCGCCGTCGCGCGGCGCGGGCGTGGAACCCGTGGCAGTGATGAACATTTCTCAAAGGTCTGCGATCGGGCCCGGCTCGCACGTTGCCGGTGCTGCACGCGATGCTTGCCGCTGGTGCAGCGTGCGGACCGGCTCGGCGGGGAATGAACCATTCGCAGATCCGGGCCGTGACAGTGGGTTGGGGAGGCCGCCGAACCGCGTCGGCCTGGTCGGAATCAGGCAGGTGAAGCGCATGCCACAGCGCTGGTCGACGTTGGAAGTCCCCCGGGCCGCGCAGTTCGCGCGCTGGCGCGAGCTGATCTGCGAGGCGTTCCTGGCGCTGACGCCGGAATCGGACCTGCGCGACGGGTTCGCCGGCACGGTGGCTCAGCGTCCGCTGGGCGAGCTGAGCATCGCCCGGATCGAGTCGCAGCGGCAGAGCGTGCGGCGCACGGACCGCGACATCACCAACTCGCCGCTTCAGGGTTATTACGTAAACCTCCAACTGCGGGGCAGCAGCCTCATGACCCAGCACGGCCGCTCGACCGTGCTGCACCCCGGCGACCTCGCGGTCGTGGACACCACCGAGCCGTTCGCCTTCGAGTTCCGCGACGACTTCCAGCAGCTGTCGCTGTTCGCGCCCAGAGCGCTGCTGGCGACCGACCCGGACACCCCGATCGCGACCGCGACCCGGGTCGACACCACCGCCGGCCCCGGCGCCGCCGTCCGCCACGCGCTGCTCGCGCTCACCGCCGGCGACCTGGACGAGGCGACCGCCGCCCGGCTGGCGGGCCACGCCTGCGGGATCCTGGCCATCGCCCTGGAGCACCCGGCCGGGCCCGCGGACCGCGCCGCGCCGGTCGGCCAGGGGCGGCTGCACGTCGCCGCCCTGGCCGACATCGACGAGCACCTCACCGACAGCGACCTGTCGGCGGCCGTGGTCGCCCGGCGGCTCGGCGTCTCGGTCCGGCTGCTCTACGCGGCCTTCGCCGGCCGGCAGCACCGCCTCGCCGCCGAGATCCGCCGCCGTCGCCTGGACCGCGCCTGGCGCGATCTCCAGGATCCGGCGCGCGCCGGGCTCCGGGTGCTCGACGTGGCGGTGCAGGCGGGTTTCACCGACGTGACCAGCTTCCACCGCACCTTCCGGCGCGAGTACGGCCGGACCCCGGCCGAGGTGCGCAGGGCGGCGCTGGAGCCGTTGGTCGCTGCATTGGGGGAGTCGGATGTGTCGGCGGAGGCGGAGCCGTTCACCGCCGCTCGGCGGCCGGGCGGACCCGCCGCAGCGCCCGGCTCCGGAACTGCCACAGCCGGCTGACCATCGCGACCATGCGCGCCGCCCGTCGGCGGCGTGCCGACTCCGCCCGGCCGGCCAGCCACAGGCAGAACCCGGCCAGCGGCAGCTCCACGAACAGCGCCATCGCGAGCGCGGCGAGCAGCTGGCCGGTGGAGGACGCCGACGTCACGTCGAACCACGCGTCGACCACGAGCAGCCCGGCCGTCACCGCGGCCGACACGCCGATGTCGTCGCGATTGCGCACCGCGCGCCATCCGGTCCACAGCAGCAGGCCGGCCAGCAGCACGTCGAAGCCGGCCCAGGAGAAGGCGTAGTGGTCGGTCTGCGCGTGGCTCGGCAGCGAGACCGCCAGCCCGGCGATCCACGGCACGGTGAGCAGGCCCAGCACGATCAGCACGACGCCGCACCAGCGCGGCACCAGCGGCCGGGCGGCCGTGCCGGGCAGCGGGATCGCGGCGGAGTAGGTGCCGGGGCCGTCGCCCAGGGGGTCGTCGAGGTGGTCGAGATCTTCGAGGTCTTCGGGGTCCTCGGAGTTCGCGAGGTCTTCCAGGATTTCGAGTTCTTCTCGGATTTCGAGTTCTTCCAGGCCTTCAGTCTGTGGAGCGGGTTCACCTGTCAGCACGGCCACCTCCACGGGCCAGGGAAGGTCAAGCTCCAGCTTCGCGTGCCCGGCCCGGACCGGCGGCTCCGTGCCGAGTCGCCGCTGGGCCGTTCGGGCGACCGGGGCCGGCCGGCCTCGCGCTTGCCCCGGCCGGGCGCGCCGTGATCGGCTGAGCCATCATGTCTTCCGCGAACCACGACCGCGCAGCCGCCTTGAGCGTCCAATTGGCCCAGGCCCACGACGAACTCCGCCGCCGACTGGCGCGAATCAGGGCCGGGCTCGGCGAGCGCCGCCTGACCGACGACTCGCTCGCCACGCACTGCCTCGCCTTCTGCTCCGCGCTGACCGCCCACCACCACAGCGAGGACGCCGGCATGTTCGCCGGCCTGCTCGACGCCCGTCCGGACCTGGCCCCCACCGTCGCCAAGCTGGTGGAGGACCACGGCCTGATCGCCGGGATCCTGGCCCGGGTGGCGGACCTCGCCGACCGGGCCGCGACCGCCGGCCCGGGCCCGGCCCGGGACGCGATCGGCGGCGAGCTCGACGGGCTCGCCGCGATCATGGAGTCGCACTTCAGGTACGAGGAACGAGCGCTCGGCCGGGCCCTGGACGCCGGGGTGGCCGACGACGGCTGGTCCGCCGGCGTGTTCCGGTTCCGGCCGGAGTCCGCCGGCTGATCCGGTCCCGGCCTGATCCGCCCGGTCCCGGCTCGCTCTCGCCCGGTCCCGGCCCGCTCCCGCCCGGCCCGGGCTACTGCGTGTTGACGATCAGACCGATGTGCGTGAAGTAGTTCAGAGCGCCGAACAGCAGGAACGCCAGCCCGGCCAGCGTCCAGCACACGCCGATCACCTTCGGCAGGACGCTGCGCGGACTGCGCAGGGCCAGGGGAAGCAGCACGGCGCCGAGCCCGACCAGGACGTAGAGGCCGGAGATGAAGGTCGCCTCCAGCATCGGATGATCGGCAAAATGCCCGGAGATCGGCTCCTCGGGCGGCGCCGCGAACAGCGTGTACTTCCACCCGGCGGCGGCGATGCCGAAGCAGCCCAGACCAATGCCGACGATGAGCACCGACACAGGAGCCATCAACCGCGTCAGGTAGCTCAGCCGATCGGTGCGCGGGGGCCCGTCAGGATCCTCGGTCAGGATCCCGACCCCGCGCTTCCACAAGAAGAAGGCCGCGGCCAGCATCAGGACCCCGAACACCAACGACGGCTCCCCGAAGATGATGTTGTCGAACGGGAACCCCTGCCCGGCCAACGGCCAGGTGAGCGTCATATGCAGCCCGGTCAAGAACAAGATCAGACCATTGACGCCAAAAGCCAGCGCCCACCCCTCGGCAACGAACGGCCGCCCGCGCAGCAGCGTGGCACCGAGGTACACCACCAGCAACAGCCCGGCACCGGCAGCCAGCGCCATCACGGTGTTGTACGTGGGCATCTTGGCCCAGTCGATCTTCAGTCCTTGCTCATGGGCCAGGTCAACAGGACTCATGCCGCCATGATCTTTTGCCGACACTCGGGGTGCGCGCGGGTGGCGACCGTCTGGGTGAGGGGGAGCCGTGCCTTCGAGTGATGAGGCGCTGGTGCTGTCGCACTGGCTGGAGTGGCTGCAGATGACGGAGCTCGGCGCGGTGGTAGACGACCCGGCCGTGGACGACCCGGCGGTGGACGACCCGGCGGTGTGGGCGCCGATCCAGAAGATCTCCGGAACTTAGGACAAGGCGTTGGCCGTGCTGCTCGCTCCCGACTGCAACGAGCGGCTGGAGGCGGCCCGTTGGCCGTTGCGCCCGGAGGTACACCCCTTCCCGACACTACTGTCGGGAAGGGGGCTATGCTGAGCAGACTTCCCGACAGGAGTGTCGGGAAGTCCCTTGGTCGCCCATTGCTGCGGAGTTCCTCGCCATGTATCTGGCTCTACGCGATCTGCGGTTCGCCCGCGGTCGCTTCCTTCTTATGGGTGCCGTGGTGGCGCTCATCGCCGTCCTCGGTGTCCTGCTGTCCGGGATGTCGACCGGGCTCACCGATTCCGGGGTGTCCGGGCTTCGGGCGTTGCCGGCCACCGGGTTCGCTTTCTCGGCTGATGCCAGCGGAGAGTTGTTCTCCCGCAGCACCGTGACGCGTGCCGAGTGGGAGCGATGGGGCACGGTGTCCGGGGTCCAGGCCGCCGCGCCGTTCGGCGACACGCTCGCCCACGCCACCGTCACCGGCGGGGCCGCACCCGGGACCCAGGTCGATCTGGCCGTGTTCGGGGTGGTGCCGGGCAGTTTCCTGGACCCGGTGCCGGAGTCCGGCCGGGCGCTGGGTGCGGCGGTGGCTGACGAGGGCGGGGTGCTGGTCAGCCAGCAGATTCTCGATGACGGTGTCCGCGTCGGCGACCGGTTGGGCATCGACCGCAGTGGCGTAGTGCTCACCGTCGTCGGGACGGTCGGATCCCAGTCCTATGGCCACGTCGCCGTCGCCTACGCCCCGCTCAGTACCTGGCAGAAGATCCACTACGGGCTGCCTGGCGACCTGCCCGCGGCGGCGCGCGACGTCGCGACCGCCGTCGCGGTGAGGACCGGCGCCGGCTTCGACGCCGCGGCCGCCGACCGGGACGCCGGCACGCATTGGGTGACCAAAGCAGGCTCCTACTCCGCCTCGCCCGGCTACAGTGCCGAATCCGGGACCATGAAGCTGATCAGCTGGTTCCTGTACGTCATCTCGGCGCTGGTCGTCGGGTCCTTCTTCACCGTGTGGACCGTGCAGCGCAAGCCGGAGATCGCGCTGCTCAAGGCCATCGGTGCCGCCGAGCGCTACGTCGTGCGGGACGCCCTGGCGCAGGCCGCGGCGGTGCTCGTGCTGGCGACGGCGCTCGGCACGACGGTCGGACTCGCCGTCGGGCGCACCCTCATGGGCTCCGCGCCCTTCTCCCTGCGGGCCGCGCCGGTGGCGACCGCCGCGCTGTCGCTGGTGGCGCTCGGGTTGCTCGGCGCGCTGGCCGCCGTGCGGCGGATCACCGCCGTCGACCCGCTGACCGCGCTGGGGGCCGACCGATGAGCGGGTTGCGGCTGACGGGCGTCGGGCTCGTGCTCGGTGGCGGGGACACCGCCGTGACGGCGATCGACGGCGTCGACCTCGCGGTGGCGCCGGGGGAGACGGTGGCGGTGGTCGGGCCCAGCGGGTCGGGCAAGTCCAGCCTGCTCGCGGTGTCCGGGGCGCTGCGGGAGCCGACGTCGGGAACGGTCGAGATCAACGGTCTGACGACCACTCCGCTGTCCGACAGGGCACTGACCACCTTGCGGCGCGACCACGTCGGCTACGTGTTCCAGCAGGCGAACCTCTTCGCCGCGCTGACCGTGCGCGAGCAGCTGTTGATCCCCCGGCACGTCAGCGGCCGGATCACCGCCGCCGACCGGGCGCGCGCCGCCGAGCTGCTGGCGGCGGTGGGGCTGGAGCATCGGGCCGGGCACCGTCCGCATCAGCTCTCCGGCGGGGAGCGGCAGCGCGCGGCGCTGGCCCGGGCGCTGATGGCGGGGCCGGCGGTGCTGCTGGTCGACGAGCCGACGTCGGCGCTGGACCGGGCCGGCTCGGCGCGGATCGCCGAGCTGATCGCGGCGCGGACGCGGGAGGCGGAGTGCGCGACGCTGATCGTGACCCACGACCACGACATACTGGAGTACGCCGACCGGGTCCGGGAACTGCGGGACGGGCGGCTGACGTGACCGAGGTCATCGAGATGGCCGAAGTCTTCGATAGCGCCGACGTGACCGACTGACAGCCCCACCGACAGCCCCACCGAGGCCCGGAGCGAGCGAGGACCGGAGCAGCCGCATGCCCAAGATCGCCGCCGCCACCCTCGCCGAGCACCAGGCGGCGCAACGGCGCGCCCTGGTCGCGGCGGCGATGGAGACCCTGCTGGCCGACGGCGCGGCGGCGATCACGCCGGCGGCGGTGGGGCGGCGGGCCGGGCTGGCGCGCTCCAGCGTGTATCAGTACTTCCCGTCGACGGCCGCGCTGGTGGCGGCGGTGATCGAGGAGGCCTTCCCGCCGTGGGACGCCGCCCTGGGCGCTGCTTTGGATGGCGTCGAGGCGCCCGCCGCGCGGATCGACGCATACGTGGAGGCGACACTGCGGCTCACCGCCGAGGGCCACCACCGCGCGGCCGGAGCGCTGCTCAACGCCGACCTGCCGCCGGAGGTGCGACGCCGACTGGCCGAACTGCACCGCGCCACGACCGAGCCGCTGTCCGCGGCGGTGCGGGCGCTCGGCGTGCCGGAGCCGGAGCTGACCGCGCGGCTGCTCGGCGGGCTGCTGTCGGCGGCGATGGCGGCGATCGAGGGCGGCGCGGATGCGGAGGTCGCGACGGCGCGGGTCAAGGCGCTGCTGGCGGGGGAGTTGGGCGGTTGATCGGGGGCTTGATCGGACTGGCTTCGATCAGGTCGGCGGTCCGGGCAGCGCCGTTCCTCTGGCCTGCCGTGACGAGGGGATCGAGCTGGCGGCGCAGCTGCTCGTCGTGCCCGCGACGATCGTGTCTACGCCGACTATGGGGAGCCGAAGTCGTGCACCGGGCGTGGCCGACGCTGAACCACGGCTTCAGGAGGCTGATCGCCGGACCGTAGGGGGCACGATACCCCGGTAGGGTATATGGTGATCATATGGGTACCCACTCTGCCGACCATGTCGCCGAGATCGCGCTCTCCAGGTGCTTCTGCGGAACGGACCTGGCGGAGGCCGAGCGCGATCTCTCTGCGCTGCCCGGGGTGATGTCGGTCCACGTTGACCGCACGCGCTCGGTGGCGCACCTCGCCTACGACCCCACCCTGACCGATCCCGCGCGATTGCGCGCGGCGAGCAACGGGATCGGGCTCGACTGCGCGCCCGGAGGTCATGCAGGTCACACCGGCCATGACGCTCACGACGCTCACGAAAGCCACGACGCTCACGACAGCCACGAAGCCCACGCTGGCCACGAATCTCACGCCGCCGACGATTCCCACACCGGCCACGACTCCCATGCCGGCCACGACTCTCACGCAGGCGCCGACTCCCACGACTCCCACGCCGGCCACGGCGCCTCCATGGTCGCCGACATGTTCCGCCGCTTCGTCATCAGCGCGATCATCACCATCCCGATCGTCCTGTTCTCCCCGATCGGCCACAGCATCGGCTTCCAGGTCGACCCGCCCTTCGGGCTGTCCATGGGCTGGTTCGGCCTGATCCTCGCTACTCCGGTGGTCCTGTGGGGCGGCTGGCCGTTCATCTCCTCGGCCGCAAAGTCGCTGCGCCGCGGCGAGGTCACGATGATGACCCTGATCGCCACCGGCGTCCTGGTCTCCTATATCTATTCCGTCTTCGCGGTCTTCCTCGATCTCGACGACGTGTTCTTCGAAGCCGCCGCGATGCTGACCACGCTGAGCCTGATCGGCCACTGGCTGGAGATGCGCTCCCGCTACGCCACCGGTCAGGCCGTCGAGGCGCTGCTGAGCCTGGCCCCGCCCACGGCGCGCGTTGTGCGCGGCGGTGCGGAGTCGGAGGTCCCGCTGGAGGAGGTCGTCGTCGGCGACGTCGTCGCGGTCCGCCCCGGTGAGAAGGTGCCGGTCGACGGATCGGTGGCGGACGGCTCCAGCTACGTCGACGAGTCGATGATCAGCGGCGAGCCGGTGCCGGTGGCCAAGCGGGCCGGGGATCCGGTGATCGGCGGCACCATCAACACCACCGGCGCCTTCACCTTCACCGCGACCGCCGTCGGCTCCGACACCGCGCTGGCCCGCATCGTGCAGATGGTGCAGAACGCGCAGGCGTCGAAAGCCCCCGCGCAGCGCCTCGCCGACACCGCCGGCAAGTACCTGGTCTACGTCGCCCTGTCGGCCGGCGTGCTCACCTTCCTGGCCTGGGCGCTGTTCGGGACGCACGGCATCGGCTTCGCCGTCACCGCCGCCGTCTCGGCGATCGTCATCGCCTGCCCCGACGCGCTGGCGCTGGCCACGCCGACCGCGATCACCGTCGGCGTCGGGCAGGGCGCGCGCGGCGGCGTGCTGTTCAAGAACGCGACCGCGCTGGAGTCCACCGCCGGGATCGGCACCGTGGTGTTCGACAAGACCGGCACGCTCACCGCCGGCCGGCCCTCGGTCACCGACCTGGTCCCGGCTCAGGGCGTCGACCCCGAGGCCGACCTGCTGCGCCTGGCCGCCGGCGCCGACCAGCCGTCCCAGCACCCGCTGGCCGAGGCGATCGTCGGCGCGGCCAAGGAGCGCGGACTGGAGGTCGCCGTGCCGCAGGACTTCGACTCCGTCCCCGGCCACGGCGTCACCGCGACGGTCGACGGTCGTCGGGTCCTGATCGGCAACGCCCGGCTGCTCGCCCGCGAGGGTGTCGACGCCGCCGCGCTCGCCGCCCTCACCGAGCAGGCACAGGCCCTGGCCGCCGACGGCAAGACCGCCGTCCACGTCGCCGCCGACGGCGAGCCGCTCGGCCTGATCGCCGTCGCCGACGCGGTGCGCCCCTCGGCCGCCGCCGCGATCGGCGCGCTGCACGCCGAGGGCGCCCGCACCGTCATGCTGACCGGCGACCAGGCCCGCACCGCCGAGTCGGTGGCCCGGCGGATCGGGGTCGACACCGTCATCGCCGACGTGCTGCCCGCCGACAAGGCCGCCAAGATCACCGAGCTGCAGGCCGGCGGCACCCGGGTCGCGATGGTCGGCGACGGCGTCAACGACGCCCCGGCGCTGGCCGCCGCCGACGTCGGCATCGCCATCGGCGCCGGCACCGACGTCGCCGTCGAGACCGCCGACGTGGTGCTGGTCCGCGACGACCCGGCCGACGTCGCCTACGCGATCACCGTGGCGCGCGCCGTCCGCCGCAAGATCAAGCAGAACCTGTTCTGGGCCGCGATCTACAACCTGCTGGCGATCCCGGTCGCCGCCGGCGTCCTGTACCCGGCCACCGGGGTGCTGCTGCGGCCGGAGTGGGCGGCGCTGCTGATGAGCGCTTCAACGATCATCGTGACGTTCAATGCCTTGCTGCTGCGGCGGCTGCGCAAACCGGCGGCCCGGACCGGCGCCGGGGCCGTTCACGCGGCCGTGACGAACCCGACCTGATCATGCAACACGGCGCCGCGACAGTGGAGGCATGAGGACACTGAGTCAAGACCGGAGTCGGGACCATGACCGCGAGCCGGGCCGCGGGCCGGGCCGGGGCCATGGCCGCCGCCGTCCCGAGTGGAGCTGGCGGCGCGAGATCATCGAGCTGGCGGTGCTGTTCCTGGCGGTGGGCACCGCGGGCCTGTTCACCGAGGTGCTGGAGCGCCGGCACTACGGCTGGACGATGCTGATCGTGCTGGGCGCGGCGCTGCTCGCCGCCTCGGTGTTGCAGTGGTGGTGGCGCGCGCACGGCCCGGGGCGGCTGCGGGCGCACAAGCCGTTCGCCTCGGTACGCCCGGTCGAGGGCATCGAGGTGGACATCGGGGAGTGGCACGAGGACGCCTTGACGCTGTGGCGGATCCGCGCCGTGGTGCGGGACCGGCCGGGCAGCTTAGCGGCAGTGTGCGAACGCCTGGCCGGGGTCGGCGCGAACATCGTCGGCCTCCAGGTGCACCCGCTCGGTGACGGCGTGCTGGACGAGTTCCTCGTGGACGTGCCGCCGGAGGTCGGCCCCGACGCGCTGGCGGCGGCCGTCGCCGCCGGGGGAGGCGACGTGGCGAACATCGACCGCGCCGCGCGCGACGACCTGACCGACGCGCCCGCGCGGGTACTGACGCTCGCGGCCCGCCTCGCGGCCGGGGACGCCGGTCTGCCGGAGGCGCTGCACGACCTGTTCGGCCAGTCGGCGGTGGCCTGGGATCCGCGCGAGGCCGGGGAGCCGGCGTGCGCCGGGACGCTGATGACGCTGGCCGACCCGACCGGCGGCACGCTCCGGCTGACCCGTGAAGGACTGGATTTCACCCCCACCGAATTCGCGCGCGCCCGGGCTTTGGTCGGGTTGTGCGCGGAGCTTCGGCGGCGCCAGGTATTGGGTGATCGATAAGCGCTGTGACCGATATCCGTGATCGATATCTATTTCGGATTGAGAAAGGAACTGGAACAGAAAAGAGCGGAGCCAGAAAGGATCGGCCTCCGAAATATTCTTAGCGGTATCAGCGGTATCAGCGGTATCAGCGGTATCAGCGGTATCGGCGGTGCAGCTGGTGTCGGCCGACGCGCCTACTCGGCTGACTGCTCGCCTGCACGACCGTCGAGCCGAGCGGCGACCGCCTCGATCAGTCCCCAGCCGTCAACGTGGACGGCTGCGGGATCGTCGGCCTGCCAGCCGCGCTCCACGGCTTCGTCGAGTACGGCGCGGACCACGCTCGGCAGATGGAGGTTGAGCCAGACGCCGTCGACGACGCCGACCTGCCCGGAATCACAACCGTCCCCGGCCGCGTGGCCTGGTCCGGCGGCGAAGACGACCTCCAGTCGCCCGCGCTGCCCGTCCCGACGGATGCCGAGTACTTCGCGACACTCGCGGTCCGTCGATCGTTCCGGCAGGTGCTTGTGCCGCACCGACCAGATGAACACGTCACCGCCGACGACAAGGCGCCGGGTCTTCCGCTCCCGTGTCATCCGCCACAACCGCCGTGACTAGGCGCCGACCAGCTCGCCCACGGCCGCCGCGAGCTCGTCCCGGCGGGGCGGCCCGGACACGCGGTGCGTTATCCGGCCCTCGCCGTCCAGGACCAGGACGGTCGGGGTCCGCAGCACGGTCAGGCGGCGGGCCAGGTCCAGGCGCTCCTCGGCGTCGATGTCCAGGTAGGTCACGGCGTGCCGGTCGGCGAGTTCGGTGAGCACCCGGCGGGTCGGGCCGCAGTACTGGCAGACCTTGGAGGAGAACTGGACCAGCGTGGCGCGGGTGTCCAGGGCTATGCCGAGGTCGTCGGCGCCGAGGCGGTGGGTTCCGGCTCCGGTTCCGGCGTCGGTTCCGGTGTCAGTCCCGGCCCCGGAACCGATCGGCGCGACCGTGCGCACCGCGCCGTCGGTCCGCTTGCGCCACAGTCCGAAGGCCGACGCGGCCGTCAGGACACCGACCGCCGCCAGCACTCCGGTGAGATCCATGCCTCCCACAGTGCCTCCGTCCCGCCGGTTATTCCTCATCGTGTCCAGCGCTTGAGACGTGGATTTCCGCCTCCGCATTCCCGACCTACTCTGTGGGAATGACGGACACCAGGGTGCCGGCCGCCACGCGCCGCGTCGACGTCCGCGGCCCGAGGTTCGGCGCCGCGGTGACCACGGTCGTCCTGCTGGTGGTGCTGATCACCGGCAGCGGCTGGCTGCTCGCGGCCCAGGGCGTGGTCTTCGCCGTCGGCGCCTTCGCCGGGCTGCGCCGCGCCCCCTACGGCCTGCTGTTCGCCCACCTGGTCCGGCCCCGGCTCGGTCCGCCCACCGCCTTCGAGGACGAGGCGCCCCCGCGCTTCGCCCAGGCCGTCGGCCTGGTCTTCGCTCTGGTCGGGGTCATCGGCTACCTGTCCGGCGTCACCGCTCTGGGCATGGCGGCCACCGCCCTGGCCCTGGCCGCCGCGTTCCTCAACGCCGCGTTCGCCTACTGCCTCGGCTGCGAGATGTATCTGCTGGTGGCACGGCTGCGGAAGCCCGCCGTCTGACTCATTCGTCCCGCCGTCTGACTCAGTCGCCCCGGCGCCTGACTCATTCGCCCCGCCGCCGCGCGTCCACCTCGATCTCGATCTTCATCCGCGGATCGGCCAGCCCGCAGACCATCATCGTCGCGGCCGGACGGACGTCTCCGAAGCGGCGGCGCAGCGCCGGCCAGCACGGTTCGAAGTCCTCGCGGTCCGGGAGCAGATACCGCACCCGCACCACGTCGGCGAACCCGCTGCCCGCCTCGGCGAGCACCGCGCCGATCGTGCGCAGGCACTGTTCGGTCTGCTCGACCACGTCGTCGGAGATGGTCATCGTCGCGTAGTCGAAGCCGGTCGTGCCGGAGACGTGGATCCAGTCGCCGTCGACGACGGCGCGCGCGTAGCCGATCTGCTCCTCGAAGGTCGAACCGGTGAGAATCGCCTGCCGTTCGGTCATGGCGGAACGCTATGCAGCCAGCGGTGATACGTCCAATAGCTTGAGACGGCTCGTCTGATATCTCTAGGCGTATGGAGCGCCCCGACCTGCCGCTGCCGCAGCTGTACGCCTTCGTCGTCCTCGCCGAGGAGTTGCATTTCGGCCGCGCGGCGGCCCGGCTCGGCATCGCGCAGCCTCCGCTGAGCCAACAGATTCGGCGTCTGGAAGATCGCGTAGGACACCCGCTCTTTGCACGCGCGGTCGGGCGTGTCGCGCTCACGCCGGCCGGTGAAAAACTCCTCCCGGCGGCCCGCGGGGCCCTCTCGACCCTGACCGATGGCCTCGCCGCTGCGCGGGCCGCCGGGGCCGGACGGGCCGGGACGCTGCGGATCGGATTCGCCGCCTCGCTGGCCCTGACCGTCCTTCCAGGACTGCTCCGTACCTTCCGGGAACAGTATCCGGAAGTGCAATTGCATATTCAGGAGATGACAACCGCACCCCAGGTGGAGGCATTACGGGAGCGCCGCCTGGACGTCGGACTGCTGCGCGAGCCCGACGACGATCCCGACCTGAGCTACCGCACCGTGCTCACCGAATCGTTCGTCGCGGTCCTGCCCGCGGCGCATCCGCTGGCCGGGCAGGAAACCGTCGAGGCCGGGCAGCTCGCGGACTCGCCGTTCGTCCTGCTGCCCCGCCACGTGGGCCCGCAGCTCCATGACCAGCTCGTCGACCTGTGCGTGCAGGCCGGTTTCCAGCCACGGATCGCCCAGCGCGCGGTGGAGTGGCAGACGGTCTGTGCCCTCGTCGAGGCCGGTATGGGGGTTTCCCTGGCGCCTTCTAGCATCGCGCGCCTGCGCCTGCAAGGCGTGGTTTTTCGGCCACTGGTCGGCACCGACCTGCGGACCCGCGTCGTGGCCGGATGGCATCGGGACCATGCCAGCCCCCTGATCGAGCGGCTGCTGGCAGTCCTCGGTGACCTCGGACATCGCGAATTTCGGTGAGAAAACGTTTCGGAGTCCGATATAAAAGGTCGCCGAAATGGCAGGAGTCCGAAGGCTCGAAAAGCGTCCAGATATCGGACAGGAAATGGACGGGTAATCGCGTCCGTGCCACTCTCTAGCCATGGATCGCGAAGGAATAGCACTCGTCAGTCGGCGGCACGTCGACTTCGGACGGCTGTCCAGCGCCTGCTGTTGACCCACGCCGTGCTCGTCCCCTGATCCGCATCGGATCCGCTCGGCGTTCCCAGATCCGCCCGGGGCGGCAGCGTCCCGGCCGGCAGGCCACCTTTTCTTCCTTCCTCCCTCCGCGCAGCGGCCAGGCCGCTGCCCGCCGGTGTGTCCGGCGATCCTTTTCTGGAGTCTTCCTGTGAACCGCATCAAGTCTCTTGTCCGCTCCGCCGTGGTCCTCGGCGCCGCCGTCGGGATCGTCGGGACCGCCGCCGCGTGCAGCTCGTCCAAGAGCTCCGGCTCGGACTCCAAGCCCGCCGCCGCGACCTCGGCCGCCGGCTCCAGCTCGGCCGCCGGCGGTACCGCGGCCTCGGAGCTGCGGCTGGGCTACTTCGCGAACGTCACGCACGCCACCGCCGTGGTCGGCGTCGGGCACGGCGAGTTCGCCAAGGCCCTGGGCAGCACCAAGCTGACCACGCAGATCTACAACGCCGGCCCGGCCGAGATGACCGCGCTGCTCGGCGGCCAGCTCGACGCCGCCTACGTCGGCCCCTCGGCGGCGCTGTCGGCCTTCGTCCAGTCCCACGGCGAGGCCCTGAAGATCGTGGCCGGCGCCACCACCGGCGGCGCCGAGCTGGTGGTGAAGTCGGACATCAACAGCGCGGCGGACCTGAAGAAGAAGGTCCTGGCCACCCCGCAGAAGGGCAACACCCAGGACGTCGCGCTGCGCTTCTGGCTCAAGCAGAACGGCCTGACCGCAAACCCGGACGGCACCGGCGACGTCTCGGTGAACCCGCAGGACAACGCCACCACCCTGGACCAGTTCAAGGCCGGCCACATCGACGGCGCCTGGCTGCCCGAGCCGTGGGCCTCCCGCCTGGTCCTGGAGGCCGGCGCCAAGGTCCTGGTGGACGAGAAGGACCTGTGGCCCGGCGGCCAGTTCTCCACCACCACCCTGGTGGTCTCCGCGGACTTCCTGAAGAAGCACCCGGACACCGTCAAGGCCCTGATCGACGGCCAGATCGCCGCCAACGACTGGATCAAGGCCAATGACGCCGACGCCCAGACCCTGGTCAACGACCAGCTGAAGAAGCTCACCGGCAAGGCCCTGACCGCCGACGTGATCAAGCGCGCGTTCGGCGAGCAGTCGGTCACCAACGACCCGCAGGCCTCGACCCTGCAGACCGCCTCGGACCACGCCGTGGCCACCGGGCTGCTGAAGGCCACCGACCTGCACGGCATCTTCGACCTGTCGATCCTCAACGCCGAACTCGCCAAGGGCGGCCAGCCGGCCGTGTCCGACGCCGGCCTGAGCAAGAAGTAAAGGAGAAGCAGACATGACCGCCACCATCGCGACGGCGCCGGGCACTCCCGGCCTCGACCACCAGGTCCAGCCCGCGGTCCGGCTCTCGGGCGTCACCAAGACGTTCCGCGATGGTGGCGCCCCGGTCCTGGACGGCATCGACCTCGACGTCGCGCCCGGGGAGTTCGTCTGCCTGCTCGGCGCCTCCGGCTGCGGCAAGTCGACGCTGCTGAGCATCGCCGCCGACCTGGACAAGCCGACCCACGGCACCGTCGAGGTGGCCCAGGGCCGGGCGGCGCTGATGTTCCAGGAATCGGCGCTGTTCCCCTGGCTGACCGCCGGCCAGAACATCGACCTGGCGCTGCGCCTGCGGGGGCTGTCCGGCCGCCGCGAGCGCCGCGCCGAGGCCGACCGCCTGCTCAAGCTGGTGCGGCTGCCGGACGCTTATGACAAGCGGCCGCATCAGCTCTCCGGCGGGATGCGGCAGCGGGTGGCGCTGGCCCGGGCTCTGGCCCAGGACAGTCCGGTGCTGCTGATGGACGAGCCGTTCGCGGCGTTGGACGCCATCACCCGCGACGTGCTGCACGAGGAACTGATCCGGCTGTGGGAGGCCACGGGCCTGGCGGTGGTGTTCGTGACGCACAACGTGCGCGAGGCGGTGCGGCTGGGACAGCGCGTGGTGCTGCTGTCGTCCCGGCCGGGTCGCATAGCCCGGCAGTGGCGGATCGACATCCCGCAGCCGCGCCGCATCGAGGACAAGAACGTGGCCGAGTTGTCGGTGGAGATCACCGAGCACCTGCGTCAGGAGATCAGCCGTCATGGCCGCTGAGATCACCGAGAGTGCGGAAGCGGCGGACGTCGCGGAGTCCGAGGAGACCGCGGACACCGCGGTTATCGCGGACACCGCGCACACTGCGGAGGCCGAGTCGCACACCGACGAGGCGCCGCAGACCGCTCAGGTCACGCAGACCGCTCAGGTCACGCAGCCCACTGAGACCCGGCGGGTCACCGGGACGCCGCCGGACACGGACTCCCTGGCCACCGTCGAGGCCGGTCTCGACGCGCTGGAGACCACCGCCGACCACGAAGTCTCCACCCTCGGCCGGGTGGTCCGCGCCGCCTACCCGCCGCTGCTCGCGGTCGCGCTGATCCTCGCGATCTGGCAGGTGCTCTACGCCGCGAAGATCTGGCCGGACTGGAAGCTGCCCGGCCCCTCGCAGGTCTTCACGTCCCTCAAGGACGCCTACACCAACGGCGACATCTGGCCCGCCGTCGGCCACAGCATCGGCCACGGCGCCGTCGGCTTCGCCGCCTCCGTCGCCATCGGCACCGTGCTCGGCCTGCTCGTCGGCCGCTTCAAGCCGGTCCGCGCCGGGATCGGGCCGATCCTGTCGGGCCTCCAGTCGCTGCCCTCGGTGGCCTGGGTCCCGCCGGCGCTGATGTTCTTCGGCCCGACCTCCTCGATGCTCTACACCGTCGTCCTTCTTGGCGCGGTCCCCTCGATCGCGGTCGGCGTGGTCTCCGGCCTCGACCAGGTCCCGCCGATCTACCTGCGCGTCGGCCAGAACCTCGGCGCCCGGGGCCTGGCCTCGGTCCGCCACGTACTGCTGCCCGCCGCCCTGCCCGGCTACCTCGCCGGCCTGCGCCAGGGCTGGGCCTTCGCCTGGCGCTCGCTGCTGGCCTCGGAGATCATCGTGCAGTCCGCCGACCTGGGCCACTCCCTGGGCTTCCTGCTGAAGAACGCCCAGGACACCAACGACATGGCCGGCGCCTTCGCGGCGATCATCTTGATCCTGGCGGTGGGCATCGCGGTGAACCAGCTGCTGTTCGTGCCGCTGGAGCGGCGGGTGCTCAAGGCGCGAGGGCTTACGTGACGGCGCAGGCCACGCCGCTGAGCGGCTGGTTCGCCCCGTTCACGACCATGCCCCACGACGTCGACGCTCCCGGAGCCAGCGCTCCGTTGTAGGACACGGATTTCGCCGTCACCGCCTGGCCGGACTGGGTGGTGGCGGCGTTCCAGGAGTTGGCGATCGTCTGCGATCCCGCGAAGGAGAACCGCACGGTCCAGCTCGCCAGGGCGGCCGTGCCGTTGTCGGTGACGGTGAAGGCGAGCTGATAGCCGGTCGACCACGAGCCGGTCACCGATGTCGTCACCGCGCAGCTCGCACCGCCGGCCGAGCTGGAGGACGAGCTGGACGGCGAGCTCGGGGGCGTGGAACTCGGCGGGGTCGAACTGGGTGGCGTGGAGCTGGGCGGTGTCGAACTCTGCGAAGTGCTCGGCGACGTCGGCCCCGACCCGGGCGACGTCGTATAAGACACCTGCGTATACGCGGCGCCGCAACTGCCGCCGCACGAGGAAGGCAGCGCGAAGCTGTAGACCTGACCGCCGTTGATGAGGGTGTTCGAGGCATCCGTGACGCGGATCTTGTACGCCGAGCCGGCCGTCGCGGTCGGGCCGATGATGTAGGCCTGGCCCATGTCGCTGTCCATCGCCGCCGAGACCCACGACCCGTCGGCCGCCTGGTACTGCACTCCGTGGATGCCGGCGGCCAGGTGCGTTACCGAGATCGCGGGCCAATACACCTGCGCGCCTTGCAGGAAGCCGATGCCGATGTCGCCGGTGTATCCCGGGGCGTTGACGAACTGCCAGGTCACCTGCCGGTTGTTCCAATGGTTCAGCAGATCCCCGACCGCGGTGCCGTTCAGCTGGAAGCGGTTGATCGAGTCGGTGTGCAGGTCGATGTGGTACGGATCGTCCCGGCACCAGGCGTTGGAGTCGGCGCAGCTGTCGGCGACCAGCATTGTCAGCGTCGCGCCGTTGTACTTGTCGGCGACCCAGGAGCCGTCGCGGCAGAACGGCTGGTTCTGCGCGCCGTCGTTGGTGCCGGTGCAGTAGTCGCCGATGCTGACCTTCACCCAGCGGCCGCAGTTCAGGCCGTTGTCGAACATCCCGAGCAGGCCCGCCTGCGCGGCCGGCACCGGCCGCGGGAACGTCCCGTAGCTGCCCGGCGTGTTGAAGACGTTCAGCGCGATGAAGTCCTGCGAGTCCAGGTTCGCCTGCGGCACGCCGCAGCCGCCGTAGGGCGCGCCGAGCCCGTCGAAGTGGGTGGCGTTGCCGGTGACCGGCGCGGGCGTGCCGCCGACGCCGAGGGCCCGGGCCGGGCCGGTGCCCAAAGCGGCGAAGACCGCGGCGACGGTCAGCGCGACGGCGGCCGCGAGTGCGGTGTGCCAGGCGGCCCGGCGGCGGCGGGCCGGGGCGGCCGGTGGCGGCCCGGATCTGGTGGTTCGGCGCACGGCGGCGGCTCCCTTCGTCTCGGATCCTCGGCAGTCGCATGGTCACCGGACGCCTCGCGAGCGTCAAAGCTCTGCGACCCCGGACCGGACGGTCCGCAGGCCGGACGGTGAAACGTTCACCCCGACCGCGAAACTTTCGCCCGATCCGGCCCGGCGCCGGCCCGCGACGGCTCCGGATCCGCGTGCCCTGACATGCCTGTTCGGTGATCCGGCCGGGATTTCGACGAGCGGTGCCGCCGCGCACGCCGCCCGACCGCCTCCGCCGCCGGAGCTACGCTCCGCCCGACACAGTCCGCCACCTCTGTGGAAAGGCGAGCGATGTGAGCAGGAAGATCCCCAGGAGACTGACCGGCGCGCTGCTCGCGCTGGCCGGTCTGATCGCGGCTGTGGCGTTCGCGCCCCCGGCCTCGGCGCACGGAGCCTTGATGATCCCCGGCAGTCGCACGTTCCTGTGCTACGAGGACGGCCTGACCTCCACCGGCCAGATCGTTCCGCAGAACCCGGCGTGCCAGGCCGCGGTGGCGCAGAGCGGCACCACCCCGCTGTACAACTGGTTCGCGGTCGGCAACCGCAGCGGCGCGACCAGCGGCGGCACGGTCGGCTTCATCCCCGACGGGAAGCTGTGCAGCGGCAACAGCAACTACTACGACTTCTCAGGGTTCGACCAGGCCAACGCGAACTGGCCGGTCACCCACCTGACCTCCGGCGCGCCCATCACCATCGACTACAACCGGTGGGCCGCGCACCCGGGCACGTTCAGCCTCTATGTCACCAAGGACGGCTGGGACCAGACCAAGCCCCTGACATGGGCCGATATGGAGGCGGCACCGTTCTCCACGATCACCGACCCGCCGAACACCGGCACCGTGGCCACGCTCCAGAGCTACTACTACTGGAACACCACGCTGCCGGCCAACAAGACCGGGCGCCACATCATCTACTCGGTGTGGGCGCGCTCGGACAGCCCCGAGACCTTCTACGGCTGCTCCGACGTCGTGTTCGACGGCGGCACCGGGCAGGTGACGGGCATCGGGGCGACGGCCCCTCCGCCGCCGGCCACCGCCTGCCAGGCGATCTACGCCGTGACGAACACCTGGCCCGGCGGGTTCCAGGCGCAGGTCACGGTGAAGAACCCGACCACCGGCCCGATGACGAAGTGGACCGTGGGCTGGGTGCTGGCCAACGGCGAGAGCGTGGTCAGCGCGTGGAACGGCACGCTGACGCAGTCCGGGTCGCTGGCCACGATGAAGTCGGCGGACTGGAACGCGCAGCTGGCGGCCGGGGCCAGTACGACGTTCGGGTTCGTCGCGAATCAGACTACTGCTCCGACGCAGCCCGAGAGCTTGTCGTGCACGAGTCCGTAAGGCGGTGCGTGGCCGTGACTGCCGGCGTCTGCCTCGCGGCGGTCGCCATGGTCGGCTGCGGCCACGCGTCCCGCACCCACGACGTGCCGGCCGTGCCGGATGTCCAGGACGGCCAGGGCATGCAGGATATGCAGGGCATGGACATGGGCGGTTCGCCCGGTGCCGGGATTGTGGCGGCGGATCTCGCGGACAACGGACTCCGTGCCGCGGTCGGCGGCTATTCCTATGTGGCCGACACCAAGACGCCGTCCACGAGCCCGCTGTCGCCGTTCAGCTTCCACATCGTCGGGCCGAGCGGCAAGAACGTCACCCGGTTCCAGCCCTACGAAGGCCAACTGCTGGTCTTCTACCTGGTGCGCACCGATCTCGGCGACTTCCACAGACTGGCTGCGTCGATGCACGACGACGGCACGTGGACGGTTCCGATGCCGGCTCTGGCGCCGGGCGCCTATCGCACCTACGTCACCTTCGCCGCCCCGGATTCGGCGGCCGGAACTCCTTTGTCCTACTCGCTCTCCCAGCCTCTGGTCGTGCCCGGCGCGCCGCCAGCGACCGCGACCACCCCTGGCGCCACCGTCGACGGATACACGGTCGAGCTCACCGGCTCGCTGCATCAGGGCGCTGAATCAGACCTCGGTGTCCTCGTCACCAGGAACGGCGCACCGGTTCAGCAGTTCGACCGCCTCCTCGACGGCTATGCCCACATCACCGCCGTCCGCAGTGGCGACGCCGCGTTCGCCCGCGCGCTCTCCACCGGGCGGGCGGCCGGCGGCCCTGCCGGCGTGGGCGCGCTGACCGCGCAGATCCGCTTTCCCGAGTCCGGCACCTGGCGGCTGTTCGTCCAGTTCCAGATCTCGGGGACCGAGCACACGGCCGCGGTCACCGTATCCGTGCCCTGACAGTCGTGCTCATCCTGTGCATCCTGCTCGTCCTGATCCGATCGTCCCGAAGGGAGCTCTGCTTTGAGAGTGGGGAGATTCGGCGCGCTCGTCGCGGCCGGACTGCTGGCCGCGACGACGGCCGTGGCCGCCGCGCCGAGCGGCACCGCCGCCACCGCCGCGCAGGTCGACGTCACCGTCAACACCTTGGAAGGGCTGGGCACTATCCCGGCCACCGGCTACGGCCTGAACAGCGCCGTGTGGGACAGCCAGATGAACGCCCCGGCCGTGCAGGGCCTGCTCGGCCAGGCCGGGATCGGGATGCTGCGCTACCCCGGCGGCTCCTACGGCGACATCTACCATTGGCAGACCAACACCGCGCCCGGCGGCTACGTCGCCCCGGGCACCGACTTCGACTCCTTCATGGGCACCGTCAAGACCATCGGCGCCCAGCCGATCCTCATCGCCAACTACGGCACCGGTACGGCGCAGGAGGCCGCCGACTGGGTGCGGTACGCCAACGTCACCAAGGGCTACGGCGCCAAGTACTGGGAGGTCGGGAACGAGAACTACGGCAACGGCTACTACGGCGCCGACTGGGAGGCCGACAACCACGCCAGCAAGAGCCCGACGACCTATGCGCAGAACGTCGTTCAGTACAGCAGCGCGATGAAGGCCGTCGACCCGACGATCAAGGTCGGCGCGGTGCTGACGCTGCCGGGCAACTGGCCCGACGGCGTGCTGGCCGCCGGCGACGCCGCCGACTGGAACCGCACAGTGCTGTCGATCGCGGGCTCGTCGGTCGACTTCGTCATCGTGCACTGGTACCCCAGCGGCACCGGCGCCGCCACCGCGCTGGGCGAGCCGGCCCAGCTGCCCGGGGAGCTGGCGCAGCTGCGCGACGAGATCGGCCAGTACGGCGGCGCCGGCGCCGCGCACCTGGGCATCGCGCTCACCGAGGTGAACGCCGGCGTCGACGAGGACACCCAACCGGACGCGCTGTTCGGCGCGGACACCTACTTCACAGCCCTCGAACAAGGCGTGTTCACCGTCGACTGGTGGGACACCCACAACGGGCCGCAGGCGATCAGCACCGCGCCCGACGGCGCCACCGACTACGACGACTGGGGCGTGCTGTCCAGCGGCACCTGCGTCGGCGCGGTCTGCGAACCGGCGCTGAACACACCGTTCCCGAGCTACTTCGCCCTCAGCATGCTGAGCAAGCTCGGCCGCCCCGGCGACCGGATGGTCCGGGCCGGGAGCGACCAGCAGCTCGTCGCCGCGCACGCGGTCCGGCAGGCCGACGGGAAACTGGCGGTGATGCTGGTGAACAAGGATCCTGCGAATGCCTATACCGTGAACCTGCACTACGCCGGATACACCCCGAGCAGCGCGACCCCGACCGTCTATACCTACGGCGACGAAGCCGCCTCGATCACCACGGCCGCGCAGGGCACCAGCGCCGTGCAGACCCTGCCGCCCTACTCCATCGAGACCGTGGTGCTGACTCCTTCGGGCAACCCTGTCAGTACTCTGACGGCGCCCGGCTCGCCGCGCGTCTCCCAGGTCACCGGCACCGGGGCGACGGTCAGCTGGACTCCCGCCACCGGCGGCACCGCCACCCGCTACGAGGTCTACAGGCAGTTCGGCACCACCAGTGAGCTGCTCGCCGAGTCGACCTCCGCCTCGGCGACCCTCACCAACCTCGTCCCGGGGACCGGCTACACCCTCAACGTTCTGGCCACCGATCAGTACGGCCGCCTGTCGCCGCCCTCGGACCCGCTCACCTTCACCACCGGCACCCCGGCGGCCAGCACCTGCGCCGCCGACTACCAGGTGACCGCCGGCTGGGGGAGCGGCTACGTAGCCGCCATCACCGTGACCGACACCGGCCCCGCCCCGATCGACGGCTGGTCGCTCACCTTCGCCTTCCCCAGCACCGGGCAGGCCCTGGCCTCGGGCTGGAACGCGAACTGGACCAGCAGCGGCCAGAACGTCGAGGCCACCAGCCTGGCCTGGAACGCGAATCTCGCGCCCGGCGGCGGCAACTCGGCGAGCATCGGCTTCGTCGGCAGCAACACCGGCGCGTATCCGCCGCCGGCGGCGATCAGCCTCAATGGGACGGTGTGCACGACGACGTATCTGTCCTGAGGGCGATGCTTGTTCCGAGGACAGGGTTCTGAAGGCAATGTTCTGAGGACAGCGTTCTGAGATGGATGCGAAAAGACCGCTGCCGGGCCCGGAGGGAGTTGGGCTCGGCAGCGGTCGCCTATCGGTGATCGGCTATTGGCTCTCGGCCATCCGCTGTCGCGGACCGCCGGTCACCGCGTCAGTGACGACCTCCGCCCTGGTAGGCGCGGACGATCGTCTCCGTCACGCTGTTCCCGGCGGTGTCCGTCGCCGATGCCCGCAGCGAGGCGAACGCCCCCGGTGCCAGCGGCGGCAGGTCGGCGCGCCAGCCGTCGGAGTGGCGCAAGCGCACGTCCTGCCAGGTCTTCCCGTCGTCCGTCGAGACCTGGAGCGTCACCGTCTTGAACGGCGTGTCCGCCGCACCGTTCTGGTGCGTCGGGCGCAGCACCGCCTGGCGGTCGCCGCCGCCGAGCGTCTCGTCCAGGCCCAACGGCAGGTCCAGGGCGATCTGCGGCAGCGGCAGCGCGGTCACCGCCTCCGTCGGCGAGGCGTGCAAGGTCCAGTCGGTCGTGGAGTGGACCGACGTCTGGGCCGCGCCGCGCGAGTCACGGTCGGTGTCGGCGACGATCCGCAGCAGATGGTCTCCGTCTGTCATCGTGCAGGTGTTCCAGCAGTCGGGGCGCGGGGCGCCGTCCTGGTACCAGGTAAACGTCTGCGCGTCACCGCCGGAAGGCACGTATACCCGCGACTTCAGGTCCGCCGTGCACAGCGAGTCCAGGTTCACGTTCACCGAGCCCCGGTCGCTGAAGGCCTGATACAGCGCCCGGGACGCGTCCGACGGCTTCGGCAGGGGCGCCGCGCACGGGGTGAGCGGACCGGCGAACGGTGCGGACACCACACGTTGACCCGGACGCAGCACGCCGAAGTCCCGCAGCGAGTTCTCGGCGCCCCACGGCGCGATCCTGGCCTCGGAGTGCGCGTAGGAGGCCCAGTCGATCGCGCCGGACGCCTGCACGAACTCGGTGCGCTGCGAAGGGAAGTGCGTCCCGGCGCACACCGGAAGGCTCCCGCCGAAGTTGTACGGCCACGCCGCCGTCTCCCGGTGCGGATACCAGCACTCGTACGTCAGGTCCGCCTGCGACGGCGCCGTGTGGTACCGCGCGTCGACCTGGGCGAACTCGTCCGGGCGCAGGCTGCCGGCGCTCGCCGGGATCCGCGAGTCCGCGGCGCTGGTGAAATACGCCCAGGGGCTGTCCGTCGTGCCCACGATGTGGACCGGACCGCCGGTGATCCGCGCCAGATCCGGTTCGTCGACGAACGCCGTCGGCGGGAGGGTCGGGTCGTAGTGCACGTCGATGAGCCACTGGTAGGAGGTGACGTCGGGGATCAGCACCAGCTTCACGCCGGCCTTGGCCAGGGTCAGCAGCCGGGCGCTCAGTTGCGTGCCGGGCGGCTGGTGGCCGGCGGCGTCGACCGGGGTCGGGTGCAGCACGACGATCTTCCCGGCCAGGTCCTTCCCGGCCAGATCGGCCGGATCGGCCCGGCCGACGTCGATCAGCGGACCCCGGTAGTCGCCCTCGTAGTGGGCGTCGGAGAACTGCGACACTCCCACCGGCACCGCCGAGCCGTGGCCGCGGTCCTTGCCCTCCGGCGTGACGGTCAGTGTCGGCGCGGCCAGCGCCGACTTCTGCGCGTAGGCGAAGGTGCCCTGGGTGGCGGTCCCGCTCGGAATGGCCGTCAGCTTGCGCAGCTGGTCGCCGTCGTAGGTGTATCCGACCTCGGCGTGGAAGGACGCGGTCGGGGTCTCCCGGTCCAGCCAGGCGGTCGCGGCGCTGACGGTCGCGCCCGCCTGCGGAACCCGCGGCGCCACGGGCTTGGCCTGGCGCGCGTCGAAGGTCACGCTCACGTCGTGGTCCAGCTTGATCTGCGGGATCGCGCCGACGGTGAGCGTGCTTTTCGACGGCGAGCCGGGCACGTCGCTCAGGATGCCGGTGGTCAGCACCGCGTAGTTGCCGGCCGGGAAGCGCACCAGCTGCGAGGGCCCGATCCAGCCCGGCCAGGAGACCGCGCCGTCGATCGGCAGACCGGCCCACACCTGGCCGGTGTCCAGGTTGAGCGCCCAGATCGCCGCGTTGAGCGAGGTCGGTCGGCCGCCGTAGGCGTCGTAGAGCTGGACGTCCAGACGGTACTTCTCGGGCTCGGCGGTGTAGGTCAGCGGCAGGTTGAAGGCGGGGGCAGCGGCGGGAGCGGCGGGGGTGGAGGCGCCGGTGGCGGCGTCCGGGGTCGCCGTCAGATACCCGGCGAACACCCCGGTGGCGCTGGAACCGACCGCGGCGGTGATGGTGGCCGCGGCCGATCCGTGCGCCGGGACGGTCAGCGTCGCGGGGCTCACCGACACCGGACCGGCCGAGCCGTCGCCCTTGTGCGTGGCGCTGATCAGGTCGTCGAACCGGCCCGCCGACGCGGTCAGCCGGTAGGTGACCGGCTGGTCGCCGGTGTTGGTGTAGGTGACGGTCTTCGTCAGCGTCTGGCCCGCCGTGCGCGGCCAGGCCGCGTAGCCCAGCGACACCGCGCCGACGTCGGTGGTCACCGCGGCGTCCAGCGCCTCCGGCACTCGCAGCCGCCCGCCGCCCTGGTCGAAAATCGTCTCCGTGGTGTCGGTGGCCGCGTAGTCGACCAGCGCCGCCTTCAGCTGCTGGCCGGTCCAGTCCGGGTGCCGCTGGGCCAGCAGCGCGGCCGCGCCCGCGACGTGCGGCGTGGCCATCGAGGTGCCGGACAGCGTCTGGTAGTACTGGTCGACCGTGTCGCCGAGCGTAGTACCGGCGGCGCGCGCGGCGGTGATGTCCACCCCGGGCGCGCTGATCTCCGGCTTGATGGAGTAGTCGTCGGCGCGGGGTCCGCGGCTGGAGAAGTACGCCATGGCCGAGTCGCCGGCGTTCGTGGCGCCGACGGTCAGCGCGGAGTGCGCGTTGCCCGGCGTGGTGACGATGTACTCGCTCTTGTAACCGTCGCCGCGGCCGTCGTTGCCGGCGGCGATGACGAACAGCGTGCCGGAGGACGCCGACAGGCTGTCGACCGCCAGCGTCAAGGGGTCGGCGGGGTCGTTGTAGTCGCCGCTCGCGCCCAGGCTCATGTTCACCACTTTCGCGCCCTGCGCCACCGCCCACTGCATGCCGGCGATGATCTGGCTGTCCGACCCCGTGCCGTCGTCGCCGATGACCTTGCCGATCAGCAGCTGCGACTTCGGCGCGACGCCGACGTACTTGCCGTTGTCGGCCGCGCCGGAGCCGGCGGCGATCGAGGCGACATGGGTGCCGTGGCCGTACCGGTCGAGGGTGTCCGGGCTGGAGCTGAAGTTCTGCTCGGCCGCGATGCGCCCGGCGAAGTCGGGGTGCTTGTCGTCGATGCCGGTGTCCAGCACCGCGATCTTCACGCCGGTGCCGTCGTAGCCCTCGGCCCAGGCCTGCGGCGCGCCGATGCTCGGTACGGAGACGTCCAGCGCGGCCTTCGCCTTGCCGTCGAGCCAGAGCTTGGCGATGCCGCCGGACAGGGGCGGGTTCTGGGCGGCGGCGGACAGGCCTGCTGCCACCGAGGCGTTGGCGCCGGCGGCGGTGGCGGCCTTGGGCGTCACAGGGGACTGGCCGGATGTCGCGCCGGACGTCGTGCCGGATGTCGTGTCGGCCGTCGCGCCGGCCCCCGTGAGCTGCTGCCAGAACGCGCCGGCCTCGGTCTTCGCCGTGCTCAGCGCGACCCCGGACACGCTCGGCAGCTGCGCGACCGCCTTCGAGTGCTCGGGCACCGGGCGCGCCGCCATCGGCGCCAGGCCCTGGCGCTGCGGATACGTGGCGATCAGCGGCACGGCGGCGGAGTGCTCGTCGTCATAGCCGTCCTCGGCCAGCAGGCTGACGTCGAACAGTCGCCGGTCGAGCTGCCCGCTGCCCAGATACGGCAGAACCTGGTTCGGGATCGCGAACACGCCCTGACTGTTGCTGAAAATGGCTATGGAGTCGGTGCCCCGCACTTGGCTGACCACTTCCGCGTCCGGCCTGCCTTGTGCGTTCTTCCCCACGACGACCTTGTCGCCGGTGATCAGCGTGACCGTGTGGCGGTCGCCGACGATGGCGCTGTCCGACGTCGGCGCCTGGGTGGCGGCGCCGGTGCCGGGATGTACGGAGGCCGGGGCCGACGGCGCCGCCGCCACGGCCGCGGCGGGCCACAGCAGCGAGCCGGCGACAGCCGCGGCCGTCAATGCGCGAAGGGTGCGCATCAGCTTTCTTCCCATTGAGAGGACATGATCGGGAGTATCAAGCCCGGTCCTCGCCGGTCGCTACGCTTCGCGCTGTCGCATGTCGGTCATGACGCGATCAGGAAATGCGGGCTGTTTCCGGCGGGGAAAGCACCCCGGCGGGGCATCCGGAAGCACCCGGAAGTGCACCGAAGCGCCCCGAAGCAGCCGGACGCACCTTTGGCGAAGTACCTGGGGAAGCGCCGACCACTGGCCCGTCAGAGCCACCCGTTGCGCGCGGCGTGCCAGCCCAGCTGGATCCGCGTCGACACCCCGGCCTCCGCCATCATCTCCGTCACCCGCCGCTGCACGGTGCGCACGCTGACGTCCAGCTGCCGCGCCACCGCCGCGTCCGTGGCCCCGGCCAGCAGCAGTGTCAGGATCCGCAGGTCGTCCGGCGACGGCCCGGGGCCGGCCGCGGCCTCCCGGTCGTCCAACGGCAGCGGCACGCTCGCGGCCCAGTAGTGGTCGAACAGCGCCACCAGCGCGTCGAGCAGGCCGCCGCCGCGCACCACCACCGCGCTCGGGCCCGCCGCCGGATCGTTGACCAGCGGCAGCAGCGCCGTGGAGCGGTCGGTGATCACCATCTTCATCGGCAGCGCCGGATGCAGCCGCACCTGGTCGTCCGGCCCGACGCCGGCGCGCAGCGCCCGCAGGAAGTCCGGATACGCCATGACCTCGCGGTCGAACACCGTCCGGTACGCCACCTCGGGATTGGTCAGCGCCTCGGTGTCCTCCAGCCCGATGGCCTGGAACGGCGGCTTGACGAAACCCAGGTGCTGGAACCGCGCCGTCCGGTTCATGTGCAGCACCCGCTCGGTCAGCGCCTCGGCCCCGACCACGATCTCGATGACCTCGTCGCTGCTCTGCACCCGCCGCGCGTCGCGGTAGGTCCGGGCCAGCCCGGCCAACTCGCCCCGCACCTCGGCCAACTCGGCCTGACGCCGCAGGACCAGGCTCTCCAGCGTGACGTCCGGCGGCGCCGCCGAGAACCGCCGCGGCTTGGCGTCGCCGGCCGACACCAGGCCCAGCGCCGTCAGCGCCGTGACCTCCCGCTCCACGACGTCCAGCCGCGTGGACATCAGCTCGGCCAACTCACCGGCGGTGGCCGACGCCACCCCGAGGAGCGTGCGGTATATGCGCTCTCCGGTTTCCCCGACGCCCAGAATCTTCAGCACGACGCCACCTCTTCCGCACCCATGCCCGTTGGGTCCGTCAATGCTAAGGCCCTGTCGTATCTGAGACATGGCGCATATCCGAAATCGATGAGCCGTTCCGCCAGTGGTCTAGGGTATGTGCGTGCTCGAACAGGACGGCGAGACGAATTCGCCCGAATTTCGCCTCCGAGTCACGCGGAGGTCGTGGCGAAGACCGCCCGCCGCCCCGGGACGACACGAACCGGTCACAACCTCTATCGGCAGCTTGCTCGCCAAGGTCTTGAATCGATAAACAAGGTCGCCGTCCCTGAGGGAACTCCGTGAGGCCTGCTGCTCGGTCTCGCGCAGCCGGACGGCGTGCCATTCGAGGGGAAAGGGAACCACCCATGCCGAACGCCGCCCAGCCGCGGCGTGCGCACGCGGTGATCGCCGGGGCGATACCCGTCGCCATCGCGCTCGTCGCCGCGTCCGCCTCCGCAACGCCCGCGCAGGCCGACACGCCGCACAAGAACCGCAACAAGGTCCTCACCGAGACCCACCCGGCATGGGCCACCGCGGCCACCGACCGCGGCGCGCTGCCCGCCGCCAAGCTGATCAGCACCCGGGTCTACCTGACGGGACAGGACCCGGCGGGACTGGCGGCGGCGGCGCGCGCCGCCGCCGACCCGAGCAGCCCGGCCTACCGGCAGTACCTGTCGCCGGCCGAGGTCAAGGCCCGGTTCGGAGCGACGCCGGCGCAGGTCGCGGCGGTGCAGGGCTGGCTCACCGGGGCCGGGTTGAAGATCTCCGGGGTGCAGAGCGACTGGATCGACGCGGTCGGCGACTCGGCCGCTGTGCAGCGCGCGTTCGGCACGCAGCTGAAGAACTACCAGCGGCCCAACGGCTCGGTGGAGTACGCCGCCGCTTCGGCCGCCGTCGTCCCGGCCGCGGTGGCCGACTACGTTTCCGGCGTGTCGGGGCTGATGCAGGCTTCGGTGCGGGTGCACGCGGACTCGGCGAAGGTCAACGCGGCGGCGGCCGTGGACCAGAACTGTTCGGCGTATTGGGGGGAGCGGAGCACCAGCGCGTTTCCGCCCGGGACCAATCCCGGTCCGACGCCGCTGCTGCCGTGCTCCTACACGCCCAAGCAGCTGCGGGACGCCTACGGGGTGACCAAGTCCGGGCTGACCGGCAAGGGCGCGACGATCGCGATCGTGGACTGGTACGCCTCCTCGACGATGCGGGGCGACGCGGATACGTATGCCAAGGCGCACGGTGACGCGCCGTTCGCGGCGGGGCAGTACAACGAGATGTACGACCGGTCGCAGTGGACGCTCCAGCCGGACCCGAACAACCCGAACGCGGTGTCGTGCGGGGATCCGTCGGGTGAGGAGGCGCTGGACGTCGAGATGGCGCACGGTTTGGCGCCGGACGCGAACATTCTGTATGTCGGTGCGAACTCGTGCACCGACGCGGATCTGATGGCGGCCGAGGCGAAGATCGTCGACGGGCACCTGGCGGACGTGGTCTCGAACTCGTGGGGCGAGATCATGCACACGTCGGACGGGCAGGACCTGGATCCGGCGCTGATACCGGCGTACGACCGGATCTTCCAGAAGGGCGCGCTGGAGGGCATCGGGTTCGACTTCTCCACGGGCGACTGCGGGGACGACGACCCGGCCAACGCCGCCGGCGGGGCGAACTGCGCGCCGGACTCGGCGCGGCGGCAGACCGAGTGGCCGGCGAGTTCGCAGTGGGTGACCGCGGTCGGCGGGACGACGCTGGGGACCGACGCGCAGGGCGGGTACGCGTGGGAGGCCGCGATGGGCGACCGGGTCGCGATCGCGCGGCAGGGCGACGCGGCGTGGCAGGCGGTGCCGGGGCAGCGGGTGCCGTTCGCGTTCTACTTCGGCGGGGGCGGGGGGACGTCGGAGGACGTCGAGCAGCCCTGGTACCAGGCCGGGGTGGTGCCGGCGGGGCTGGCGGCGCAGACGTCGAGCGGGCACGGGACGACGCGGCCGATGCGGACCGTGCCGGATGTCGCGATGAACGGGGCGCTGGCGACGTCGGTGCTGGTCGGGGTGACCGGGATGGACACCGCCGGGGTGTACGGCGAGGGCGGGATGGGCGGCACGTCGGTCGCGGCGCCGGAGTTCTCGGCGTTGCAGGCTGATGCGAAGCAGGCGGCCGGGCACGCGGTGGGGTTCGCGAACCCGGCGCTGTACGGGTTGAGCGGGAGCTCGGCGTTCCACGACGTGACGGCGCACCCGGCGGGGCTGCCGCAGGTGATCGAGGGCGTGCACGTGTCGACGGTCGACCCGTCGCGGGGGGTGCTGTATCGGGCCGGGCAGGATTCGTCGCTGGTGGCGGGGGCTGGGTACGACACCGCGACCGGGCTCGGTTCGCCGGCGGACGACTACCTGGCGAGGGTGGGTTCGGTGGCGGTGGGGAGCCCGCCCGCGCCGAACGCGCCGGTGGTGACCAGGTTGTGGGGGTCGGACCGGTACGCGACGGCGATCCGGGTGTCGCAGACGTCGTTCCCGAAGGCCGGGTCGGCCCCCGCGGTGGTCCTGGCGACGGGCGAGAACTACCCGGACGCGCTGGCCGGGGTTCCGCTGGCCACGGAGAAGGGGGCGCCGCTGCTGCTGACGCCGTCGGCGGGCGGCGACGCGCGGGTGACGGCTGAGATCAAGCGGGTGCTGGCGCCCGGGGGGATCGTGTATGTGCTGGGTGGGGTCAACGCGGTGACGCCGAAGGCGGTCGCGGCGCTGGGTCTGCCGGGGTTGCAGGTACGGCGGGTGTCGGGGTCGGACCGCTTCGAGACGTCGCTGGCCATCGCCGACGAGATCGGCAACCCGACGGGCAACGTGGTACTGGCGACCGGCAACGACTTCCCGGACGCGCTGTCGGCGGGCCCGCTGGCGAGCGTGTTCGGCGGCGGGACGGGAACACCGGCCGCGATTCTGCTGACGAACGACCGCACGATGTCGCCCGCGGTGGCGGACTACGCGGCGCATGCGCACTCGGTGGCGGCGGTCGGCGGACAGGCGGTCGCGGCGGTTACGGGGGCACGGCTGTGGAACGTGGATCGCGGGGCGGAGTTCGCGGGGCGGGACCGGTACGACACGGCGGCACGGGTGGCGGGGATGTTCCCGGCGCCGATGACGGTGGGGGTCGCGACGGGGACGCAGTTCGCTGATGCGCTGACGGGGGCGGGGATGGTGGCGGCGGCGCGGAGTCCGTTGTTGTTGACGGAGCCGGGGGGGTTGCCGGGGTATACGGGGGTTGCGTTGCATGGGATGGCGGCGGCTTTGGGGGGTGGGGCGGTGGAGGTTTTTGGGGGGCCGGCGGCTGTTTCGGAGGGGGTTTTGCGGGCGGTGGCGGGGGTTGTTGGGGGGAGGGTGGGGTGAGGGGGTGGTTGGTGGTTGGCGCCGGTAGCTGACTGCCCTGACTGCCGGTACCCGAACTGCTGACTGCTGAGCTGGGACTGCTGACTGCTGACTGCCGACCGCCGGCCGCCGGCCGTCGAGTTGTCGAGCTGCCGAAAGTCGAGCTGCCGGCTGTCGATGCCGATTGCTGGTGGTCGGTGGTGCTTGTAAAGGAAAAAGAAAGAAAAGGGCACTGCGAAGCCCCCTTCGCAGTGCCCTCCGGCGACGGCACCAGGTGAGCGGCCGAGCGGCGGGGCCCGGCCACCCACCACTACCCCCTGTTGGCCGCCTCCGACTCGTGCGCGGCGACGAACCGCCGCGCTGCTCTGCGTACCGTCTCGGCCAGGAGGTCCGGGGCGGCGATGTGGGCGATGTGTCCCTGGCCGGCGAGCGTGACGACTTCCGCGTCGGGTAGGACTGCGGCCAGGTCTGCCAGGCGTTCGCGGAGGTGGGCCGGGCTGGTGTCGCCTTCGATCAGTACGGTTGGTACGTCCAGCGCGGCGAAGCGTTCGGTGCCGACGCCGAGTGCGTCGATTGCCTCGGCGTCCGCGATCTGCGCGCCGGCGTGGGTGGTGAAGGCTTGCTGGGTTTGTTCGTCGGCCAGCATCGCGTCGACGAGGTCGCCCGGGAAGCGCACGATGTCGCGCAGGTGGATGCGCATCGCCTCGACCGGGTCGCCCTTTTCGAATACCGCGCGCGCTTCGACGACGGCTGCGCCGCCGACGAGGGAGCGGGTCGGGAGGGGAGGTTCATAGAGGACGAGTCCGGCGTAGGCGGAGGGCGTGGCCAAGGCGGCTTCGAGGGCTGCTACCGCGCCGGAGGAGTGGCCGACCAGGACGATCGGGGGTTCGAGGATTTCGGTGATGGCGAGGACGTCGGCTGCTTCGACCGCGACTGAGTGCGGGAGGGTGATGTCGGCGCCGGGGGCGTAGATGCGGCGCTGGGGTTGGACTACGCGGAAGTCGGGGCGGAGGAGGGTGGCTACGGCGTCCCAGGAGGTGAGGTCGCCGCCGCCGGGGTGGATGATGAGGAGGGTGGTGGGGGTGGTGGGGGGTTTTGAACTTTCGGAGTGGTTGGAGCTGTGGGAGCTGTTGAGGTCGGTGGGGCTGGTGGAGCCGGTGGAGTCGGTAGAGCTGTTGGCGCTGTTGGCGTTGTCGGAGCCGGTAGGGCCGGTGGAGCCGATAGAGCCGTTGGCGCTGTCGGAGCCGGTGAAGCCGGTGGAGCCGGTAGAGCCGGTGGAGCCAGTGAAGTCCGTAGAACTGGCGGCGCCGTTGGGGCTGGTGGAACCGTTGGCGTGGTCAGTGTGATCGGTGTGTTCGAAGTATGTGGAGCGTGGCCCTGAGCCTGTGTCGCGGGCGGTGACGGGGTAGCCGTCCGGGGACGTGGCGCGAAGCTCGGTCATGCGATCGAGTGTGCTCCAGGTCGCGGAGGCAGTACTGACAGACCACTGATATCTACCCGTTCGGCGGGGAGAAAGCGGCACGCGGGTATCGCGAGCTGGGCGGGGAGTGGCGGGGTCGCCTACAATCCGGCGGCTGGCGGTAGGGGGTATTGCTTAAGAGCTTTTTTGACGACCTTCGGCCATGGTGCTGACTGGTCGGTGGCGGTCGTTGGGTGGGGGGTGCTGTCGATCTCCGAGAGCCGTGTCGCTGTGGGTGAAAGGCCAGATCAAGGGCCAGTCAAGGTCAACTGCGCCTCCGGCGGCCCCTCCGGGGAGGGCCTCGCTCTGGAAAGAGTGGGCCAGGCGGGTCGGTGCGGCTTTGCGCTGTGGTTCCGGTTTCGGTTCCGGCCTTTCCGTCGCATCGTCGCCTGAAGGAATCACACCGCCCAGGCGGTATCAAGGCGACCCTTTGGGTGCCGTGCCCTGGCTGATGCGAGCCTTGACACCGCCTGGGCGGCGCGATTGGCTGCGCCCGC
>NZ_BAAAQN010000073.1:0-55703 GCF_039531695.1 Catenulispora yoronensis
ATCAAGGCGACCCTTTGGGTGCCGTGCCCCGGCTGATGCGAGCCTTGACACCGCCTGGGCGGCGCGATTGGCTGCGCCCGCCGAAGCGACGGAAAGACCGGAACCGAAGACCTAACTTTGGGGCAAAGCAAAACCGGGGCGACCGGTTGCGATGACCACAGGTTTTGCTGGCCGCTGTCGGTTGTGATGCTGGCAGGGGTGCGAACGGTCGCGAGGCTGAACAGTTCTGCCAGCAGCCGCCGGTGGTGATGCGGTGGGCGGCCAGTTTCGATGCCGACCGGTTCTGCTGGCCGCCGCCGGTCGCGCTGGTGGTGCGGCGACGGGTTGTGATGGTGGCGGGACTGGCTGGCCGCTGCCGGTTGAGGTGGTGGCGGGGCGAACTGTTGTTGTGGTGGCGGGGCGACCGGTCGCGGTGGTGGCTGCTCCTCAAGACCCCATCGCCGCCAGCAGCTTCTCATCCGTCTCGCCGAGCACCATCGCCACCGCTCCCAGTGCGCAGGCTTGCGGTCCCAGTGAGCCCACCTGGATGGTCATCGCGTCGCCGGCGAGGGGGAGGGAGGCGGCTGCGGCGGCTTCGCGGAGGGGGCCCATCAGGAGTTCGCCGGCGGCGGAGAGGGCGCCGCCGATGATGACTGTTTCGGGGTTGAGGATGTTGCCGAGCATGCCTACTGCGCGGCCGGCCATGGAGCCGGCGTCGGACAGGGCTCTGATGCAGCCTCGGTCGCCTTGCCAGGCCATGGTGATCACGTTGCGGAGGGTCAGGCGGTCGCCGTAGGCGGGTTCGAGGGCGCGCATCACGACCGGGAGGCCGACGAAGGTTTCCAGGCAGCCGCGGTTGCCGCAGCGGCAGAGGGGGCCGTTGGCGTCGACGATCAGGTGGCCGATCTCGCCGGCGCCGCCGGTGGCGCCTCGGGCCAGGCGGCCGTTGGAGACGAAGGCGCCTCCTACGCCGCCGTGGAGTTTCATGTAGACGAATTCGTCGCAGCCGCGGGCCGCGCCCCAGCGGCGTTCGGCCAGGGCTCCCAGTTTGGTGTCGCCGTCGGCCAGGACCGGGAGGCCCAGGCGGGCTCCTAGTTCGGCCGCCACCGGGATGCCGCTCCAGGGGGAGGGCATGCCGCTGTTCGGGACGCCGCGGCGGGTGTCGAAGGGGCCGGGGACGCTGACGCCCACGCCGAGGATGCGGCTGGGGTCGGTGCCGGCTTCGTCGATGGCGGTGCGGACCAGGTCGGCGGCGAGGTCGAAGCCCTGGCCGGGTTCGTAGTCGACCGGGAGACGGACGGATTTCGCGATGCGCACGGCGTGGGCGACGTTGGCGATGATCACGTGGACGTGGCGGTAGCCGAAGTCGACGCCGATGGCCTCGCCGCTGGCGGGGTTGAGCATCACCGCGGCGCCCGGGCGGCCGGCGCCGCCGCCGGCCGGGGCCAGGCGGGCCTCCAGTTCGACCACCAGGTCGTCCTCCACCAGGGCGGCGATGATGCCGGAGACCGTGGAGCGGGACAGGCCGACGGCCCGGGCTATGTCCGCGCGGCTCATCGTCCCCTGCTCGCGCAGCAGGCGGACCACGGCCATCCGGCTGCGCTCGGCGCGGGACTCCGGGAGTGGGGTCCTCATGGGATTGAAGGATGTGTCAGGGGTCGCCATTAGTCAAGGATCAAACAAATAAGGGGGTAGAGACCCTGGTTAGTTCGGTGGAATTTGTTCGGTCATCACGGAATAGCAACATCCTTGACGGCTTCTTTTCGTCGGCTTTACGGTCCCCACACAACGGCTCCGTTCCAGGCGACACAGACCCCTCACTCTCGTTGATGAAAGAAGGCTGATCATGGGCGCAAGCACCCACCGGTCCGTCACGGTTGCGATAGCCGTCGGACTCGCCTCCGGCCTGGCGCTGGCCGGCTGCTCCTCCAGCAGTTCCAAGCCGTCGGCCGGCACCACCGGGACGACGTCCTCGTCCTCGGCGTCCGGGCCGGCCTCCTCCTCGTCCTCGTCGGCGTCCGGGACGGCGCTGCCGGACCTGTCCGGCAAGTCGATCCAGGTGCTGGCCGAGTGGTCCGGCGAGGAGCAGAAGTCCTTCCAGAAGGTGATCGACGCCTTCACCGCCAAGACCCACGCCTCGGTCAGCTACCAGGGCGCGGGCGACCAGACGGTCACGGTGCTCAAGAGCAAGCTCGCCGGGGGCGGGGCGCCGGACGTGGCGCTGGTCGCGCAGCCCGGGGCCATCGCGCAGCTGGCGCAGGCCGGGCAGATCAAGCCGCTGTCGGACAGCGTGCTGAGCACCATCGACGCGAACTACGCGGCCGGCTGGAAGACCCTGGGCACGGTCAACGGCAAGGTCTACTCGATCATGTTCAAGGCCGCCAACAAGTCGACGTTCTGGTACAACACCGCGCAGTTCCAGCAGGCCGGCGTCACCCCGCCGAAGACCTGGGACGACTTCATCAAAGCCGCCGGCACGCTGTCGGACGCCGGCATCACCCCGGTGTCGGTCGGCGGCGCGGACGGCTGGACGCTCACCGACTGGTTCGAGAACGTCTACCTCTCGCAGGCCGGCCCGGACAACTACGACAAGCTCGCGCACCACAAGATCCCGTGGACGGATCCGACGGTGGTGCAGGCGCTGACCACGCTCAAGCAGCTGTTCGGCAACGACAAGCTGCTGGCCGGGGGCAAGACCGGGGCGCTGCAGACCGACTTCAACACCTCGATCACGCAGACCTTCACCGCCCCGCCGAAGGCCGCGATGGCCTACGAGGGCGACTTCGCCGGATCGGTGATCACCAGCACCACGAAGGCGAAGCTGGGCGCCGACGCCGCCTTCTTCCCGTTCCCGGCGGCCGGCTCGCTGGCGAACTTCGTGGTCGGCGGCGGCGACGCGGCGCTGGCCACCAACGACAACCCGGCGACGATGGCGTTCATCCAGTTCCTGGCCTCGCCGGAGGCGGCGCAGGCCTGGGCCTCGCAGGGCGGCTTCCTGTCCCCGGACAAGAACGTGCCGGTGAGCGCCTACCCGGACGACACCACCAAGGCCGAGGCGCAGATGCTGGTCGGCGCCGGCGACAACTTCCGGTTCGACATGTCCGACCAGGCGCCGGCCGGCTTCGGCGGCACGAAGGGCGCCGGGGAGTGGAAGGACCTCCAGGACTTCCTCAGCAGCGGTGACCCGAACGCGGCCGCCGCCCAGCTGGAGAAGGACGCGGCCAAGGAGACCTGGCAGTAGCCATGGAAGACAGCCTGTCCGCGTCGCCCGCCGCCGGGGATCCCCCCTCCCCGGCGGCGGGACCGCCCACCCCGCTCCCGGCCGGCCTCCCCCTGGCGCAGCCGGCCCTGCCCTCCGGCCCGCACCCGCTGGCCGGGCACGGCGGCCCCAGCCCGCTGCGGATCCCGGTCCGCGTGCGCGCCGGCTTCCTGATCCCGGCCGCCCTGATCCTGCTGGCCATCATCATCTATCCGGCCATCGACTCGATCTGGCTGAGCCTGCACGACCACGACGGCTCGAAATGGGTCGGCCTGCACAACTACAAGACCCTGTTCAGCGACGACGCCACGCTCAAAGCACTGAAGAACAACGTCATCTGGGTCGTCTGCGCGCCTACCATCGCCTGCGCGCTGGGCCTGATGTTCGCGTTGCTCAGTGAGAAGATCCGCTGGTCGACCGCGTTCAAGGCGATCATCTTCATGCCGATGGCCATCTCGTTCCTGGCCGCCGGCGTCATCTTCGAGCTGGTCTACCAGCAGGACCCGAACCAGGGCGTGGCCAACGCCGTGGCCGTCGGCATCCACGACACGTTCGCGCCGTCGTCGAAGTATCCCGGCGCGCACCCGCGGACGGACCTGGCCAAGCCGGTCGCCGGCGGCTCGTTCAGCTCGGTGCGGACCTACCCGGCCGGCTCGGTGGCGAACGTGCCGCTGGTCGGCATCCAGGCCGCGAAGCTGCCGGGCAAGGCGCAGCAGGCGGCGGCCCCGGCCGCGCAGCCGGCGGCCGACCAGATCGAGGGCACGATCTGGCTGGACATCATCTACGGCGGCGGCGGGACGCCGAACCACATCGACGCCGGCAAGAAGGGCATGCCGGGGATCTCGGTCAAGGCGGTCGACCCCGCCACCGGGAAGTCGGCGGGCTCGGCCTCGGCGCACAACGACGGCACCTTCACCATCAAAGGCCTGAAACCCGGCGCGAGCTACGCCCTGGAGATCCCGGGGAGCAACTTCGCCGAGCCCTATCGGGGCATCCAATGGCTGGGACCGAGCCTGGTCACACCGGCGATCATCGCCTCCTATCTGTGGATCTGGGCCGGATTCGCGATGGTGCTGATCGCGGCCGGGCTGGCGTCGATCCCGCGGGAGCTCCAGGAGGCGGCCCGTGTCGACGGCGCCAACGAGCGGCAGATCTTCTGGCGCATCACGGTGCCGCTGCTGGCGCCGGTGCTGTTGGTGGTGATGGTCACCCAGATCATCAATGTGCTGAAAGTGTTCGACCTGGTCTACGTCATCGCACCGGGCTCGACGCTTCCCGACGCGAATGTGTTGGCCGTGCATATGTGGAGCGTCTCGTTCGGAGGCGCCCAGGACCAGGGCCTCGGCAGCGCGATCGGCGTGTTCCTGTATGTGCTGGTGCTGCCGGCCATGTACTTCAACATCCGCCGCCTGCGCAACGAGAAGAAGGAGGGACGATGAGCGTCACGCGACCGGTAGCCGTACCAGGCCAAGTACCGCTGGGCACTCGCATCGCTAAACGCCTGACCGGCGGCGCGCTCTACATCGTCGTCCTGCTCGTCGGCGTCGTCTGGCTGATCCCGACCCTGGGACTGTTCATCAGCTCCTTCCGGAAGGCCTCGGACATCACCGGCAGCGGCTGGTGGACCGTGTTCACGCACCCGGCGCAGCTCACCTTCAAGGACTACACCGACATCTTCGGGAACAAGGGCATCATCCAGTCGCTGTGGAACACGGTGCTCATCACCGTGCCGGCCACGGTCCTGGTGGTGTTCCTCGGGGCGCTGGCGGCGTACGCCTTCGCCTGGATCGACTTCCGCGGCCGGGACTGGCTGTTCGTGGTCGTGGTCGGGCTGATGGTGGTGCCGATCCAGGTGGCGCTGCTGCCGGTGGCCTCGCTCTACAACAAGCTGCACATCTTCGGGACCATCCTCGGCGTGGTCATGTTCCACGTCGGGTTCGGCCTGCCGTTCGCCATCTACCTGCTGCGCAACTTCTTCGCGGCGATCCCGCGCGAGTTGCTGGAGGCCACCCGGATGGAGGGCGGCAGCGAGTGGACGATCTTCCGCAAGGTGATCGTGCCGCTGGGGCTGCCGGCGATCGCCTCACTGGCCATTTTCCAGTTCCTGTGGGTGTGGAACGACCTCCTTGTGGCCCTGGTTTTCTCCAACGTGAAAACCCAGCCCTTGACAGTCGCCCTGCAGTCCAACATGCGGCAGTTCGGCAGCAACATCGACATCCTGGCTCCGGGCGCGTTCCTGTCGCTGTCGGTGCCGCTTATCGTGTTCTTCGCCTTCCAGAGATACTTCGTGCAAGGGCTCATGGCCGGCTCGGTCAAGGGCTAGCAGATCCGCAGGGCCACAGGCAGCAGGCAGGAGAGCGCGAGACCGTGGCGGACGTCCGCTTCATCGACGCCACCCGGGTGTTCCACGGGGCGTGGCGGCCCGCCGTCGAGGGCGTCAGCATCGACGTCCGCGACGGCGAGCTGCTCGTCCTGACCGGCCCCTCCGGCAGCGGCAAGAGCACCTTGCTGCGGATGCTGGCCGGCCTGGAGCCCGTGGACCGGGGCACCGTGCTGATCGGCGGCAAGGACGTCGGCCGCACCGCCCCGGACAAGCGCGGCGTGTCGATGATCTTCCAGGGCTTCGCCCTGTTCCCGAACCAGACCATCCGCGAGAACATCGCGCTCCCGCTGACCATGCGCAAGTCCTCGGTGAAGTCCGCGGCGGCCCGGGTCCAGCAGGTCGCGGAGCTGTGCGGGGTGGCCGACCATCTCAACTCCAAGCCGGACGCGGTCGGCTACGACGTCCGCCAGCGCACCACCATGGCCCGGGCGATCGTCCGGCGGCCGGACGTGGTGTGCCTGGACGAGCCGCTGGCCGGCTCCGGCACGCCGCTGATGATGCGCGGCCGGTCCCCGATCGCGGCGCTCCAGCGCGAATTGGGCATCACCACCCTCTACGCGACCTGCAGCTCGGTCGACGCGTGGCAGATCGCCGACCGGATCGCGGTCCTGGACAGCGGCCGCGTGCAGCAGCTCGGCACCCCGGCCGAGGTCTTCGCGGCCCCGGCGACGATCGCGGTCGCCCAGTTCCTCGGCGAGCCCGGCATGAACCTGGTCACCGCGCCGGCCGCCGACGGTGTCGCCCGGCTCGGCGGCCTGGCCCTGGCCCTGACGCCGGCCCAGGCCGCGGCGCTGACCGGGCCCCGGGTCGTCATCGGCATCCGGCCCGAGGACCTCGCGGTCGGGGCCGAGGGCGCCGAGGGCATCCGGGCCACGGCGGTCCTCGTCCGCGACACCGGCCGGGACTATCTGGTGACCGCGCGCACGGTCGTCGACGGTGTGGAGAGCGACCTGGTGGTGCGGCACTCCGGCGGCCCGGTGCCGGTGAAGGGTGAGAGCGTGGTCCTTGGCGTGCGCCAGGGAGCGGGTCTGCATTTGTTCGACGCGGGAAACGGTGTGCGCCTGCCGGACTGAGCCGGGGAGCGAGGCCGGAAACGAGTCCGGGAACGAGTTCGGGAGCGAGTTCGGGAGCGAGCCCGGAAACGAGCCCGAGCCCCGCCGGAGCGCACGCTCTCCGACCGGCCCCGCGTCACCCGCTGCCGGTGTCGACCACCCAATGGTTCGACGTGAACAGGCGCCCGGCGAACTCGATCTCCTCCACCCCGAGCAGCTCGAAGCCCAGCGACCGGCAGATGCCGTTCGACGGGGCGTTGGTCACTCCGGGGAAGGCATGCACCAATCCCCAGCGGCCGTCGGCGCGGGCGTCCGCCAACAGCGCCGCCACCGCGCGCTTGCCGATGCCCCGGCCCTGGTGGCCGGGCAGGACCATCCAGCCGATCTCGGAGAAGAAGTCGTCGCCGTGGTGGTTGCGCCACAGCGTGACCGTCCCGGCCACCTCCCGCGGCCGGGTCTCGTCGAGCACGATCATCTTGATCCAGCTGACGTCGGCCTCGGCGTCCGCGACGTCCTTGGCGACCTTCGGATCGATGCCCTCGCGCGGCTGCGGGCCGCCGAGCTCGGCCATCATCACCGGGTCGCAGCGCATGGCGACATAGGCGTCGATGTCGGTCGGTGCGACATTGCGCAGCAGCATTTCGGCCTCCCGGGGGTCCGGGCCGAAGGTATCAGCCTCCTGTGACAATCACCGTTCGATAACGGACGCAACTTCGCGTACCGGATTCTCGTCCTAAACCGCATGAGCTCTGCCCGTCTGCTGCTGCGTCGTGCCGCCGCCCAACGCACCTTGCTGGCCGCCGTGGTGGCGGTGCTGCTCCCGGCGTTGGTCCTGGTCACGCTGATCGGTCTGCACGCCTCGGCGGTGCGGGCCGCGGCCGTGCGCAGCGCGTTGAAGACGATGGCTCCGGACGAGCGGACAGTGCGGGTGGTCTACGGATCCGGCACCGAGTGGCAGGCGACGCCCGACCAGCGCACCGCCTTCTTCGCCGAACTGCACCGCCAGGTGGACGCGGCCTTCGTCGGTGTCGGCGCCCGAATCGCGACCACCGTCGTGTCCGGGCCCTACGTTCTGGAGGGCGGCGGTACGGACGCCGTGGCGTTCTGGTCCGGCGACGGCCTGCGCGACGAGGCGCGCCTGGTGCAGGGCGCCTGGCCCGAGCCGGGCCCCGGCGACGGCGACTTTCCCGCGCTGGTCTCCCGGCAGAGCCTGGACGCGCACCACTGGAAGCTCGGCGACCTGGTCGCCACCCGCTCGGGCTGGGAGCACGACAGTGTTCTGCGATTCCGGATCGCCGGCGTGTACGAGCCCGTCGATCCCGCCGACCGCTTCTGGCAGCACGACGGCGACCAGGCCCCGGTCCTGGTCGACGCCGCGGTCACCGGCCGCGCGGGGACGGTGCTGTCCCGGGCCACCGTGACCGCCGAACCCGATCCGGCGGGTTTCCCGGCCGGCCGCATCCCGCGGTTCGACCGGCAGCTCGCCGCCTTCGACGCCTGGGTGCCCGGCTCCTCCACCGCCGACGATTTCGCCGCCTCCCTCGACGACCGCCTCGCGCCCCGGATCGCGGACCTGGTCGGCGTCACCACCGTCAGCCTGCGGCTGGAGTGGCTGGTCGCCGCCGAACTCGGCGTGCTCACCGCGGCGGCGATGGCGCTGATCGCCCGCGCGCTGGCCGACCGCCGCCACGCCGGCGACGGCCTGCTGCGCGCCCGCGGCTCCTCCATCAGTGCCCTGACCCGGGTGCACGTGGTCGAGGGCCTGCTGCTCGCCTTGCCCTGCGCCGTGCTGGCCCCCTGGCTCGCGGCCTGGACGGAGCGCCACATCGGCGCGGCCTGGACGCACGGCGACCCGGGCGCCGCCGGGCTGGGCACCGACGCCGACCGGCTCCAGCCCGCGCAGTGGGTCGTCGCCGGCCTCGGCGGACTGCTGGCCGCCGGGCTGCTCAGCTGGGTCGGCATCCGCTCGGCGCTGTCCTACACCACGGTGGCGCGCGTCCGCCGCCGCTCGGCGGTCCGGACGATCCTGCAACGCGCCACGGTCGACCTGGTCGTCCTGGCGCTCGCGCTGGCCGCGCTGTGGGAGCTGTTCCAGGCCGGGGGCGACGCCGCCCGGACCGGGGCTCTGCCCTGGCCGCAGGTGGTGGCCCCGGCGGTGCTGCTGTTCACCGGCGCGCTGGCCGTGCTCCGGATCCTGCCGTTCCTCGCCGCCCCGGCCGGCCGGCTGGCCGCGCACGGCCGGGGCGCCTTGGCCGCGCTGGTCGGCTGGCGTCTGGGCCGGGCCGTGCGCAGCCAGGCGCTGCCGATGGCGCTGCTCGTCGTGGCGGTCGCGATCGGGGTGCAGGCCGGTGTGCTGCTCTCCTCCCAGCAGCGGTCGGCCGCCGACCAGGCCGGGTACGCCGTCGGGGCCGAGGTGCGGGCCTCGGGGCTGACGCTGGCTTCTCCGCAGACAATGCACGCGTTGGCGACCGTTCCCGGCACCGGCGGCGGTTTCGCCGCGCTGCGCGCGCCCTATCGGCTGACGCGCACCGGCCAGGCCGTCGCCGCACAGGGCGGCCTCGACAAGACCACGCCGACCGCCGACGTCCTCGGTCTGGATCCCGCCGCATCGCAGAACGTGGTGGTCCTGCGCCCGGACCAGGCCGGCGGCAAGAGCTGGCAGCAACTCAGCGCCCTGTTGGCGGGTGACGGCTGGGACGCCGACGGCGCTGTCGGGGCCGCGGTGCCCGGTACGCCGAGCCTGTTGTCCACGGACGTCACCTATACCTGGGACGGTACCGGCACCGGCACTCCGTGCGCGCTCGGCGCGTTGCACGTCGTCCTCCAGTTCACCGACGCCCATGGTTTTCCCGGCTCCGTGGACCTCGGCACGGTGGACCGTCCGGACGGCGTCCCGCATCGGCTGACCGGACGCCTCGATCCGGCCGCGACCGCCTATCCGATCCGGATCACCTCGGTCGCGGAGAGCTTTCCGCCGCCGCTGTGTCCGGCCGTCGTCGCGGTGCCGCCGGCCGACGGTGTCACGATCGCCCTCACCGCGCCAGCCTTCGACGGCAAGCCTCTGGCCCTTCCCAAGGGTCTGACTTACGGCATCCCTTATCAGGCCTCGGACGCGGACGTCATCGGCGGCGTCGGGCCGGGCAGCACCTCCCAGGCGCCGGACGGCCGGCCGGTGATCACGACCGCCGCCGACGGCTCCGCGGCCTTCACCTACACCGAACACATCGGTTACACGGCCGCCGGCTGGACGGCCAAGCCGGTCGGGGAATCAGACCTCGAACGAGCCACCGATCAGCTGCGCCGGGTCTTCGAACTCGGGCCCGCGACGACCGGCCAACCCGTCACCGTTCCGGCGATCGCCACCGGCCATCTGTTGGCCGCTCTGGACAAGAACGTCGGAGACACCTTCCTGACCTCGGCGTTCAAACAGCCCGTGCGGCTGCGGTTCGTCGCGGCCGTCACCGGGATGCCCGGCGGCGGCCCCGGGACCCAGGACGCGCTGATCGTCCCGCTGGGCCTGCTGGCGCACGAACTCCAGCGGCCGTCGCTCGGCCCCACCGGCGACGGCCAGCAGCTCGCGCCGATGACCGGCGAATGGTGGGCCGCGGTCGGCGCCGGCAACGCGTTGTCCGTGGCCCGGCAGTACAGAACGGTTCTGACCGCTGCGCGTCTGCCGCGCCCACCGGTCGTCGAGGACCGGGAGAGCGAGACCGCGTCGCGGCGCGACTACCCGTTCGCCGCCGGCTTCAGCCTGACCCTCGAACTCGGCACCGCCGCCGCCCTCGCCTTCGTGCTGCTGGGCCTGGCCCTGCACACGGTCTCGGCGCTGCGCGAGCGGGCCGCGGAGCTGGCGATCCTCGACGCGCTGGGCCTGACCCGCCGCCGGGCCGCCCTGCTGTTGCTCGCCGAACAAGCGGGAATCGCGCTGTTCGGCGCCCTGGCCGGCCTCGGCCTGGCCTGGCTCGCTCTGCGATCGGAGTTCAAGCTCATGGTCTTCACCCCGTCCGGCGCCCCGCCGACACCGCCGGCCGTCCAGGTCTTCGACTGGCCGACGCTGGCGGTGGCGGGCGCCGCGGCCGCGATGTTCGGGGCGCTGGCCGTCCTCGTCGCGTTCGGCATGACCGAGCGGGCCTCGTTCCGTGCGGAGGTGGACTGATGCGGCGGTCGACGAGACGGTCGACACAGTGGTCGACACACTGGTCGAGGCGGCAGCCGCGGTGGTGGTCCGAGGCCCGGCCGGTGCGCGGAGCCTTGGCGCTGCTGGCCTTGTTCGCCGGGGCGACGGCGGCCACCGCCGCCGCGGTTCCGTATCAGACACAGCGTTCCGACCGCGCGATCATCGCCGACACCGTGGGCGCGGCGCCGGTCCAGGACCGCGACATCGTGCTGGCTCCCGGCTCCTCCACTTTGTGGGACGACACCTTCCTGCCGAGGGTGACCTCGAAAGTCCTCGGCGGCATGCCGCCCTTGCTGACGCGGCTCGTCTCCGAGACCGACATCACCGTGGCGGCCACGGCCGAACTGCCGGTCGACGGCCTCACCGGGCCCGGCGGACTGCGGGTCCACCTGCGTCCGGTGCGGGCGTACGACTATGAGCAGCACGTGCGTTTCGTCGCCGGGACCGCGCCGGTCACGAAGGTCCGTCTGGACGTGGACAGCGCCGCGAGCCCGGCGACGGCGAAGGCCGACGGCGAGGTGGCGATCAGCAAATCCGCTGCCGACAGCCTCGGCTTGCATGTCGGCTCGGTGCTGCACACCGTCGCCACCTTCACCGGTGGGCACCTCGACTTCACCGTCACCGTCTCCGGCCTGTTCACATCCCCGGACACCGCGGACGCCCCGTTCTGGTCGGTGGCCGAACACGGCCGCGCTCCGGGGATCGGGTCGATCTGCGGCACCGACGGGCCCGACGGCTACGTCCGCGACCCGGCGTGCGCGGTCTCCCAGGCGGTCTGGCGCCTGGATGTTCTGGCTCCCGCGGTCACCTTGGTCACAGCCACCGCCGCACTCCCCGGCAGCCCGGCAGCCGCGGCGGAGATGGAGCTCGCCGTCGATCCGGACCGGATGCGGAAGGCCGATCCGACCGCCGTCCAGAGCGCCGTGCACGAGCTGGTGGTGGGGGGCCGCGGCCTGGATGTCTCCACCGACGACGGCGGCCGGTTCCCCATCGCTCCGTCCACCAAGCTCGGCGAGTTGGCGGGCAAGGCCGGGGTCGCGGAACGACAAACGCGGTTGTTGGACTATGTCGTGCTCGGTGCGACGGTGGCCGGAGGGCTCGCGGCGTTCTTCCTGATGCTCCGCATGGTCGTCGCACGCCGGTCGGCGGAGATCGTGCTCTGCAAGGCGCGGGGCGCCTCGCCCCGACGGCTGGCGGCGCGGTTCACGGTGCAATCAGGGTTCGTGGTCGGCGTCGGTTCGGTGGTCGGGGTCCTGGGGGCCTGCGCGGCCGGGGTCGCCTCCGCCGGTGGCGTCGGCGGCTGGCCGGCCGTGGCGGTGCTGGCCCCGGCGACCGGGGCCGTCGTCTTCGGCCGGGTGCTGGCCCATGCCGACCATCCGGTCTCCGCCCGGCGGGAACCGCAGGAAGCTGATGCCGGTACCCGTACGCCGCGCCTGGTCCGCGACCTCGCCGTGCCGCTGGCCGCCGCGGCCGCCGTCGGCGTCCTGCGGACCAGCGGGGCCCGGAACGGATCGGGCTCGGTAGACTGGCTCGCGGTCGCCGCCCCGGCGCTGCTCGCCTTCGCCGCGGCGCTGGTCGTGGTGCGGGCCGTGCCGGTGCTGTGGGCGGTGCCGTTCGGGGTGGCGCGGCGTCGCCGTGGCACGCTGCCGTTCGTCGCCTCCGCGCTGGCCGGGCGGCGGGTGCGGGTGCTGGCCGCGCCGCTGGCCGGACTGGTCGCGGCGACCGCCGCCGCGACCTTCGCCGCCCGGCTGGATTCCTCGGTGGCACAACGCGTGCGCGACGACGCGCTGTACGCGGTCGGGGCCGGGGCCCGGGTCGAGGCGGTGCCGGATCGGGCCATGACGGCGCTGAACCGGGGTGCCGAGGTGTTCCTCCCGGACGGCTTCGCCGCTCGGGCCGCCGCGCTGCCCGGCACCGGACAGGTGCTTGGCGCCTACGTCGGCGCCGCGGGCGTGAGCGACAACCCGGACGCGCCGTCGAACGTCGCGGTACTCGTCGCCGACTCGGCGCAGCTTCGAAGCCTGACAAGCCGCGCGGCCGGCGAGGCCGACGCGCATTCCGGGAGCCTTCCGAAGTGGTGGCCGTCCCGGCCGGTGCGGCCGGGAGCGGTCACGGCGTTGGTGTCGCCCGATCTGGCGCGGCTGGCCGGGGACCGGGCCACGCTGGACTTCGGGACCGGAGCCGTCGATGTCGAGCTGGTCGGGACCGCCGACCTGCCCACCGGATCCGTTGTCGGCGCCGAATTCGGGCCCGGATATGTCGTGCTTCCCGCCGACCAGCTGGGTGCGGCGGCGCCGAAGGCGAACGCGGTGTGGATCACCGGACACCCCGACCTCGGTGCGTTGCGCAAGCTGCCCGGAGTCCAGCCGTGGTACCCGACCGGCACATACGCACAGGTCGTCGCCGCCGGCTACGCCGATGCCCGCACCGACGCCGCGCACGCCGTGCTGCGGATGGCCGAACTGCTGTCCGTCGGCTTCGCGCTGCTGTGCCTGTTGCAGACGTTGGGCGCCACGCGCGCCGCCGCCCGGGACAGTGCCTTGTTGCTGCGGGTGTTCGGGATGGCCGAGTCCCGCGGTCGGTTGCTGGGTCCGGCCATCACGCTGCCCCTGCTGCTGCTCGCGCTGGCCGCCGGTCTGGCCATGGGCACGGCGTTCGCGCCGCTGCTCGGGGACGTGGTGCCGGGGGCGCCGAGCGACGGCTGGCTGCTGCCGGTCGCGGGCGTCGCGGTGCTGGGCGCCTGCGCCGGGGTGGCGCTGGAGGCGGGCACGCGCGGCCGGCAGCGGATGTCGGTGCGACTGCGCGCGGCCGAGTTCGAATAACAGGTTCCTGATATCGAGGCGAGGCGGGCGACATCACCTTTCGGTAACGGCCGCAACGGCGGAGCGTGATCAGTCCGTCCTTCGACACATGAGCTATGCCGCCACCGCCGTCCGCCGCCCCGAGACCGAGCGGTGAGCCGCGGTTCGGGCCTGGTCAGGCGGCGTGCGGCCGCGCAGGCGACGCTGCTGGCGGCGGCGGTCACGGTGCTGCTCCCGGCGCTGGTGCTCGTCACCCTGGTCCGGATGCACACCGCCGCCGCCGACCGGGACGGTCTGCGCAAGGCGTTCAGTGATATCCCGCCTGCCGCGCGCACCATTGCCGCCGCCTACGACACCGGCTCCAAGTGGCCGACCGATCCGGCCGTCCGCACTCAGGCGGACAGCGCCGTGCGCGGCACGTTCGCCGCGGCTTTCGGTGACATCCCGATCGATGTCGGGTCCACCGTCGCCAGCGCCGCGTACGGCGTCGACACGGCCACGCCCAAGGTCGGCGTGTACTTCTGGTCGGCCTCCGACATGGCCGCGCACGCCCGGCTGACGGCCGGGACGTGGCCGGGGCCGCTGGGGGCCGGCGCCGCCGCCGGAGCGCTGTTCCAGGCCGCGGTGCCGGAGGCGGTCGCCGCCGCGCAGCATTGGAGCGTCGGCGACACGGTCACCGTGGACTCCCGGCAGGACGGGGCCAAGGCGACCTTCCGGATCACCGGCGTGTATCAGCCCACGGACACCGACGCGCCGTTCTGGCAGCGCGAGCTGTTCCTCGGCAAGCAGCAGGGCCACCTGGACCGGCCGACGTTCGGGCCGCTGGTCGTGGACGCCACCGTCACCGCCGGTCCGGTGCTGGAGATCAAGACCCTGGGATACGCCGCGACGCCGTTGTTCGCGGCCGTCACCAGCGCGCAGGCCAAGACGCTGACCGACCGGGTCGGCGGGCTCGACACCGTGCTGAGGACCGTGGCTCCGGACGGGATCCAGCCCACCGTCTGGGACACGCTGGGGGCCCACACCCTCGGCATCACCACCGGCCAGCAGATCAGCGACCGGCTGAACCTGTTGCAGGTGCTGGAGTTGGCGATGCTCGCCGCCACCGCGCTGGTGCTCACCGCCCGGCTGCTCGCCGAGTACCGGCGGGAGTCCGACGGTCTGCTGCGGGCCCGCGGGGCCTCCGTCGCCGGTCTGCTGCGGATCGGTGTGGCCGAGGGCATGCTGATGGCCGTCCCGGCGGCGCTGGTCGCGCCGTACGCCGCGCGTTGGCTGGACCACCGGTTGACGTCCGCCCGGTGGTCCACCGGCGGCAGCCCGCCGATCTCCGGCGGGCATTGGGCGGTCGCGTTCGGCGTGGCCGCGGTGACCGTGCTGCTGCTGGCCACCGCCGGGCTCGGCGGCGCGCTGTCGTTCGTCGGGGTCAAACGCGCCAAGAGCCGGTCCACCGCGCGGACCGCCGTGCAGCGCGCCGGGCTGGACGTGATGGTCGTGGTCCTCGGCGCCGCCGCGCTGTGGGAGGTGGTGCACGCCGCCGACGTCGCCCGGGTCGGGCAGCTCGGCGTCCCGCAGGCGGTGGCGCCGTCGGTGCTGCTGCTGGCCGGTGCGCTGGTGTCGCTGCGGCTGCTGCCGATGCTGGTCGCGGTGCTGGAACGGTTCGCCGCGCGGCGTCGCGGCGCGATCGGAGCGTTGGCCGGGTGGCGGGTCGGCCGCACCGCGCGGGCCTATGCCGCGCCGCTGATCCTGCTCATCATGGCGGTGGCGGTCGGTGTGCAGGCCACGGTGTTCCTGGCCTCCGCGGACCGCTCCGCGCAGGATCAGGCCGCTTACACGGTCGGCGCCGACGTCCGGGCCACCACCGTCCCGTCCGGCGGCCTCGGGACGCTCGGCGGCCTGGCCGCCGTGCCCGGCACCGGTGTCGGGACCGCGGTGGTCCGCGACACGGCGAGCCTGGGGTATTCGAGCGCCGACACCGTGAACGCCGACGTGCTCGGCGTCGATCCGCAGCGTATTGCGAAAGTCCTCACGCTGCGCCCCGACCAGGCCGCCCAGCCCTGGCCGGCGTTGGCCGGCGCCCTGGCCGCGGACGGCTGGGACGCCCGCGGCCGCGCCGGCGGGATCCCGTTGCCGGGCCGGCCCGACCGGCTGGCGGTGACCGTTCGCTACAGCTCGGCCAGCGCGCCGAGCGGCCTGGGGTCGATGACCGCGACCGCGGCGGTCGCCGACGACCACGGCGGTCTGAGCTGGATCGACCTCGGGTCGATCGACGCGCCCGACGGCGCCCCGCACACGCTGGGCGGCCGGATCGACCCCGGGGGCGGTGCCGTCGCGTATCCGTTGCGGCTGCTCAGCATTCTGTTCTCCTACAAGCAGCCGGTGTGCCCGAGCACCAATCCGAACTGCGTCAGCCCGGATCCCCAGACGCAGCCGGCGTTCGTGCACGAGGACGTGACGATCCGGATGTCGGACCTGACCGCCGGCGGGACCGCGGTGGCGCGGCCCGGCGACGTCAAGCCGCAGCCGGCCGGCGGCGCCGGGGCGGGCTCGCCGAAGCTGCGCGACCGGGATCCCGGGCCCATGACCATCTCCGCGGACACCGGGACTGAATTGTTCACGATGCGGCAGAACTCCGGCTTCGGCATCGACGCGCCGTCGGCGTCGGCCCAGGCCGTGCTGTTCTCGGGACCGCCGGTGCGCGCGGTCCCGGCGCTGGCCTCCGCGCAACTGCTCACCGCATTGCGGAAGAACGTCGGCGACACCTACGAGACCACGGGCCTGGGCGGCGGCGCGAAGGTCACGCTGCACTTCGTGGGAGTGCTCGACGCGATCCCCGGCGCGGATCCGGACCCGACCCGGAACCCCGGCTCCGGCCGTCCGGTCCTGGTGCTGCCGCAGGACTTCTACACCTGGCGCGACGCCCCGAACGGCAACGGCCACGCCCCCGAGTGGTGGGCCGCCGCCGCGCCCGGGACCTCGCCCTCACAGCTGGACGCGCGGATCCAGGCGGTGCTGGCGCGCTATCCCGGAACGCACCACGTCGCCGACCGGCAGAGCCTGGCCGCCGCGCTGCGCGACGATCCCTTCGCCGCCGGGATCCGGATCACCTTGCTGGTCGGCGCCTCGGCGGCGCTGCTGTTCATCCTCGTCGGCTTCAGCCTGCACGCCGTGACCACGCTGCGGGAGCGCTCGGTGGAGTTGGCCCTTCTCAATGCCCTGGGACTGTCGCGGCGGCGGACCCTGGCCATGCTGCTCGCCGAGCAGGCGCTGCTGGTGCTGCTCGGCACGGCGGCCGGGCTGGTGCTGGCCGGCGTCGCGATCCGATCGGAGCTGTCGTTCATGATCTTCACCGACACCGGGGCGCCGCCGGCGCCGGCCGCCCATCAGGTGGTCGACTGGCCGATGCTGGTCGGGGCGGTCGGCGTCGCGGCGCTGTTCCTGTTCGGGGCCTCCTACGCGGCGCTGCGCGGGCGGAACGAGGCCTCGGGCCTGGTGCTGCGGGCGGGGGCCGAACGGTGAGCGTGCGCTGGATCGCCGAACTGCGGGCCGGACGCTCGGTACTGGCCCTGGTGGCGCTGCTGGCGGCGGTCACCGCCGGGGCGGCGGCCGCGGTGCCGGCCGAGATGGACGCCTCGGACAGCGCGACGGTCTCGGCCGTCGCCGGCCAGGCCCTGCACACGCAGCGGAACGTGGTGCTGACGCGGTCGGTCCCGGCCGGGGACCCGACGGTCGAGGACGGCCCCGCGCTGCGGGCGGTCGGGGACGCCAGCCGGTCGTCGCTGCCGCCGGCGGTCGGCGCGCTGACCACCGGGACGCGGATCACCGCGGTGAAGGAGTTCGCGCTGCGGCTGCTGGACCCGCCGGCCGGGGTCACGATGCCGGTGCATGCGCGGCCGGTCGCGATGGTCGGATATCAGAACTCTGTCTCGTTCGTCGCCGGCGCGGCGCCCGCGGCGCCGGGGCCGCCGCCGACCGGGTTCGGGCAGATCGGCGGGGTGCAGGGGAATCCGCAGCCGCCGGTCGGGAGCCCGGGGCAGCCCGCCGGGGCGCCGCGGCCGCTGCCGGTGTGGCAGGTGCCGGTCGCGCTGTCCAAAAGCGTCGCCGACACCTTGGGCCTGCGCGTGGGCGACAAGGTCCACGCGCCGGTCGTCCTGGTTCCGGAGGCGCCGGTCGTGGAGCTGGTGGTGAGCGGGATCTTCGTCCCGGCCGGGCCCGCCGACGACCCGGTGTGGGGGTTCACGCCCGACGCGCTCGGCGCCGTCCACACCCGGGCCTGCGACCCGCCGCGCAACGACTGCGACTCGCCGGTCGACGTGTGGATGCTCGACGTGGTGGTGGCCGATCCGTCGGTCGTCAGCGTTCTGGGACAAGCGTCTGCGGACACGGTGGTCGTGACCGTGGAGCACGTCGTGGACCAGGACCGGCTGGCCCACTCCGATCTGTCGGCGGTCGGCGCCGGGATGCAGGACCTGCAACGGTTCGGCACCGGCGCCACGCCGAAGGACCCGACCGGCCAGCCGTATCCGATGCAGTTGTGGACCGGGCTGCCCAAGCTGATCGCGCAGGCCGAGGCCGATCAGCGGGCCGGGCACGCGCTGGACGCCCTGGTGCTCGGCGGGACGGTGGCCGGTGCGCTGGCCGCGTTCCTGCTGATGCTGCGGATGGCGGTGGCGCGGCGGTCCGCCGAGATCGCCTTGTGCAAGGCGCGCGGGGCGTCGTCCTGGCGGTTGGCCGCGCGCTTCGCGGTACAGACCGGCGCGGTCGTGGCGGCGGCCGGGGCGGTCGGGGTCGCGGTGGCGCTGAAGACGGGGCCGACGCCCACGGCGCGGCACGCGTCGGAGTCCTGGTACGGCGCGGTGCTGGCCACGGTCGTGTCGGTGGGGATCGTGCTGGTGCTGGTGCGGCGGCACACCGACCGGGTGCCCTCGCAGCGGCGCGAGCGACTCGGCGGCGAGGCGCGGGCCCGGCTCGCGGTGCGGGACGCCGGACTGCTGCTCGGCGCGGTCGGGGCCCTGGCCTTCCTGCGGTCGCAGGGGCTTGATTCGGCGTCCGGCGGGATCGACTGGGTCGCGGTGGCGGCGCCGGCGCTGCTCGCGTTCAGCGCGGGGATCATCACGGTGCGGCTGGTGCCGCCGCTGCTGGCCGGACCGGCCTTCGCGGCGCGGGCCCGGCGCGCGGCGGTGGGCTTCGTCGCGACGGTGCTGGCGGTGCGCCGGGTCCGCGCGGTGGCCGCGCCGTTGACGGGGCTGGCCGTGGTGATCGCGGCCGGGATGTTCGCCGCGGGCTACGACGCGGCGGTGCCGCAGCAGGTGCGGAACGAGGCGCTGCGGACCGCCGGGTCGGCGGCCCGGATCACGGCCGGCCAGCTGACGTCGGCACCGGGTGCCGCCGTGCCCGCGTTCGCGCCGGAATTCACGGCGGCGGCTTCGCGGGTGCGCGGCGTGACGGGGGTCGCGACGGCGTGGGTGGGGCCGGGGAACATGGATCCGGGGGGCGTGCCCGACGGGCAGGCGGTGGCGGTGATCGTGGTGGACCCCGAGTCCTTCCGGACGATGGTGGCCGGGACGCGGGCCGAGTTCGGCGACGTGCCGATGGGCGGCGTGCCGGATTCCTGGCCCGGGGACGTGGGGGCCGACCGGACCGCGCAGGCATTGGTGTCGCCGGACCTGGCGGGCAAGGTCGGGGCGACCGGGACGGTCGGGCCGAACGGGCAGCCGGTCCGGGTGGCCTACGTGGCCGCCGTGGACCTGCCCCCGGCGGAGGCGGTGACCGCGGCGAACGGGAACTCGTTCGTGATCCTGGCCGCGGATCAGGTGCCGACGGCGGCGACGGTGCCGGTGACGTCGTTGGGCGCGCCGAACACGGCGTGGATCACCGGGAGTCCGGCGGTGCGGGACCTCCAGGCGGCGCTGGGGCCGTCGAGCCCCGGCGGGCTGGTGATCGACCGGTTCGCCGACGACGAGCGGGCCGGGCTGGCCGACGCGCGGGTTGCGGCGGCCCGGACGATCTTCCACGTGGTGGAGCTGTTGTGCGCGGCCTACTTCGTGCTGTGTCTGCTGCTGTTGCTGGCCGCGTCGCGGCGGGCCAGCCGGGACAGCGCCCTGCTGATGCAGGTGTTCGGGCTGCGGCCGGGGCGGGGGCGGCTGGTGGGGGTGCTGGTGACGCTGCCGCTGGCGTTGGCGGCGGTCGCGGCCGGAGTCGGCGCCGGGGCCGCGTTGGGGCCGGTGGTCGGACCGGTGACGCAGGGCGGCTCGGCGGTGGTGGGGATGGCGCCGACCGGGGCGGAGTGGGTGGTGGCGGCCGCGGGGGTGCTGGTGGCCGGGGTCGTGCTGGGGGTCGTGGGCGAGATGGTCGCGGGGGCGGTGGCGGGCCGGGGCGGAGGGCTGACGGTGCGGCTGCGGGGGGCGGATTTCGAGTGAGGATCTGACACGTTTCTTGCCCGGCCCTCCCTCGGTGATGAGGCCTCTACGAGCGCCGGGCGTGGATACCGCGATCCACACCCGGCCGGAAGGCCCTCATCCGTGCCGGGCAGCCGCCCTACACCTCGTCCGCGAGCATCCCCGGCAGCTCGTCCAGGCCCGACAAGCAGAAGTCGGTCTTCGCCAACAGGTCCGGGTGGTCGGCGAACGCATACCCCCAGGGGCCGCGGCGGATGAAGGCGGTGCGCAGCCCGGCGCCCCAGGCAGGGCGCAGGTCGTTGTCGAGGCGGTCGCCGACGTAGAGGATGCTGCCTGCGTTGCGCAGCGGGCCGCGGCCCTCGGCGCGGGAGACCTCGTCGCAGACCTCGACGACCTTGGCGAAGAAGGCCGGGTCGGGCTTCTCCAGGCCGCCCCACATCGCGGAGGTGGTGACCAGATGGACCGGGAGGTCCAGAGATTCCAGGATGCGGTGCGACGCCGCCGTCTGGTTGGCGGCGATCAGGACCAGGTACCCGGCGTCCTTCAACGTGGCCAGGGTGCGGCGGGCGTCCGGGTAGAGGTCGCGGTCGCCGTAGCCCTCGGGGCGGCCGGCGCGGATGCGGGCCTCGCGCTCGGCGGTGAGGTCGAAGCCGGGCTGGAAGTGCTCGAAGACGTCCAAGTGGGAGCGGCCGGCGGCGACGGTGGCGCCGAAGACCGCGGAGAACGTGTGCCGGGGGACGCCGAGCCAGTCGGCCCAGTTGTGGTACTCGATGGTCTCGTCGACCAGCGTTTCTCCGACGTCGAAGACGACGGCCTCGATCGTTCGGGACTTGCCAGGGGTGTGCATGGTGCCGGTTCCTCTCGCGGGACGCGTCAGCGTCGGACAGCTCCCCATTCCCAACAGTGCCCTATGGCGGCTGCGGTGATTGTAAAACTGTGTTTCCGCGATCGGGCGGCGTTGTATAGGAAACTCATGCCAACGGGTTACAGCGAGAGGGTGGCGCGGCCTGCGCGGCGCTCGGCGCCGGGGCGGCCCACGCCGGAGCAGCCGACGCCAGAACAGCCGACGCCAGACCGTCCGACGCAGCCGCGGCGTCGGCCCCCGCCCCCCGCCCCCTCCGAACCCGTCCCTAAGCCGCGTCCAGCGCGCTGTCCAAAGCCAGCGCCGCCCAGATCACCCCGAGATGGGTGAACGCCTGCGGGAAGTTGCCCAGCTGCTGCCCGTCCGCCGCCAGCTCCTCGGCGAACAGCCCCGTGGGCCCGGCGTGCCCGAGGAACTGGGTGAACCAGTCCCGCGCCCGCTCCTTGTCCCCGGTGCCCGCCACCGCCATGTGGAACAGCAAGGTGCACAGGTCGAAGCTGGCCTCGTCGCCCTCCAGGCCGTCGCTGAAGTCGCTGACCAGGTACCGGTGGCAGAGCCCCTTGTGCGTCAGCCCCTTCTCGATCGCCGACAGCGTCGAGTGCCAGCGCGGGTCCCCCGGGCCGGTGAACCCGACCACCGGCATCAGCAGCAGTGAGGCGTCCAGCGCGGAGTCGCCGTAGCTCTGGACATAAGCATCCTGCTTCTCGTCCCAGCCCTTGGTCCGGATCTCGTCCGCGATGGCGTGCGCCATCACGGCCCACATCCCCGCGTTCTCCTGCGTCGCCGCGATCCGCAGCCCGTACTCGAACGCCGCCCAGCACATCAGCCTGCTGTAGGTGAAGTCCCGCCGGCCGCCCCGGGTCTCCCAGATGCCCTCGTCGGGCCGCTTCCAGTTCTCGACCAGCCAGTCGAGCAGCTTGGCGACGGCGGCCTGCCCCTCGGCGCTGCGCAGGTGGTCGGTGCCGCTCAGGGAGTAGAGGAACTCGCCGTAGACGTCGAGCTGGAGCTGCTCGGCCGCGCCGTTGCCGATCCGGACCGGGGCCGAGCGGCGGTAGCCCTCCCAGTGCGGCAGCTCCTCCTCGGTGAGCGCCCAGTCCCCGTCCACCCGGTACATGATGTACATCGGTTCGCCGGCCACGGTCGGACCGGCCGCCAGCCGGTCGGTGACCCAGCGGGCGAAGGCCTCGGCCTCGTCGCGGTAGCCGAGGTCGAGCAGGGCCCGGGCGGTGAAGGAGCCGTCGCGGATCCAGGTGTAGCGGTAGTCCCAGTTGCGGGGGCCGCCGATCTCCTCGGGCAGCGCCGTGGTCGCGGCGGCGACGATGGCCCCGGTCGGCGCGTGGGTCAGCAGCTTCAGGGTGATCGCCGAGCGGTGCACGGCCTCCGGCCAGCGGCCCCGGTAGCTGCTGCGGGCCACCCAGCCCAGCCAGAACGCCAGCGTCTCGGCGAGCGAGCGCTCCGCCTCGTGGTCCAGGTCCGGGGCCCAGTCGTTCGGCACCCCGCGGTAGCCGGCGTCCACCAGGAACACGGCGGCCTCGCCGGCGGCCAGCTCGACCCGGGCCACCACCGCGTCGTCGTCGGCGATCAGCGGCACCGTGCTGAACAGGGTCAGCGCGGACGCCGAGGCCGGGGCCTGGTAGGTCGCGACCTGGGCCGGGCCGCGCCGGCCCAGCTCGGGGCGGGCCGGGGCCTGCGAGCGGCCGTAGTCGAACTGCGGACGGCAGAACATGGAGAACCGCACCGTGCCGCGCACCCCGCGCACGATCCGGTAGAGCAGGGTCCTGCCTTCGTCCGGGCCGGTCTCGTCCGGCACCAGGAAGTCCACGACCTCGCCGGCCGCGCCGTCCGGCGCGGTGAACCGGGTCACGGACACGGCGGTGTCCGGGATGTACGCCTGGCTCGACGCCGCCCCTTGGACCCACACCCGGAACGCCCCGCCGTGCTCGGCGTCCAGCAGCGCGCCGAACACGCTCGGGGCGTCGAAGCGGCCGGGGCAGAACCAGTCGATCGTGCCGTCCCCGGCGACCAAAGCGCAGGTCCGCAGGTCACCGAGGAGGGCGTGATCATCGATCGCAGGGTAAGGGTGCGAAGTCATGCGCAGACCATACAGTCCGCGGGACCCCGCTCAGCGCAACGCGCTCCCGGCCGTCCAGTCGGCCCAGTTCAGGTTCCAGTCGCCGTATCCGTTGTCGGCCCGCACGGTGTCCTTGGAGTTCACCACGGTCACCGGATCGCCGGGGATCACCTGGTTGAAGAACCACTCGGCGTCGGCCGACGACAGGCCGACACAGCCGTGGCTGCCGTTGACCTTGCCGAACTTGCCGGCGTTCCACGGCGCGCCGTGCACGAAGGTCCCGGACGGGGTCAGGCGCACGTCCCAGTACACGTGCGGGATGTCGTAGGCGTTGACGCCGAAGATGTTCACCGTCGTGGAGTCCATCCGGATGTCAGGCTGCTTCTCCAGCACCACCATCGTGCCGTTCCAGGTCTCGAACCCGGGCTTGCCCGAGCTGGTCAGCAGCGTCGTGGTCTTGCCGCCGGTGGTGACCGTCATCTTCTTGGCGTTCGCGTCCATGGTCGCCACCAGCGCGCGGCCGATCGTGAAGGTGGCGTCCCGGTTCTGCTTCCCGTACAGGGTGCCGCTCTTGACGCCGTCCAGGCGCATGCGCAGCGACACCTTGGTGCCCGGCGCCCAGTACTGCTGCGGACGCCAGTCCACGCGCTGCGACCCGAACCAGTGCCAGGCCCCGTCCACCGGCGGATCGGCGGTCACGGTCAGCTGCTTCTCCACCGCGGCCTTGTCCTGGATCGGCTTGTCGAAGGTGATGGACACCGGCTGCGCGATGCCGAACACGGTGTTGTTGTCGGGCGTGTAGGTGCCCACGAACAGGCCGGTGGGCTTGGCCGTGGTGAACTGCGAGGTGACGGTCTGCTGCTTGCCGTCGTCACCGGTCGCCAGCGCGGTCACCAGGTAGGTGTGGCCGACGCCGACCGGGTCGGTGGACGTCCAGGCGTCCCCGGAGGCGTCCAGCGTCCCGGCGACCGCGTCCCCGCCGGACAGCAGCGCGGTGACCGAGGTCAGCTTCCCGTTGGCGACGCTCACCTGGATCTGCGAGGCGGGATCGGCGTTCGACGTGTTCGTCGACGGTTTGATGACGACCACCGCCGCCGACGACGCGGAGGACGTGGCCGTGCTCGGCGCCGCTCCCGGGCCGGACGACGACGTCCCGTCGGCGGCCGGTGCCGAGGATCCGGAGGTCGGTCCGCCGCTCGGCGGCGGCGCCGATTTCGGACCGCCACCACCCCCGCCGCAGCCGGCGGCCAGCGTCGCGACGGTCATCATGAGGGCGAGCTTCCGCAGTCCGCGCATAATCGCCTCCTGTGCTCGATCGTATAACCAGCTGGTACCGATGCCCCGCAGCGTGCTGTCGAACCGTTAGGTTTTCCTTAACGAGAGGCGAGGCACAATGCCAACTGCCAAGGGATGGAACAAAGGGGGCCTTGGATGACGCTTGCCACCGGAAACCCGCCGACCTCGGGGACACCGGTCGCCGCGGGGGGCGGCGCGCTCCTGCCGGGCCCGCCGATGAAGCCGGTGACCCGCCCCCGGACCGACCGCAGGCTGCGCCGCACCCGCGCCCTGCTGGCCGTCGGCGCCCTGGTGTTCGGCGCCGCGGGCATCACCTCGGCGCAGATCCGCGCCGACGGCTCCGACGACGTGAAGTCGCACAGCGGGGTCCTGATCCAGCAGGCCGAGGTGCTCTACCACAAGCTTTCCGAGGCGGACGCCACCTCGGCGACCATCTACCTGCACGTCGGCGAGGCGCCGAAGAAGCTGCTGACCCAGTACGACGACGACCTCAAGGCGGCCCAGGCCGCGCTGCTGGCCGCCACCAACGAGGCCGGCACCGACCCGGTCGCCAACCAGGCGCTCACCGAGATCTCCCAGCAGCTGCCGATCTACGCCAAGCTCAACGCCACCGCGGCCGCGAACAACCTGGTCGGCTACCCGGTCGGCTTCCGCTACCTGACCCAGGCCTCGACCCTGATGCAGGGCACGATCCTGCCGCAGGCGCAGAAGCTGAGCGACGCCGAGGCGAAGAACCTGTCCGCCGCCGAGGACACCGCGACCCAGTTCCCGGTGCTGATGGTCGTCGCCGGCGTGCTCATGCTGGCCGCGCTGGCGGTGGTCCAGGTCCGGGAGTCCCGGCGCACCCACCGGCTGTTCAGCCTCGGGCTGCTCGGCGCCACCGCGGCGCTGCTGCTGTCGCTGGTGTGGACCGCCGCCGCGGCCTCGATCCAGAGCGCCCACGTCGATCACGCCAAGAAGCGCGGCTCGGACCAGATCAACACCCTGGCCGCCGCCCGCATCCTGTCGTTGCAGGGCCGGACCGACGAGATGCTCACCCTGGTCGGCCGGGGCACCGCCGACGACAAGGAGACCGACTTCGCCGGCACCGACGCGAACGGCTCCCACACGCCCGGCACCCTGGACAAGCTCCTGGACACCCTGCACCTGGCCGCCGTCTCCGCCGCCGACGGCCAGGCCCACGACCTGGCCCTGAAGGCCGCCACGGACGTCGACGCCTGGGAGACGCAGCACAAGGCGCTGCGCGACTTCGACCGCCAGAACCAGTACCAGAAGGCGGTGGACTCGGCGCTCGGCGAGGGGACCGAGTTCACCGACCCCAAGCCCAGTGCGGCGCTGGCCTTCGCCACGCTCCAAAGCGACCTGGACAGCGCGATCCGCCATGCCGAGGACTCCTTCCAGACCGAGGCGAAGGCTGCCTCCGACGCGCTGACCGGCCTGCAGATCGGGCTCGGCGTGCTGAGCCTGGCCATGGCCGGCGCGGTCGTCGTGGGCCTGGGCCGGCGTCTTGCTGAATACCACTGAGGGGGCAGTGACGATGAGTACCGAGTACCGGAAAACCCTGCCGATGAATACCCCGAAGCGCCGACCCGATCGGCGGATCCGCGCCTGGAGCACGGCCGCGCTGGTCGCGGCGGTCGGATTCACCGCGGCGTGCAGCAGCTCCAAGGAGGGCATCGCCTCCCCGAACGTTCCCCGGGCCGGCGAGGGCATCGGCAACAACGGCCTGCCCGGCGCCCCGACCACCCCGCCCAAGCCGTGCGGACCGGAGGCGACCGCCGACCACCTGCCCGGCGACAAGCTGCCCGGGCCGCAGGACCAGGACCCGGCCGGCGGCACGCTGAGCAAGATCCGCGCGCGCGGGTTCCTGATCGCCGGCATCGACCTGAACACCTACCTGTTCGGCTACGACCCGCACCACACCAACCAGCCGCAGGGCTTCGACATCGACATCGCCAAGGCCATGGCCCGCGCCGTCTTCGGCGAGGACGGCCACGTCCAGTTCCGCGTGGTCACCCTGGCCGACCCGGCCACCGGCGAGTGGAAGCAGCTCCAGGACGGCAACGTGGACCTGGTCGTGCGCACCACGACCATCACCTGCGCCCGGATGCAGGGCGACCGGCGGATGAACTTCTCCAACCCCTACTACACCGCCGAGCAGAAGCTGCTGATGCCGCTCGGCGACGACGGCAAGCCGCAGGCGACGGCGCTGACCGGGCTCAAGGGCAAGAAGGTCTGCGCCACCAAGAACTCCACGGCCATCGAGACCATCAAGGCCCAGGCCGGCGCGGACGCCGCCTACCCGGTGCCGAACTCCCTGGACTGCCTGGCGCTGCTCCAGCAGGACCAGGTCGACGCGATCTTCACCGACGACGCGCTGTTGCGCGGCATGGCGGCGCAGGACCCGCACGTCGCGCTCACCACCGCCCCGCCGGTGCAGAAGCAGCCCTATGGCATCGTGACGAAGTACGACCCGGCCAAGCCCAACGACCTGACCCCGTTCGTCAACAGCGCCCTGGCGAACCTGATCGCCGACGCCGGGCCGAGCGGATGGGCCCAGTTGTACGCGAACGATTTGCAAACGAAGCCGAGTGGACCGCCGGAGATTCCGGACCACTACCCTCTTGGGTAGCGGGTCGGCGGATCGGGCCGACGGCCCGGCGAGGCCAGGCATGGGGGGAGCAAGAGCACGACCGTGACGACGATGTGGACCCGGCAGGCGATCGACGCCGCGATCGACCGCCGTGCCCAGGAACGCTCCGGGGTCTCCGCCGGCCTGCTGGAGCTGGACGACCACCCCGGCCGCCGGCTCCTGGACGGCGCCAAGCTCACGGGCGTCACGGCGACCGCGTGGCAGCGGGCCTCGGCCGAGCTCGCCGCGCTGTGGACCGTGTTCGAGGCCTACCAGCAGGTGCTGGACCGGGTCTCCGCGCTGCGCGGCGGCCCCAAGACCCGGCTCGGCGACCGGGAGCTGGCGGCCCTGGCCGATCTGCTCACCGGCCGCTCGGTGGCGCTGCCCCGCCAGGCCGTGCCGTTCGAGCGGCGCGGCCTGCTGGACCCGGCCTCCACCCAGGACCTGCTGACCCTGGACGAGGCCGTGCAGTCCATGACCCGCACCTACGAGGTGGTCAAGAAGGTCGCGGTCGAGGCCGAGGACGCCTGGAACCGGCTGCTGGAGCCGCTGGACGAGCTCAAGGCCCGGGTGCACACCGCGCGCGGCACCGCCGACGCGGTCGGGACCGGGACCGATCCGGTGTTCGCGCGGCTGGCGGGCATCGAGGCGCAGACCGCCGACCTGCGGCGCCGGGCGCTGTCGGACCCGCTGGGCCTGGTGGCCGGCGACGGGCCCGGCTCCCCGGCCCGGGTGGACCGGCTCGGCGCCGAGCTCGCCGCCGTGCAGACCGAGCTGGACCAGGCGCTCAGCGCCCGGGCCGAGTTCGACACCCGGCTGGCCGGCATCGAGGACGTCATCCTGCTGATCGCGCAGGCCGAGGCCGAGGCCGAGACGGTGCGCGCCGACGTGCTGTCCAAGATCGCCGCGCCCCGGCTGCCGCCGGCCTCGGCGGCGGCCGCGCACCTGCGCACCAAGGTCGCCGCGCTGCGCCGGGAACGATCCGGGCAGTCGTGGACGTTGCTGGGCCGGAACCTTTCGGCCTTGGAGAAGAACAGCCGCGTGATCCTGGAGAACGCCCACAAACGCGTCGCGCAGGTGCGGGCGCCGCTGGAGCGGCGCGACGAGCTGCGCGGGCTGCTGGAGGCCTACCGGGCCCGGGCCGCCCGGCACGGCGTCGCCGAGAGCCCGCGCCTGGTGGCCGCCTTCCGGGCGGCGCACGACCTGCTGTGGTCGGCGCCGTGCGACCTGTCGGCCGCCGAGTACGCGGTCCGGGGCTACCAGGCGGCCGTCGGCGCGGCGCTGCCGAGCCGGTCGTAGGGGGCGGTGCGGCGTGCGGACCCTGCGGACACCACGGATATCACGGACACCACGAGGGTTATAGGGGAGAGGGAATCCAGTGACCGCCTGTCTTGAGCCGGGTTGCGACGGGACCGTCGCCGCCGACGGCTACTGCGACACCTGCGGCACCGCGGCCGTGCGGGCCGCGGCCGTGCCGCCGGCCCGCACCGCCGCCGGCCAGGCGTCGGTGCGCACCTCGCACTCCACGCGCACCGGGGCCACGCGCTCCACGTCCACGTCGGTCTCCAGCCGGAACTCCGCCTCGGTGTCCAGCCGGACCCGGGGCTCGCGCGGCGGCAGCACCGGCCGCTCCCGGCGCGGCAACCTGGGCGCCGGGCTGATCGAGGTGCCGCCGGTCCCGTACAAGGACCCGATGTCGGCCATCATGGTCGACCCGCAGGTGCCGGAGAACAAGCGGTTCTGCTCGAACTGCGGGGAGCCGGTGGGCCGGGGCCGCGACGGCAGCCCGGGCCGGACCGAGGGCTTCTGCCGCAAGTGCCGCACCGCGTTCTCCTTCGAGCCCAAGCTGAAGGCCGACGACCGCGTCGGCCAGTACGAGGTGCTGGGCTGCATCGCGCACGGCGGTCTGGGCTGGATCTACCTGGCCAAGGACAAGAACGTCTCGGACCGCTGGGTGGTCCTCAAGGGCCTGCTGGACTCCGGCGACGCCGACGCGATGGCCGCCGCGGCCGCCGAGCGCAAGTTCCTGGCCGAGGTCAGCCACCCCTCGATCGTGCAGATCCTGAACTTCGTGCAGCACCCGGACCCCAAGACCGGGGCCCCGGTGGGCTACATCGTGATGGAGTACGTCGGCGGCAGCTCGCTGAAGCAGATCCGCGGCGAGCACCGGTCGGCCGGGCTGGCCGCGCCGCTGCCGGTGGCGCAGGCCATCGCCTACGCCGTGGAGATCCTGCCGGCCTTCGGCTACCTGCACGGCCTGAACCTGGTCTACAACGACTTCAAGCCGGACAACATCATCCAGTCCGAGGAGCAGCTCAAGCTCATCGACATGGGTGGCGTGATCCACATGGACGACCTGGACTCGGCGATCTACGGCACCAAGGGCTTCCAGGCCCCGGAGATCGCCGAGGACGGCCCGTCGGTGGAGTCCGACCTGTACACCGTCGGGCGCACCCTGGCCGTGCTGACCCTGGACTTCAAGGGCTACACCACCACCTATCTCAACAGTCTGCCGACCCCGGCCGAGGCGCCGCTGTTCGCCCGGCACGAGTCGTTCTACAAGCTGCTGCTGCGCGCCACCCACCCGAACCCGGAGCTGCGCTTCGACTCCGCCGAGCAGATGGCGCAGCAGCTCACCGCGGTGCTGCGCGAGGTGCTCTCGCTGGAGAAGGACGAGCAGCACCCCGGCGCCTCGGCGATGTTCGGGCCGGAGGTGCGGGTGCCCAGCACCACCGCGCTGGCCCCGGACCCGCGGGCGGTGGTGCGGGCGCTGCCGGTGCCGCAGGTGGACCGCAACGACCCCGGCGCGCAGTTCCTGGGCGGGCTGGGCGCGGTGGAGCTGTCCGAGCAGCGCGCGGCGCTGCTGGCGCAGCCGGGCGAGGCCGTGGCCAAGTCCCCGGAGATGCAGCTGCGGCTGGTGCTGGCGGCCACCGCGGTCGGCGACTACGCCGACGCCGACCGCCGGCTGGACGAGTTCGAGAACGCCAACGGCGGGGACTGGCGCACCTTCTGGTACCGCGGCCTGATCTGCCTGGCCGGCGGCCTGCTGACCCGGGCTCGCGGCCTGTTCGGCGCGGTCTACGACGCGCTGCCCGGCGAGGCCGCGCCGAAGCTGGCCCTGGCCGCCTGCGCCGAGCTGGAGGGCGACGCCCGCACCGCGGCCGGCTTCTACGGCACGGTCTGGCGCACCGACCACAGCTACGTCAGCGCCGCCTTCGGCCTGGCCCGGGCCCTGCTCCGGGACGGGCAGCGGGACCTGGCGGTGCGGGTGTTCGGCGCGGTGCCGCTGACCTCCACCCACCACACCGCCGCCGCCGAGGCCGCGCTGCGCGCCCTGCTGGTGGACCGGGACCGCGACCTCACCGGCGCCGACCTGGCCGACATCGACCTGCGCTACGGCTGGCTGGCCGAGCGGCTGGACCCCGAGCACGCGCACCGGCTGGCGCTGGAGGTGTTCGAGACCGCGGGCCGGCGCCTGGACGTGCAGGTCCCGGCCGACCTGCGGGCCGGGCAGCAGCTGATCGGCTGCGCGGTCCAGGAGCGGGCGCTGCGCGCCGGGATGGAGCACGCCTACCGGTCGCTGGCCCGGCTGGCCACCGACCGGGCCCGGCGGGTGGAGCTGGTCGACCGGGCCAACGCCGTGCGGCCCAGGACCCTGATATGACCGTCGAGGTGGCCGCCGGGGCCGTCCCGGCGTCCGGCGGCGGTGCCGAACTGGAGGCGGAGCGGATGCCGTTACAGCTGGCCTGTCCGAACTGCGGGGCGACCGACCTGGTGATGGACGCCGAGTCGCGGTTCTGCGAGGCCTGCGGGTACGCGCTGGCCGAGCCGGTCACCGGCGAGGAGGAGCCGGCCGCCGAGGCGGCCGGCCCGAGGGCCTGCGTGTCCTGCGGCGGCACCGAGATCGACGACGAGGGCTACTGCATCGACTGCGGGGACCTGCAGCCGCGCCGGCGGGACCGGATGGAGGTGGACCTCACCGTGGTGGCCGGGATCAGCGACCGCGGCCGCCGCCACCACCGCAACGAGGACTCGATGGCGCTGCGCCCGGCGGTGACCCCGGAGGGCGGCACCGTCGTGGTCGCCGTGGTCTGCGACGGGGTGTCCACCTCCGAGCGCCCGGACGAGGCCTCGGCGGCCGCGGTGGCCGCCGCCGCCCGGCTGCTGCTGGCCGGCGTCCAGTCCGGCGGGGTCGCCGCCGCCGAGCTCACCGCGCAGGCCGTGCGCACCGCCGACGAGGCGGTGGCCGCCCTGGCCCGGGACTCCGACCACGGCAACCCGCCGGCCTGCACCTACGTCTCGGCGCTGGTCGGCGCCGGCTCCGGGGTCACCGTCGGCTGGCTCGGCGACAGCCGCGCCTACTGGCTGGACGCGGCCGGCGGCGCGCGGCAGCTGACCCAGGACGACGCCGAGGAGGGCTCGCACGCCATCGAGGCCTGGCTCGGCGCCGACTCCGGCGCGCCGGAGCCGCACGTGGCCTCCTTCACCCCGCCCGGCCCCGGCGTCGTGCTGGTGTGCAGCGACGGCCTGTGGAACTACGTCGAGCAGGCCGCCGACCTGGCGGCGCTGGCGCTGCCGCAGGCCGCGGCCGATCCGATGGGCGCCGCGGTGCGCCTGGTGCGCACGGCCCTGGACGCCGGCGGCCACGACAACATCACCGCCGTCCTCGTCCCCTACCCGGTCGCGGCGCCCGCCGAGCCGGCCGCCCGAGGAGAAAGCCAGCCATGAGCCAGTTCCCGAACTTCGCCTTCGAGATCAACCAGAACGAGTTCCTGGCCGCGGGCGTGCGCGAGGTGCACGCCGTGGTCACCCTGACCGCCGCGCCGACCGCCGGCGGCTCCTCGGCGGCCGTGCCGGCCTACGGCTCGCCGGCCGGCGGCGCCTCCGGCAAGGACAACGTGGAGGTGATCATCGTCGACTGCTCCGGGTCCATGGACTACCCGCGCACCAAGATGATGGCCGCCAAGGAGGCCACCAAGGTGGCCATCGACACCCTGTCCGACGGCGCCTACTTCGCCGTGGTGGCCGGCACCGAGGGCGCGCGCGTGGTCTACCCCACCGGCGGCCACCTGCTGCCGGCCGGCTACCAGACCCGGGCGCAGGCCAAGGACGCGGTCTCCCGGCTGGCCGCCAACGGCGGCACCGCGATGGGCCGCTGGCTGGCCCAGGCCAACCGGATCTTCGACGCCCACCCGAACGCCATCAAGCACGCGATCCTGCTCACCGACGGCAAGGACGAGTCCGAGACCCCGGCCGACCTGGCCCGGGCCATCCAGGCCAGCATCGGCAACTTCACCGCCGACTGCCGCGGCATCGGCGAGGACTGGGAGGTCGACGAGCTGCGCAAGATCGCCGAGGCGCTGCTGGGCACCGTCGGCATCATCCGCGAGCCGGCCCGGCTGGCCGAGGACTTCCGGGAGATGACCGCCAACAGCATGGGCAAGGAGATCGCCGACGTCGCGCTGCGGCTGTGGGCGCCCAAGGGCGCGGTGGTCCGCTACGTCAAGCAGGTCAGCCCGACGCTGGCCGACCTGTCCGGGATGCGCGTGCCCGGCGACAACCCGCTCACCGGCGACTACCCGACCGGGGCCTGGGGCGCCGAGACCCGCGAGTACCACATCTGCGTCGAGGTCGAGCCGGGCAACATCGGCCAGGAGAAGCTGGCCGGCCGGGTGCAGCTGGTGGCCAAGGACTCCGGCGGGGCCACCCTGCTGGGCGAGGACAAGATCCGCGCGGTCTGGACCGAGGACGAGGACCTGTCCACCCGGATCAACGGCCGGGTGGCGCACTACACCGGCCAGGCCGAGATGGCCCGGGCCATCCAGGAGGGCCTGGACGCCCAGAAGGCCGGGGACCTGGACACCGCCACCTCGCGCCTGGGCCGCGCCATGGACCTGGCGGTGGAGTCCGGCCACGAGGACACCGTCAAGATGCTGCGCAAGGTCACCGAGGTGGATCCGGCGACCTCGAAGGTGCGGGCCAAGGCCAAGGTGGACAAGGGCGACGTGATGGAGCTGGACGTGGTGTCCACCAAGACGGTGCGCGCCAAGCGGAACTAGGCCCGCGCCGGAGCGGACCCGGACGGGACGGCACACGGTCCGGCGGGGGACGCCGGCCGCCGGCGACGACCACGGACCCGGACACGGGGACCACGAACTCGGATACTCGGGCCGGCGGCCGCGCGGCCGCCGACGACGCGGGGAGATGACGACGATGACGACGGGTACTGGCCGGCGCCTTGGCGCGGCCGACGTGAAGGCGGGTGGATGACGATGGCCACGTGTCCGGACGGACACCAGTCGGTCGCGACCGACTACTGCGACGAGTGCGGCCTGTCGATCGGGGCCCCGGCCCCGATCCCGGCCGGCGGCGGCGGATCGGCGCCGTCCGGCGCCGGCAGCACGTCGGTCTACGGGGCGGCGGGCGAGCCCTGCCCGAACTGCCTGCTCCCGCGCCAGGCGGGCGACACCTTCTGCGAGGGCTGCGGGTTCGACTTCGCCAACGAGCAGCCGGCGCCGACCTTGACCGCGCCGACGCTGAACCCGGGGTCGGCGGGCGGCCACCCGGGGACCGGGACGGGCGTGGGGACGGGCTTCGGGACGGTCTCCGGTCCGGGCTCGGGCTCGGGTTTCGGGTCCGGCTCGGGCTCCGGCGCCGGCTCGGGTCCCGGTTCCGGCTCGGCCCCGGGCTCCGGTCCGGGTACCGGCTATCCGAGCGGGTCCACCGGCGGCTCGGACCCGATGGCGGACCTGGAGGCCGAGCTGCGCCGGGCCGAGGAGGCGGCGCGCGCGTCGTCGCAGTCCTCCGCGAGCAGCACTTCGGTGTCCGGCGGAACCTCGGTCTCCGCGTCCTCGAACCCGAACGCCGTGGACCCGTTGGCGAGCACCATCGCCGCCGCGCCCGGCGCCGGCTCCTCCGCCCCGGCCGCCAACGGCACCGACACCGGCTGGGTGGCGATCGCCAGCGCGGACCGCGCCTACTACGACGCCGTCGTGGCCGAGGGCGAGATCGACCCGACCGCCTATCCGTTCCCGGCCTACTGCCCGGACCGCCACTACCCGCTCGCCGGCGACGCGGTCCGCATCGGCCGCTCCGGCAAGCGCGGCAATGTCGAGATCGACCTGTCCGGGCCGCCGACCGATCCCGGTGTCTCGCACCTGCACGCCGTCCTCCAGCAGCGGCCCGACGGCGGCTGGTCGGTGGTGGACCTGGAGTCGATGAACGGGACGGTGCTCAACGACGACACCGCCCCGATCCCGCCGAACCAGGCCTTCCCGGTCGAGGCGGGGTTCCGGATCCACGTCGGCGTCTGGACCACGCTGACCCTGATCCAGGCGTCCTGACCGGCGCCGGAGCCGGCGGGGGAGTCGGCCGGGGAAGTCGGCCGGGGGAGCCGGCCGGGAAGTCGGCCGGGGAAACCCGGCTGAACCGGATCGGACCGCTGTACGTGCCACCTATGGAGGACGAAAGCCTCCATTCACCCCAAGGGGGCACGATCATGTCCGAACCGGGTTTCCTTCGCCGTCCCCGGCGCGTCGCCGCTGTGGCGTCGGTGGGTGCGCTGCTGACCCTTGCCGCGGCCTGTTCCTCCGGCGGGGGCTCGTCGTCGACGTCGATGTCGAACCCGCCGGCCGGCGCGCCGGCCGCCGGGACCACGGTCGCCACCGGGACGGCCACCGTCGGCGGCGCGCAGACCACGGTCCTCACCGCCCCCGACGGCCACACCCTGTACTTCTTCACCCCGGACACCGCGAGCGGGCAGCCGACCTGTACCGGGAGCTGCGCGGCGCTGTGGCCGCCGCTGACGTCCGCGACGCCGAGCGAGGCGTCCGGCGTCACCGGCAAGCTCACCGTCTCGGCCACCGGGGGCCAGGTCGTCTACAACGGCCATCCGCTGTACGAGTACAAGCCGGACAGCGCCGCCGGACAGGCCAAGGGGGAAGGCGTGATGGGGGAGTGGCATGCCGCCACCCCGAGCCTGGCCGCCGGTGCGAACCCGGCCCCGGCCAGCCCTTCGACCTCGGGCGGCGGGTACGGCTCGGGCGGCTACTGATGCTGCTGACGGCCGGCGACGGCTGCTGACCGCTGATCGACCGCTGTTCGACCTCTGCCAACCGCTGCCGACCGCGCGAGCCGATGATGGGTGGTCCCAGGGGTGGGGCCGGCGGGGATCAGTCCCCGTCGGACCCCTGCTTGTCCCGCTTCCGGACCGTGTCGATCCACAGCGCCGCGGCTCCCGACGCCGCGATCACGATCAAAATGATGCCGAGTACGTTCGCGTTCATAATGCACCGCTCCCCTCTCGCTACCCGAACAAAGGTAGCGAGAGGGGAGCTGGAGAGCGAGCGAGTTGGCGCTCAGTGACTGTATACGGCCACGAAGTCGCGCTCCTCGGTCGAGAAATACCGCCGTTCGGTCCGCGCGAAGTCCAACAGCTTCGTCGAGGCCGGGTTCATCGGGTCCTTGCTCCCGTCGTACGTCATGTACGAGACCCACTGCTGGTTGATGTCGAGCTCCATCGCGCGCACCGCGCCGGCCCGCTGAAGCAGTTCGGCCAGGGTCCGCACCGACAGCGCCGGGCCCATGGCGTAGACCACGTTCCCGTCGGCGGTGACCCCGATGCCGCTGCGCCACACGAAGTAGGCGTTCTTGACGGTGACGCCCCACAGGTTCTTGTCGTCGCTGTCGACGCTGGGGTTGATCTGCCCGTTGTCGACCAGCAGCTTCAGGTTCTGGCGGACCCCGACCACGTTCGGGTTCAGGGTGAAGTCCGGGCCGCTGTTCCACGTCCCGACGTTCATCGTCCCGTTCTTGTAGAAGACCTCCGAGGCCTGACCGTCGGCCAGCGTCCCGAACGTCTTGCCGTTCAGGAAGAACCCGCCGTGCGCGTCGTTCGGCTTCAGCAGGAAGGCACCGTTCCAGGTGGCGATCAGGTTCTTCAGCTGGTCCCCGGACAAGTGGTCGGTCTGGTTGTAGCCGTCGGTGCCGGGCTGCTGCGAGCCCGGGTGCAGGACGAAGTTGGCGTGCTTCTGGTCCATCCACGCCACCGCCGACAGGTACTGCAGGTGGTCCGGGTCCGAGCGCAGCTGCGCGGTCTGGACGATCGGGATGCCGTTCACCACCACGGTGGGCCGCCAGTCGCCCTCGCCCGGCGCCGGGTTCGGCACGAACGGCTTCATCGGGGGCAGCACGTGCTCGTCCTTGGCCAGCGGCGGGGCGCTGACCGTCGGCGGCGAGAGCTCGGCCAGCTGCTGCGGCGTCAGCGTGCCGCCGGTCTTGGGCTTGTCGGCCTGGTACTGCTGGTTCTCCAGCCAGGTCACGGCCCAGCCCATCCAGTGCGCGCGGGCCCACTCGGCTATCCGGGCCTCGGTGCTCATGTTGCCCGGCGCGGTGAGGGTGCCGTACAGCGAGTAGCCGGTGGTCAGGAAGAGGACGGCCAGCACCCCGGCGACGATCCGGCGGATCAGGATCCGGCGGCGGCGCTGGAGCGGCGTCAGCCGGTCCTTGCGCCGTACCCGGCGGCGGCCGTGGCCGTCGGCGCGGGGGGCGGTGCCGCCGGGGGCGGGCTTGACGGGGTTGCCGAAGTCGTCGTACTCGACGTCGAGGACGTCGTGGCCGGCGCTGGTCCGGCCGTAGGCGTCCTGGAAGCTGGCGGACAGCTCGTCGCGGTCCCGGTCGCGGTCCCGGTCCCGGTCGCGCGGACCGCGGGCCCGACCGCCGCGCCCGGACGCGTCGACCGGCCGCAGCTCCTCAACGTCCTGAGGTACTCGGCGCCGCCGGCCGCGCGGGACGTGCGTCTCCTCGACCGGGCGCACATCGCGGGTCGCGCCCTCCACCCGCTGATAGCTCGGGCTCGACGGGGCCTGCTGGCCCTGGAGCGCCTGCGGATTCTGGGATCCCTGGGGGCTCTGGGATTTCTGGGGTCCCTGGGGTCCGCCCGCCTGCCGCCGTTTCCCGGGCTCGGCGCGGTGGCCGGGCCGCGGCTGGTAGCTCGGGTTCTGCTGGAAGCTCGGGTGCTGCTGATGGCTCGGGTCCCGCGGCTGGCGGGGCGGCCGCGGCTCGCCGGCGCGGGGGTCGGCGCGGGGGTCGGCGCGCGGATCGGCCCGGGCGTCGTTGCGGGGGTTGCCACGCGGGTCGGCCCGGGGGTCGTTGCGCGGGTCGGCCCGGGGATCAGCGCGGGGATCGCGTCCCGGCTGCTGGCGCGCCGGACGCTGGGGGCGCGGCGGCGTGGCGTAGTCGTCCCAGGGCGTCCGGGGCTCGACCTGCGGGTACTGGCCCTGGGACGCGCCCAGGTCCGGGTTCGGGCCCGGGGCGCCCGGCCGCCGGTCCTGCGGGGGACGGGGTCGAGGGACGTCCCGGCCGCGGGGCGGGCCCTGCGGGCGGTCCGAGCGCGGTGGCACCCCGCGCCCCGGATTGCCGTCGCCGGTCCTTCCCGTGGGTGCCGGTGTCATTCACAGTCCTCTCGCTCCGGTCCCCGATCCAGCCACAGAGTATGGCCATTCGTTGATGGGTGCCGCCAGCTTGCCAGTTTTCGCGTCCTGGTCTCAGACGCGGAAACCACTACTGGCGGTTCCGGATCAAGGGGGCGAACAGGTGTGTTCCGTACCACGCGACAAGTGGTTGAGGGAAGCGCTCAGTCGGTGCGCGCCCGCAGCCGCCGTAACATCCGCGCGTCGGCGAACCCCACCGCGCGGGCGGCCGACTCCACCGTCGCGCCGTGCCCGATCAGATGCTCGGCCCGTTCCAGGCGCAGCGTCTGCTGATAGCGGAGCGGGGTGAGCCCGGTGCTCTCCACGAACTGCCGGGTCAGCGTCCGCTCGCTCACGCCGCAGGCCTGGGCCAGATCGGCCAGGCGCAGGGGTTCGGAGAAGGAGCCGTCGATGCGGTCCTGCGCGCGGTGCACCGCGTCGCGCAGATGCCAGCGGTGCCGCAGCATGGCGCTGTCCTGGGACTCGGCGCCCGAGCGGCGCGCGTAGACCACCATCGACCGCGCGACCCGGGCCGCGGCCGCCGGGCCGTGCCGGCCGGCCACCAGGTGCAGGGCCAGGTCGATGCCGCTGGCGATGCCGGCCGAGGTGACCACGCGGTCGTCGGTCACGTAGACCACGTCGCGCTCCACGCGGGTGCGCGGGTAGCGCTCGGCCAGTTCGTCCTGGAGCTCGTGGTGGGTGGTGCAGCGGCGGCCGTCCAGCAGCCCGGCCTGGCCCAGCAGGTCGGCGCCGGAGCAGACGCTGGCGACGGTGCCGCCGGCGGCGTGGTGCGCGACGAGCCGGCCCAGGGTCTCCCGGCTCGGGCGCGGACCGCCCTTCAGGACCGGGGAGCGCCAGCCCGGGACCACCACGAGGTCGTCCGGGCCGGTCGGCGGCCACTCGGTCTCGGCGCGCAGCCGGACGCCCTGGGCCGCGGTGACGTCTTCCTGCTCCGCCACGTAGTGCAGCCGATACGGACAGCCGAGATCATCGGCCGCCGAGAACACCTGGGCCGGGCCGGAGAGGTCCAGTAGATGGACGCGGGGCATGAGCAGGAAGACGACGTTCACGATCCGGTCAGCCTACCGCGACCGGGTCCGGCTTCGTGGTGGTGGTGGTGGTGGCGGTGGCGGCGGTGGTGATGGTGGCGGTCGCTTCGGCTGCGGTGCCGACCACCTCGTCGACGGTCGCGATCGTCGCGAACCGGCCGGCCAGCGCGTAGACGGTGCGCTCGGTGATGTCCTCGGCCGACAGCGTGCGCGGGTCGGCGAGGATCTCCTCGGGGGTCAGGTCGGCCGGGGCGTCGCGGTGCGGGATCGGGAAGGTGCCGTTGGCGTCCAGCACGAAGGTGACCTGGTAGCCGTAGTCCGAGGCCAGGCGGGTGGTGGTCTCGCAGCACTGCTCGGTGCGCAGGCCGCAGACCAGGACCTCGGTCACGCCGTGCTGGGTGAGCACCTGCTGGAGGTTGGTGGTGGTGAAGGCGTTGTGGGCGGTCTTGCGCACCTGCGGTTCGCCGTCGCGCGGGGTGCGCAGTTCTTCGAGGTAGCGGACGTGGCCGGAGGCCGGGTCGAAGGAGGTGCCGCTGCCGGGCTCGCTGTGCAGCACCCACACCACCAGGTCGCCGGCCGCCCGGGCGTGGTCCACCAGCCGGTTGACGTCGTCGGCGATGTCGGTGTTGTCGAGCAGGCGCCACAGCGGGCGGGCGCGGAAGGATTCCTGGACGTCGATGACGATGAGGGCTCGCTTGGTCATGACCCCATCGTGGCCGGGGGAGCCGGGCCGGCGGCAGACCCGTTCCGGGCCCGATGCGGAACGATCCGGTCAGCGCTTACCGGTATAGACCACTGGCCTCGAACGGTCGCCGAACGCGCTTCGATCATCCTTGGATGGGCTCCGGTTCACCCTGAAGTCGCTTTCCAGCGCTGAATTACGTCAGATTTTGTCCGGATTTCCTGGGGTTCCCAGGTGACGGTTCGATAACTGGTCTATACCTGAAGCCCGTCTGGTCTATACCGCTCGGCGTTTCCTGGTTAGCGTGTGCCCTCAGTCGGCCGTCGCTGTCCGGCGTCTCGTCCCCGGACGGAGTTCTGTAGACGCTTTTTGACATGGGCCGACCTGCGCAACCGCACGACCTGCACGTCCCCGTTGTGTACCTCCCTCACCCTTGACGACAAAGGTGGAACCCCAGGTGAAGCGTCTCGCCACCCTCGCCGCGACCGGTCTGGTCGCGTCCCTTGCCCTGAGCGCCTGCTCCTCCAGCAAGTCCTCGGGCGGTTCGTCCGCGAACAACACCGCTGCCGGCGGCGACTCCTCCAAGCCGGTCACGATCTCGCTGCTCGCGCCGTCCTACGGCAGCAGCGACAAGGACGACACCAAGCTGTACTGGCAGCAGATCATCAACGACTTCCAGGCCAAGAACCCGAACATCAAGGTCGACCTGCAGATGGCGACCTGGGACAACCTGGCCACCAAGCTGACCACGGCGATCCAGAACAACGACGCCCCGGACCTGTTCGAGGGCGGCGGCTACGCCGACGTCGCGGCGCAGGGCCTGCTGTACAAGGCCTCGGACATCGTCTCGGCCGACACCCTGAAGAACCTGATCCCGCACGTCGCCGAGCTGGGCCAGACCAAGGGCGCGGACGGCCAGACCGCGCAGTACGGCATCCCGTTCACCACCTCCACCCGCGCGTTCTTCTACAACACCGACCTGTTCAAGCAGGCCGGCATCACCGACGCCCCGAAGACCTGGGCCGACGTGGCCGCGGACGCCGCCAAGATCAAGGCGCTGGGCAAGACCGGCTTCGGCCTCCCGCTGGGCTCGGAGGAGGCGCAGGCCGAGACCTACCTGTGGACCCTGGGCAACGGCGGCGGCTACAAGGACGCCTCCGGCAAGTGGGCGATCAACTCCCCGCAGAACGTCCAGACCTTCCAGTGGCTGACCGACAACCTGGTCAAGCCCGGTCTGACCGAGTCGGACCCGGCCACCAAGAAGCGCACCGACCTGTGGAAGGACTTCGCGGCCGGCAACATCGGCATGATCAACGGCTCCCCGGCGCTGATCCCGATCCTGAAGCAGGGCACGATCGGCGACAACTGGAAGTCGGTGGCCATCCCCGGCAACACCGGCCCGCTGGCCTCCCCGCTGGGCGTCGCGGACTTCATCGAGGCCTTCAACACCAAGAAGGACCACAAGGCCGCGGTCAGCAAGTTCCTGGACTTCGCGCTCCAGAAGCAGTACCAGGAGCAGTTCGACAACGAGTACTACCTGCTGCCGGCCACCCAGGACGCGGCCGCCGAGCTGTCCACCCAGACCCCGGCCCTGAAGCCGTTCATCGACGCGCTGCCCTCGGCCGCCTGGTACCCGAGCTCGGACCCGCAGTGGGACCCGACCTCGCAGAAGATCAAGGACATCGTCGGCAAGGCCGTCTCCAGCGACCCGAAGGGCGTCCTGGACCAGATCCAGGCCGTCGCCAACGGCAGCTGAGCCCGGCGGAAGTCCACGTCCCTCATGACGACGCACGCTGAGCGGGGCCGAAGCTCTCGGCCCCGCCCCCACGGCGCCAGGTCGGCTCTGTCCGGCCTGGCCCCGCTGGCCTGGATCGGCCCGGCGATCGTACTGATCGCCTTCGCCGTGCTCTGGCCGGTGGTCAAGATGGTCCAGTCCTCGACCCGGCACTGGTCCCGCTACGGCGTGGACCTGGGCTCGAACGGTACGGACAACTACAGCAAGCTGTTCAAGGAGCAGGACCTCGGCGGCGTGCTGCTGCGCACCGGCATCTGGGTCGTGGTGGTGGTCTCGGTCACCATGCTGGTCTCGCTCGGCGTCGCGCAGTTGTTCAACCAGCGCTTCCCGGGGCGCACCGTGGCCCGCTGGGCGCTGATCGCGCCCTGGGCGGCCTCGGTGATGATGACGGCCATCATCTTCAAGTGGATGCTGTACCAGGGCTACGGCTTCATCAACATCCTGCTCGACGACCTCGGCCTGGTGGACCGCAGCAGCCCCACCGCCGACTGGCTGGGGCACTCGACCTCCGGCTTCGTCTGGGCGATGGGCGTCGCGGTCTTCGTGTCCATCCCGTTCACCAGCTACACGGTGATCGCCGGCCTGCAGACCGTCCCGGCCGAGGTGTACGAGGCGGCCAAGATGGACGGCGCGAGCAAGCTGCGCACCTACTGGTCGGTGACGCTGCCGATGCTGCGGCCCTCGCTGCTGGTGGCCACGGTCATCAACGTGATGAACGTGTTCAACAGCTTCCCGATCATCTGGGAGATGACCCGCGGCGGACCCGGCTACGACACCTCCACCACCACGGTGTTCATGTGGATCCTGAAGCGCCAGAACATCGGTGAGTCCGCCGCCCTGTCGGTGGTGAACTTCCTGCTGGTGATCGTGATCGTCCTCGCCTTCCTCAAGGTGAGCAAGTGGAACAGCGAGGCCGACTGATGACGACGCTGACGTCCTCCTCCCGCACCGGCCGGCACGGCGGCCCGGCCACCCCGCCCCGGCCGCCCAAGCCCAAGCGGGGCCTGCCCGGCCCGAAGAAGATGGCGGTGATGGGCGGCGCGTACCTGATCGCGCTGATCTTCATCACGCCCTACCTGGAGATGTTCCTCACCGCGCTGCGACCGGTGAAGGAGGGTGCGGACCCGACCCTGATCCCGAAGCACTTCGAGTGGTCGAACTTCACCTCCGTGTTCTCCGGCACCTCCAGCTTCGGCACCAACATGCGCATCACCCTGGAAGTGGCCTTCGGCGCCACCTTCCTGGTCCTGATCGTGGCCCTGCCGGCGGCCTACTACACGGCGCGCAAGCGCTTCCGCGGCCGCAAACTCTTCCTGGTCCTGGTACTGGTCACCCAGATGTTCCAACCGACCGCCATGGTGGTCGGCATCTACGGCGAGATGCGCGACCTGGGCCTGATCAACTCGGTCTGGGCCCTGATCATGGTCGACGCCGGCTTCAACCTCGCCTTCGCGGTGTGGATCCTGTCGGCGTACTTCGCGGCCATCCCGGTGGAACTGGAGCAGGCGGCGATGATCGACGGAGCGACCCGCTTCGGCGCATTCCGCAGGGTGACGATTCCGCTGGCGATGCCGGGGATCGTGACGGCGCTGATCTTCACGTTCATCGCGGCGTGGAACGAGTTCATCGTGGCGCTGACGCTGACGACGAGTCCGGACAAGGCGCCGTTGTCGGTGGCGGTGGACAACTATATCGGGCAGTACACAGTTGATTATGGGCATTTGTTCGCGAGTACGGTTATTGCGACGATTCCGGTGATCGTGTTGTTCGGGTTGATTGAGCGGAAGGTTGTGGATGGGTTGACGGCGGGGTCGATCAAGTAGGGGTGGGTGGGGCGGTGGTGGCGATGGTGATGGTGATGGTGGCGGTGATGGTGATGGTGGCGATGGTTGGTGGCCCGTAGGGGGGTTGCCAGCGGTGGTTGCCTTTGCTTGAGTCGCCTGTCGCCTGTCGCCTGTTGCTGGCCGCGCTGGTTTGCTGGAGCCCGATGCGTCGGTCGTCGCTGCTGTGTGCGGCGCCGTGCCGGGTAGCCGTTGTTTGAGGGGCTCGTCCCAAGAGCTGCCCGCTGACATGTCCTGAGCCATGTCGGCGGGCATTCCTCGTTGACTAGGCGCGTTCGCGAATCAGTGGCCGGAGCATCGAAGCGCCGGCGGCAGGGCCTCGTAGACAGGTGAATGAAAACGCTCATACACCGCGTAGGATCCGCCAGGACATCGAAGGGCAGTGTGCGGTGGCAGTCCTGGCGGTCTTCGCGGACCACCTCTTCAAGCAGCCGGTGGGCGGCTTCGTAGGGGTGGACGTCATCGAAGACCGTGCCATCGCTGCGGTTGGCGACAGTCGTGCGAGGTTCGTGGATACCAGTGCCTGGTTCTGTTCGGACGGGCAGTGTCCGGCGTTCGCTGATGGGATGCTCATCCGCGCCGACCGGCTGCACTTTACGGCTGCGGCTACGGCGTCGACGGCGCTGACGCCTTTTCTGAGGGACGCGTTGGCGCCCTTGGCGTACAGGAGTCGAACTGGTCCCCGACAGGCCGGGGGGCAACCTGTCGGGGACCTGCTACCAGGAGGCGATCCAGTTGTGGCGAGCTCACGGAGGGCAGGTACGTGGGCGTCGTCTGGGCTGGGCCGCTTATTAGATGTATCGGCAGGGATGGTGGGGGGCTTTAGGGGTCTGGTTTAGATTTTTTTGGCGAAGGGCTTGAAAGGCTAAAAGCAGGCGCTTCCAGCGGGGGCCTCGGATCCCTCGGGGAACTGGCGCCGGCTCCATAGGGGGGTGACTGCTAGTCCCTGCGCTGGCGGTCGGTGAGGTGGGGGTTCGTTCCCCTCGGTCCCGTCGGCAGCCCTACGGGTACAGCGCCGCCGCCCGGGTGTAAAGTCCACGCGCTTGCTTTTGAGGTGTTGGCGGCGGTTGCGTACAGCGTGAACTTGACACCCGGTCGGCGGCACTGTAGGCAAAGCCCTGCCGACGTGACCGAGGGGAACGAACCAAAACCCAGGCAGAGGGCTGAAGGACTCGGCGGCGGTGATGGGTGCGCGGCGACTGCGGCCGCCGGTTCGCGAATGACAATGGGCGTGGCGACCAGTTTCGGTCGTCACGCCCATAGTGCTGTTGTTCAAGCAAGCTCGTGCAGTCGTGCAGTCGTGCAGTCGTGCAGTCGTGCAGTCGCGCAGCCGGTCAGTGTTCGTCGTCCGGCTGCTTTTGTCTGCTTGCCGCGCCGCTGTCTGCTTCGCGGCTCGTGCCGTCAGCCGCCGTCAGCGGGCCCGTCGTGCCGCCTGCTTCGCCAGCAGTGCTTCGCGCTTCTCGCAGAAGCGTGCGGCGGCGAAGTCCAGGCCGGACAGGAACTCGACCAGTTCGGTGCGGGCGATTTCGCCGGTCGGGCCGAGGTCGGTGCGTTCCAGGGCGCGGACCTGGCGGAGGATCGGCATCACGACTTCGTCGTGGTGGATGCGGAGGTCGTAGATGCCGGCTTTGGCGATCATCACGCTCTTGCGGCCGAAGTCCTGGAGGCCGCTGCCGGGCATCTGGAATTGGCGGACCACGTTGGTCACGGCGCGCATGGCCTGGTCGGGGTCGAGGTCGAAGGCCGCGTTGAGGAGGTTGCGGTAGAACAGCATGTGGAGGTTCTCGTCCTGCGCGATGCGGGACAGGAGGCGTTCGCAGTTGGGGTCGCCGCTGATCTTGCCCGTGTTGCGGTGGGCGATGCGGGTGGCGAGTTCCTGGAAGCTCACGTAGGCGATGGAGTGGAGCGCGTCGTAGCTGTCCGGCTGGGCGTAGCCGTTGGACATGTGGATCATGCGCTCGCGTTCGAGGGCGATCGGGTCGACGGCGCGGGTGGTGAGCAGGTAGTCGCGGATCGCGATGCCGTGGCGGCCCTCTTCGGCGGTCCAGCGGTGGACCCAGGTGCCCCAGGCGCCGTCCTGGCCGAACTGGACGGCGATGGCCCGGTGGTAGCTCGGCAGGTTGTCCTCGGTCATCAGGTTCAGGACCAGGCTGATGCGCGCGATCTCGGGCATTCCGCTCTGGTCCGGGGACCAGGGGGTGCCGTTGTACGGGCCGTCGAAGTTGGTGCCCTCGGTCCACGGCACGTACTCGTGCGGGAACCACTCCTTGGCGGTGCCGAAGTGCCGGTCCAGGTTGGTGGCGACGACCTGCTCGAGTTCGGTGAGCAGGGCGGTCTCGGTGAGTCCGGGAGTGTCGGGGCGCCCCTGCCGGGGCAGGTCTGTGATGGTCATCGGGGCGGCTCCTACACGCTCTGGCCTGCTGGTCGGGCCCTTGGGGACGGACCCTACGGACCCGAAACTTACGGGTTCGTAGGTTACGTTAGCGTAAGTCACCGTGTCGGCAAAGGTCCAGCGGTCCGGGGGGCGCGGCTGTCAACCGGAATTCCAGGCGGTGTGGGCCGGGTCTCATTGTGGGGGATGCACAGCCCTCGTCACCAGGTCTTTGGCCCAGGGGTAGTCCGGCTTGCCGCTCGGGGAGCGTCGTATATCCGCCACGCGCACCAGCAGGCGCGGCACTTTGTAACCGGACAAACGTGACCTACAGAACTCCTCCAGTTCGGCGTCGGTGGTGTTCTCGGTCCGCAGTTGGACGACCGCCGCGACCCGGGTGCCGAAGCGTTCGTCCGGGGCTCCGGCGACGATCGCGTCGAAGACGTCGGGGTGCGCCTTGAGCACGGCCTCGACCTCCTCGGGGAACACCTTCTCCCCGCCGGTGTTGATGCATTGCGAGCCCCGGCCCAGGACCGACACCGAGCCGTCGGCCTCCAGCGTTCCCAGGTCGCCGAGCAGGACCCAGCGGCGGCCGTCGTGCTCGAAGAAGGTCTCGGCGGTCTTCACCGGGTCGTTGTAGTAGCCGAGCGGGACGTTGCCGTGCTGCGCTACTCGTCCGACCTTGCCGTCGCCGGGTGTCGCGGGCCGCTTCTCCTCGTCGAGGTAGACCGTGGTGCGTTCGTTGACGGTGAACCGCATCCCGCCGGCCGGGCCGGTGCCGGGGGCCGCGTCGCCGTTGAAGCCGCTCTCCGTGGAGCCGAAGTTGTCCCTGATCAGGACGTGGGGCAGCTGGGACTGGAGCTGCTCGCGCACCGCCTCGGACAGGATCGCCCCGGCCGAGCTGAGCACGAACAGGCTGCTCATGTCGGTGCCGGCCAGCGGTCCGGCCAGGGCCTCGGCCAGCGGCCGGCCCATCGCGTCGCCGACCATGGAGATGATGTTCGCCTTCTCCTCGGCGACGGTGAGCAGCACCTCGTGGGCGTCGAACTTGCGGTTCAGGACGACCTTCTGGCCCATGTTGAAGCTGATGAAGGTGGCCAGCTGCGCGGCGCCGTGCATGAGCGGCGCGACCGGGAAGGTCGAGAGCTGGCCCGCCGCCGGGTCGATGCCGTCGGCGATCTCGGCGGGCACCTTCATCGGTTCCCCGTAGGGGCGGCCGCCGGCCATGCCCGCGTAGAAGATGTCCTCGTGCCGCCACATCACCCCCTTCGGCATCCCCGTGGTGCCGCCGGTGTAGATGATGTAGAGGTCGTCGGCCGATCGCGGGCCGGAGGGGAGCAGACCGTCGCGGTCCTCGGACCGGCCGCTGATCGCCTCCTCGTACGCGACCGCGCCGGGGTGGTCGATCCGCCCGCCGACCGAGACGACCGTCGCCAGCTTCGGTGTCCGGTCCGCGACGGCCGCCAGCCGCTCGCCGAACTCGCTGTCGATCACCACCGCGACCAGGTTCGCGTCGTTGTAGAGGTAGCGCAGCTCGTCGGCCAGGTAGCGGTAGTTGATGTTGATCGGCACGGCCCGGATCTTCAGGCACGCCAGCACCGCGATGACGTACTCCGACCCGTTGTACATGTGCATCCCGACGTGGTCGCCCACGCCGACGCCGCGTGTCAGCAGGAAGTGCGCCAGGCGGTTCGCCTCACGGTCCAGCTCCCGGTACGTCCAGCGCCGCGCGCCCCGGACGACCAGCGCCTCCTTCTCGGGGATCTTGTCCACGACGCTCTCGAACAGGTCCGCGAGGTTGAACTGCATGGGGAGTCCCTACTCTGCGAGATGTGCGCCGATGCGGAGGAGTTGGCGGGTGGCGGTGCCGAGCGTCTGCTCGATCTGCTTCCCGCGCACGAAGTACCGGTGCAGCGGGTAGTCGGTGTCCACACCGATCCCGCCGTGCAGGTGCTGGGCGGCGTGCAGGACCCGGGAGCCGGCGTCGCCGGCGTGGAACTTGGCGACGGCGACCTCGGCGGAGACCTCCGCGCGCTCGGCGGTGTCGCCGCCCCGGGACTCGTCGTCCAGCAGCCAGGCCGCGCGCAGCGTCGTCAGCCGCAGCACCTGGGCGTCGATGTGCGCGCCGGCGGCCCGCTGCGCGACCGCCTGGAACGAGGCGATCGGCTCGCCGAACTGCTTGCGCGTGCTGGTGTAGCGCGCCGTCATCCCGACGGCCTCGGCGCAGACGCCGGACGCCTCGGCGGCCAGCGTGAGCTCTCCCAGGTCGCGCAGCCAGTCCAGGGCGTCGCCGCCCCGCGCGACCAGCGCGGACTCGGGCACCGTCGCGGCCTCCAGGTCGAGGTCCGCGTACGGCTGCAACCCGGTGGTCAGCAGCGGCGTCGCCGTCAGCGCCGAGCGCGGCACGAGGAACAGCGCCGGCCGGCCGTCCAGCGCTGCCGGGATCAGGACGCTGTCGGCCAGGTCGCCGTACGGGACCATGGTCTTGGCGCCGTCGATCACGTACGTGTCGCCGTCCCGGCGCGCGGTCGTGGCCAGCGTCGCGGGCTCGCCGGGCTCCTCCAGCGCCGCCGTGATCAGCCTGGTGCCCGCCGCGACCTCGGCGACCAGGTCGTCGTGGCCGCCGAAGCGGGCCAGCGGCAGCACGCCGAGGGCGATCGCCGCCACCACCGGTATATACGCGGTGTGCCGTCCCGCGCTCTCGGCGAGCAGGGCCAGGCCGAGCACGCCCAGGTCGCCGCCGTCGGGCTCCGGCAGCAGCGCGCCGATCGCCCCGGCGGCGGCGAGCGCCCGCCACGCCTGCGCGTCGTGCACCGAGCCCAGGCCGCTGCCCCGCGCCTCCTTCTCCAGCTCGGCCAGCCGCTCGTTGCCGCAGTGGTCACCGAGGATCCGGTCCACCAGCTCGACCAGCGCCTGCTGCTCCTCGGTCAGCTCGAAGTCCATGGCCTGCTCCTCGTCGGCTAATGGCGGGGGATACGGGGCATGCTCAGCCCGAACAAGGCGATCAGGTCCCGCTGGATCTCGTTGGTGCCGCCGCCGAAGGTGAGGATCAGCACTCCGCGGTAGGCGCGTTCGACCCGCCCGGCCAGCAGCGCGCCGGGGGAGCTTCGCTTCAGGGCGCCGGCCGCGCCGAGCACCTCCAGCAGCAAGCCGTAAGCCTCGCAGTACAGCTCCGTGCCCCACACCTTGGTCGCCGAGGCGTCGGCGACGTCGAGTTCGGCGGCCGCGGCCACCTTCCAGTTGAACAGGCGCAGCGCCGAGAGCTTGGCCTGGATCCGGGCCAGGTGGATCCGCACCCATTCGCGGTCGATGACCCGCGAGCCGTCGGCCAGCTTGGTCTGCCGGGCCCACTCCACCACCTCGGTGAACGGCCGCTCCAACGAGCCGGACGCGCACAGCGCCACCCGCTCGTGGTTCAGCTGCGTGGTGATGACCCGGAAGCCCTCGCCGGGCTCGCCGATGATGTTCTCGGCCGGGACGCGGATGTCCGTGTAGTACGTGGCGAAGGTCGAGGCCTCGCCGATGGTGTGGATCGGCGTGTAGCTGAAGCCCGGATCGGAGGTCGGCACCATCAGGATCGAGATGCCCTTGTGCTTCTTGCCGGTGCGCGCCGGGGCCTCGGGGTCGGTGCGGCAGGCCAGCCAGACGTAGTCGGCGTGGTCGGACAGCGAGGTGAAGATCTTCTGCCCGTTGACGACGTAGTGCTTGCCGTCCGGCTCCAGCACCGCGCGGGTCTTCAAGCTGGCCAGATCGGTGCCGGCGTCCGGCTCGGAGTAGCCGATGGCGAACATGCATTCCCCGGCCAGGATCCTGGGGAGGATCTCCGCCTTCTGCTTCTCGGTGCCGAAGCGCTGGATGGCCGGCCCGACGGCGTTGATCGTGAGGAACGGCACCGGGGCGCCGGCCCGCTGGGCCTCGTCGAAGAACACGAACTGCTCCACCGGAGTGAAGCCCTGGCCGCCGTACTCCTTGGGCCAGCCCACGCCCAGCCAGCCGTCGCGGCCCATCTGCCGCACCGCCTCCCGGCAGCGCGGGCCGCCGAACTCGCCGGTGGACATCTCCTCGGCGACCTCGGGGGTCACGAGCTCGGTGAAGTAGGCGCGGAGAGTGTCGCGCAGCTGCGCCTGCGCCTCGGTGTACGCGATCCGCATGAGGTGAATTAGAACGTGTTACAGCTGCGATGGCAAGAGTTTCTGATGGATCATCAGATCGCGGCGGCGATCGCCCGAACGGCTTGTGGGGCGGGCGGTGCGCGGGGGCGGGTGCTCGGCTGGGAGGACGCGGCGCCCGACGGCGGCCGACCGTCGACGGGTGGAACGGAGCACTGATGAGCACGCCGAACACACCGAACACGCCGGATCAGCCGGAGCCGCCGAGCGGTCCGCCGAGTGGTCCGCCCAGCGGTCCGCCGAGTGGGCCTCCGCCCAGTCCGGCGGGCCCTGCCGGACCCGTCGGGCCGGCCGGGTCCGGTCCCGGCGGTCCGGTCGCTCCCGTGCCGTCGGCACCGCCGCCGCACCCGCCGACGCATCCGCTCGCGCACTCGTCGTCCCAGCACGACGTACAACACAGCTACGTCGCTGCGGCAGCCGCCGGCCACGGTCAGCCCCAGGTCCAGCCCCAGCCCCAGGCTGCCCGGCCGCGCGCAGTGACCGTCCCGCTCGGCAAGATGCTCTATCTCTGCGTCGCAGCCCTCGGCGTCATCAACCTGTTCCTCGGCTACGTCTCCAACGACGACCTGATCACCGTGAACCTCTACAAGGCCGGGGTCGCCGTCTTCGCCCTGGCCCCGACCATGCTGTTCCTCGGCGGACTGGTCGCGCTGCGCGGCTGGCTGCCCGGCGAACGCTCGGCGGGCGCCCTCCCGGCGATGATCACCAGCGCGATCTTCGTGACCCTGGTGCTGTCCGCTCTCGGCTCCGAAGGCGGCGGTGATCTCCAGACGCTGTTCGTGGTCTTCGGCGGCCTGCAATTCGTGATCGCCTGGCTGGCATACCTGTTCGACGCCGGCGTGATCACCGGCCGCTAGCGCACGCCCGCGCTAGCGGCTCACATCTTCGAGTGGTCCCACGACGTGGTGCGCTTCGGCCGGACCCGGACCACCGTGCGCTTGTGCGCCTGCTGCTCGACGAAGGGCCGCATGGCCTCGGCGTCGGCGCCGAAGACCTCCGGATAGCGCGCCGTCAGCGTCATGCCGAAGGCCACGACCTGGTCGTAGTCCTCGATCAGCTCCGCCTCGCCGTAGACCGTGACGCCGCGCAGCTCGTCGTAGGCCACGCCGTCCTCGACCAGGCACGTGATCCGCGGGTCGCGCCGCAGGTTCACCGTCTTCTGCGCCTTGCCGTAGGTCCAGAAGGCCAAGTCGCCGTCCAGTACCGTGTAGTACATGGTCACCAGGTGGGGCGTGCCGTCGGGATTGACCGACGCGACCTGGAGCTTGCGTGCCGAGGTCAGAAACGATTCGATCTCGGCATCGGACATCCGGATGCGGTCCCGCTGACTCATGCCGGAAAGTAGAACAGGTTTCGGTTGATGACGGCAAGGCTCCCGAAGGTATCGAGCACGGTGTCGAGCAAGGTGTCGGGCAAGGTATCCGGCACGGCCCCGGCGCGCGCCGTGCGGCACTACGTCCAGCGCGAGGTCTCCTCCACGGTGCACGGCTCCGGGAGCCTGGACCTGGAGCGCTATTCCGAGCCGCCGGGCGATCCCGGCCTGTTCGGGCCGGACAGCGTCACCTGGCGGGTGCACGCCGACGCCCCAGGCATGCTGATGGGCGGCTTCGCCTCGCTGATGCTCCAGTCCCTGCACCCGCTGGCGATGGCCGGGGTGGACCAGCATTCGGACTTCCGCCAGGATCCGGTGCGCCGGCTGAACCGGACCGTCGCCTACGTCGTGTCCACGACCTTCGGCGGCACCGCCGTGGCCGAGGCCGCCATCGCGCACGTCCGCGACCGGGTGCATCCGCACATCAACGGCATCGCGCCGGACGGCCGTCCCTACAGCGCCGAGGACCCGCACCTGCTGACCTGGGTCCACATCGCCGAGGTCCGCTGCTTCCTGGCCGGCTACGAGCGCTTCGGCGCCCCGCCGCTCACCCCCGCCGAACGGGACCGCTACTTCCGCGAGACCGCCGAGCCCGCGCGACGGCTCGGCGCGCGCGACGTCCCGCAGTCGGCGGCCGAGGTGGCGCAGTATCTGCACGACATGCGGCCCGAACTCCGGATCACCGAGGCCGCGATCGAGGGCATCCACTTCATCCGCACGTTCGGCGCCAACCCGCAGGAGCGCGCCGCGACCCGGGTCCTGATGAACGGCGCCGCCGCCCTGCTGCCGGACTGGGCCCGCGAACCGCTCCGGCTGGGCCGCTCGGACGCCGCCCGGCTGCTCGTCGACCGGCCGCTGGCACAGGCCGCGGGCCGAGCGCTGCGATGGGCGATGGAGCCCTCGTTGATCGTCGCGGCGGCCTACGGCCGGATGGGCCTGACCCCGCCCGGTCGGCGCTAGACGGGACACCGCCACGGCTGGGAGCCGGCCGGAGCGCGCGGCGGTGAATGTCAGGGAGACGATCTACGGTGGAGCCCATGGCGAATGACTATCCGTGGGAACCGCCGCTGGCCGGCAGCGAGGCCGAGGCCCTGCTCGGCGCACTGGACCGGCTCCGCTGGACCTTCCGCTACAAGGCCGACGACCTGGACGAGGCAGGCCTGCGGAGCCGCGTGGGCGCCTCCACCCTCACCCTCGGCGGCCTGCTGAAGCACCTGGCTTGCTGCGAGGACTACATGTTCACGGCCAAGCTGGCCGGCGCCCCGGTCGGCGCCCCCTGGCAGGCCCTCGGCTGGGACGGCGAGGGCAGCTGGGCCTTCACCTTCGAAGCCGACAACCACACCCCCGACGAACTGTACGAGTTCTGGGACGGCGCCGTGGCCCGCTCCCACCAACGCCTCGCCCTGGCCCTGGCCCACGGCGCCCTCGACCAACCAGTCCACGCCGGCCACGGCACCGCGAACCTCCGCCGCCTGCTCTGCGACCTGATCGAGGAATACGGCCGCCACACCGGCCACGCCGACCTGCTCCGCGAAGCCGTCGACGGCCGCGTCGGCGAGGACCCGCCGGCCGGCTGGCGGCCGGTGAGCGGGGGCGGAGGGTTGGTGGTGGAGTAGGGAGGTGGGGTGGGCTGTCTCTGCCCGCGCCACGCTTGCACTGCTACTGCCGCCGCTACCGCTACTGCTACTGCCCCGGCACCGCCGCTGCCACCAGCTCACGCCGAGCTGTCTCCGGCCGCCAGCCTCGCCAAGCCCTCGCGGCCCGCCGGAGCTGGCCCATTTCCGGCCCCGCCAAGCCGCTGCCGCCAGCTCACGCCAAGCGGTCCCCGCAGCCTTCTTGGCCGCAGCCCTTTCCAGCCGCCTGGCCGGGCTGTCTCCGCTCCCGCCAAGGCCGTTCGGTCCGCCGGAGCCCGTCTACTTCCTCCCTCGCCAAGCCTCCACCGCCGCTGCCGCCTGCTTACGCCAAGCCGTCCCCGCAGCCTCCTCGGCCGCAGTCCTTTTCAGCCGCTGAGCCGGCCTACTTCCTTCCCCGCCAAGCCTCCACCACTGTCGCCAGCTCCCGCCAAGACCGCTCCGGCTGCTCCAGCTCCGCCGGGTCCCCGTGGTACGGATCCAGCACCACCGTCTCCGATCCCAGCGCCGCCAGCCGCTCCAGGTCGTCCAGAACCTGCTCCAGCGTTCCGATCCCGGCGTCCCGGTCCGCGTCGGTCACCGGCTCGGCGGTCAGGCGCACCTTGATCCGCGGCGCCAGCGTCGGTACCGCGCGGCCGGCTTCGTCGGCGAAGGCCGCCAGGCGGTCCACCGCCTCGGTGAGCCAGTCCATCGTGAAGCCGAGCGGGTGCCAGGCGCTGCCGGCCACCACCGCGCGGCGCAGCGCCGCGTCGCTGTTGCCGCCGATCCAGACCGGCGGACCGGGCAGCTCCTCCGGGGTCAGGGCCGCCGCCACGCCCTCGACGCCGCCGCCCCAGATCTGGTGCATCTCGTCCAGGTACTCGTCCGTCAGCCGCCCGCGCCGCCCGTAGGGGACGCCGAGCGCCTCGAACTCCTGCCGGGCCCAGCCCACGGCCACCCCGAGCACGAACTTGCCGCCGGTCAGCCGGTGCAGGCTGGCCGCCAGCTGCGCGGTCACCGCCGGCGGCCGGTAGGGCATGATCAGCACGGTGATGCCCAGCTGGATCCGCCCGTTGGTGCGGCCGGCCAGCCAGGCCAGGGTGGTGAACGGGTCCTGGAACGGCCCCGGGTAGCGCACGGACACGTCCGGCGTGATCAGCACGTGGTCCGACATCATCAGCAGGTCGAAGCCCAGACCCTCGGCGACGTGCGCCCAGCGTTCCATCACCTCGACGGTCGTGGCCGGACCGAAATTCGGGACGTTGACCCCCAGCCGCACGGCGCGTTGTCCTTCCGCTCGCTTTTCGGCCCGGATCGGACCGGACCAGACAAGCAAACTACCGCGCCGTGCCCCACTGTTCCCGGGCCGGGGGCTCGGGGGACCGGCTAGCCAGGCCTCAGCCCGCCGCCGACGCCTCCGCCGACGCCGCCCCCGGAGCCGCCACCGCCCCCGGCGCCGCAGCCGCCCCCGCAGCCGCCTCCACCGGAATCTCCGGCAGCTCCCCGTCCTCAGCCGTCAACGGCCGCGCCACCAGCTTGCGGTCGTCGCTGGTCAGGCAGCGCCCCGAGGCCAGGTCGAACTGCCAGCCGTGCATCGAGCACGTCAGCACGCCGCCGGACACCGTCCCGAACCGCGTCAGATCGGCCTTCAGGTGCGGGCAGTGCCGCTGCACCGCGTACCCGTCGGCCTGCGCCAGGTCCGTGACGTCGCTGGACTCGGCGTAGTAGCCCTCCACATACGTCATGCGTTCTTCGGACAGCGACTTGAAGAACGTGTAGATGTACTCGTTGTACGGCCCCTTGCGCGAGGCCTCGAACCGGCAGGACAGGAACAGCTCGTTCACCCAGTCCTGGGTCCGGGTCCGCACCAGCTCCTCGATCAGCGGCCGCTCGGCCCGGAACTTGTAGCGGCACTCGGCCTCGCCGTCCCACGTGCCGATGGTCCGGGTCAGGAAGTCGAAGACGATCCGGTCGTCCACCTCGCGCGTCGCCGGGTCCACGGTCTCCAGCAGGATCCGGCCGTTCAGCCCCGCGCAGGTGTGGTCGGCCCACTCCAGCAGCGGCTCGATCCACTCCTTCAGCTGCCCGACCAGGTCCGACTTGTCCTTCGGCAGGCTCTCGTGCATCGCCTCGATCTGCGCCCGCGCCCGCTCCTGGTACGCGGTCAGGTAGGCGCGCCGCTGCCCGTAGATCTCCTCGATCTGCGCCTGCGGTACCTGCTCGACCTCGCACTTGCCGTCCGCGCCCAGCACCACGGTGGTCCCCGGGACGAACAGGTGCCCGTTGTCGTGGCCCTGCTCGCGCATGAACTCCAGGAACGCCAGCTGGCTCGGGAAGACGTTGGTCGGGTCGTCGTCGAAGTCGTTGATCGCGAACAGCCCGTCGCGCTCGTCCAGGAAGCACGGCGGCCCGGCGAACGGGAAGACCTGCTTGGCGTGGTACTGCTCGACGTAGCGCAGCGCGCGCGCCATGCCGTTCTCCCGCTTGCGGCGGCCGACGGTGGCCTTCATCCGCTCCGGGAAGTCGTAGACCATCGGGTACCAGATGGCGCCGGAGTACTGGAGGAAGTGCGCGTCGTACGGCCCGAACGCGGCGACCGGGCCGTCCTCGACCGGCCGGGCGTCGTTCTGGTTGAAGATCCGCACCTCGCCGTCGTCGATCGCGATGCCGCTGTCGCCGATCGGGCCGTCGGTCGGGGTGATCAGCGCGTCGATGAGGATCCGGAGCCCGCCGGGCAGTTCGGTGACCTCGCGGTTGCGGGTCTGCACGAAGTTCCGGAAGCCCAGTTCCTCAAGCTCGTTGCGCAGGTCCGGCACCGGGAAGTCGGGCAGCAGGACCGTGGTGTCCTTCGACATGTGCGCGGCCAGCCAGCGCGGGTCGAAGTGGTCGTGGTGCAGGTGCGAGACGTACAGGTACTCCGCGTCCCGGATGCCCGCCGGGTCGGCGTCGGAACCGAACGCCGAGTTGTCCGGGAAGGGGAACCACGAGGCGAAGTACGCCGGGGTGAACCACGGGTCGCAGACGATCCGGCCGGCGGCAGTCTCCACCAGCATCCCCGCGTGACCAATCGACGTGATGCGCATCGATCCAACGTATCGCACCGCCGTACCCCCGACCGGTACTCTGCCAGCGGGGCGGATCACAGTGACCGGCCCCGGGTGTGCGGAACCCGACGGAGACGGGCCAGACCAGGGGGCAGTGAGTCAAGTGATCGTGGACGGGGTTCTGCTCGGCAACCGGACGGACAGCGACCCGGCGCTGACCGTGCGGCTGGCCGGCCTCGCCGACGAGCTCGGCTACCGGGAGATCTGGCTGGGCGAGTCCACCGGGCACGACGCGTTCTCGCTGGCCGTGGCGGTGGCCGCGGCCGCCGCCGACCCGCCGGGCCTGGCCGCCGCGGCCGCCGGCGGCACCGGCGACGCCGACACCGACGCCGAC
>NZ_BAAAQN010000074.1:0-54952 GCF_039531695.1 Catenulispora yoronensis
CCGCGCCGAGCGCCGCCCCGCAGCCGGCGAGCCGCACCGCGCCCGGCACGCCCGGCGCGACGAGCGCCGCCGCCGCGATCCCGGCCGCGACCGCCGGGCCTTCGAGCAGCGTGACCTCGCGTCCTCGGTTGTTCGCCCGCGTCCAGCGCCCCGCACCGCCGGGGGTACGGGCATTGAGCAGCCGGTAGGCGCCGCGTGCCGCCACAGCGCCGGCCGCCGCGGCCGCCGCCGTCTCCTTCACCCCACGCATCACGCCGACCTCCCCTCCCTCGTTCAGTGCAGGTCCGGAAGCGGCCCGTCGGCCGTGCCCGTCAGCCCGTAGTGGCCGGTCTTGCCCGTGGTCTCCTCGGCCAGGGCGAAGACGGTGATGATACGGCCCGAGGCCTGGTCGACCGAGTCGGCGGTGGAGACGTTCTTGGACACCCAGCCGTCCTTGACGGCCGCCGAGAGCAGGCCCGGCGACACGGCGGCGGAGGCCGGGCCGGCCAGCACGGCGCCGTCGGAGCGGCCGCCGCCGGCCAGGTCCTTGAGGAAGCCGAGGTACAGCGTGTTGGCGGTGTCGGTGCCGGAGCCGGCGGTGGGCGCCGAAGGGGCCAGCACCACGGTCAGGTCGGCGGGCAGCGTCGACAGCGATTTCACGTCGGCGTAGCCGGCGGTGCTGTAGATGCTGAGGATGGTCGTGGCGGCGTCGCTGGCGATGCGCTGCTCGCCGACGCCCGAGGTGTTGGCCGGTATCCGCTGCACGACCGCGCCGGCGATGTCGGCCAGGGCGGCGGCGGCCGCGGCGGTCTTGTCCGGCGTGGCCGAGGCGCCGGTGCTCGGCAGCTGCGCGCCGCCGCGCGAGGCGGCCGGGAGCCGGGCGGCGACCTGGGCCAGCTTGCCGCTCTGCGCCGGGTCCAGCAGGCCGGACTTCAGCGTCACCACGCCGGTCACCGTCGCGCCGGCCTTGCCGAGCAGGTCGGACAGGGAGTCGGCGGTGGAGCCGTCGGCGCCGGGCAGCACGACGACGGCCACCGAGTGGCCGCCGAGCTTGCCGGCGACGGCGTCCGGACCGAGCGCGGCCAGCAGCGCGTCGCGGTCCCGGACCTGGGCCGAGAGCTGGTCCTGGGCGCCGTGCAGGGACTGGTTCTCGCCGCGCAGGACCGACAGCTGGTGGTTCAGGCCGTCGTAGGCGATCTTGCTCAGGTAGGAGGAGCCGATGACCAGCCCGACGGTGAGCGCGAGGAAGACCGCGACGATGGAGACGACGTGGTAGCGGAAGTCGATCAAGTGGACAATCCCCGGGGGCGGCGGGCGGCGGTACGGCGGGCAACGGCGGTGCGGATCCGGTGCGCGGCCGTCATGAGAACCAGCCCCGCACCCAGAACACGAAATCGTCCCACAGCGAGCCGAGCACGGTCAGATACCCCTTCCCGGCCGGCGAGACCAGCAGCGTGGCGACGATGGTGGTGAGCGCCGCCAGCACCAGGGCGGTCAGCGACGCGTTGGAGATCCGGCTGCGGTACAGCCGCGAGACCCCTTTGGCGTCCACCAGTTTGCCACCCACGCGCAACCTGGTCAGGAACGTCGAGGCCATGCCGCCGCGACCCTTCTCCAGGAACTCCACCAGGTTGCTGTGACCCCCGACAGCGACGATCAGGCTGGCGCCCTTGTCGTCGGCGAGCAGCATCGCGACATCCTCGCTGGTCCCGGCGGCCGGGAACACGGTGCAGGGCAGGCCCAGGGCGGTGACACGGTCCAGACCGGGGGCGGTGCCGTCCGGGTAGGCGTGCACGATCAGCTCCGCACCGCAGGCCAGCGCCTCGTCGGAGACCGAGTCCATGTCACCGACGATCATGTCGGGCCGGTGGCCGGTCTCCAGCAGCGCGTCCGCGCCGCCGTCGACCCCTATGCAGACCGGCCGGTACTCACGGATGTAGGGACGCAGGACGGCTAGGTCGTCCTTGTGGTGGGCGCCGCGCACCACCATCAGCACATGGCGGCCGTCCAGCCGGGTGGCGATCTCGGGAACGCCGACGCCGTCGAACAGCAGATCCCGCTCGGTCCGCAGGTACTCCATGGTGTTGACGGTGAACGCCTCGATCTGCGCCGAGACGGTCGACCGCGCCTCGGCCAACGCCTCCACGACCTCGGTCAACTCCACCGTCTTGCCGACCGCCACCGGCGTGCTGCCGCGCAGCAAGACGTTGCCGTCCAGCCGCACCCGGTCACCCTCCGTGACCCGCTCCAGCGCCGCCGCCCCGACCTCGTCCACCACCGGAATACCGGCCGAGACCAGGATCTCCAGACCGAGCGTCGGATACCGGCCGGACAGCGACTTCGCAGCGTTCACCACCGCGGCCGGCCGACACGCCAGCAACGCCTCAGCGGCCGCGCGGTCCAGATCGAGGTGGTCGATCAGCGCGATCTCGCCAGGCCGGAGCCGCTTGGTGAGGTCCTTGGTGCGCCGGTCCACGCGGACCACGCCGGACAGACCCGGCAAGTCTGGCTGGCGGGCCTGGGCTCGGCGGCGGGAACGGGACTGGAGGTACGACATCTCTGTCGGTCATCGTCCCACGAGCGCGAGGGTGAGCGGTAAAGGATTGGCGGGTGGGGCGGGTAGGGCGGGGGGCGGGGCGAAGGGCGAGATGCGGCGGCGGGCGGGCGAAGGGCGGCGGCGGGCGTGGCGAGGGGTGGCGGGAGGTGTGGGCGAGGGGCGTGGGCAAGCGTGTCGGCGGAAACCCGGGTGGACTGCCGGATGGACGCGGATCTCCACCCGGGTCTCCACCCGTGCTCCGATCCCGGAACCGGCGCCGGTTCCTAACGTCGAGGGCATGAGCATCGTGCAGATCGGCCTCATCGTCCTGGTGCTGGCGCTCGTCGTCGGAAGGCGCCTGACCGGCCGCCCGCTGGATACCCGGCGATCGGTGGTGTTGCCGGGCGTGCTGGCCGTCTACGGGCTGGTGACTCTCCAGAAGGCGGGCACCCTCACCCACACCGACCAGGCCTGGCTCGCGGCCTCGGGTGCGGTGTCGATCGCCTTCGGACTCGTGCGGGGCATGACAGTGCGGCTGTACGAGCGGGACGGCTACCTCTGGGCCCGGTACCGGCCGAGCACTCTGGCGCTGTGGGCGGCCTCGATCGCCGCCCGGTTCGCAGTCGAGGCCGCGGCGGTGGCTTCCGGGGCGGGGCGCAGTGCGATGACCTCCTCGCTGATGCTGATGTTCGGGCTGTCGCTGGCGGCGGAGTCGCTGGTGGTGCTGCCGCGGGCGCAGGCTTCCGGCGTCCCGGTCATGGCGCGGTCCTGAAAGGCGACGGCGCGATGACCGTGGCGGGCGTGCTTGCCGAGGCAGGGGCCGGGCAGACTGGCAGCACTATGAAGACCGGGAAGGCTGGCTCTAGCTCGGGCTCCGGCGCCAGCTCGGGCTCGGGCCCCGATTCCGGCTCGGCGAAGCGCGGGAGCGGCACCGACCAGGCGGGCGACACAGCGGCATCCGTCCCCCTGGCCATAACGCTGACCGAGGACTTCCCCGACCTCCGCCGCTGGAGCGAGCGCTACCCGCTCGGGGCCGCGGCCCTGCGCGTCGGCGGCCTGGTCTTCGTCGGCGTGACGCTCGTGAAGTCCGACCAGCGGTCGGCGTGGCCCCTGGCGGCGGTCGCGATCACGGCCGGCATGGTCTGGTCGATCGCCACCGCGCGGGAGCACGCCGTGGCGATCCCCGCCGCGATCGTGTTCGGCCTGTCCGGCGCGGTGATGGCCGGAACGGGACGGGGCGAGCCCGCCGGACTGACATTCATGTTCTTGTGCGTGCTCTACCTCCAGGCCGTGGCCGAACCCCGCGTCGTCGCCGTGTACACAGCCGTCGCGCTCCTGGCCATCGGCACAGCCAGCGCCCTGCTCTCCGACCGAGCGGCGGACCTGTCCTGGATCGCCGGCATGACCTTCGGGGGCTACCTGTTCGGCGACTCCCGCCGATCACGGATGCTGGCCTTGCAGCGTGCACACGACCTGCTGGCAATGACCCGCCTGGCCAACGCCGAACAGGCGCACGCCGCGGCACTGGCCGAGCGCGGCCGCATCGCCCGGGACGTGCACGACGTACTGGCGCACTCACTGTCGGGACTGGCAATCCAACTGGAGGCCGCCGACGCACTACTGACCGAAGGCGGCCACATCGACGCCGCACACACGATGGTGGTGCGAGCACGCCGCCTGGCCCGCGACGGCCTGGGCGAGGTACGACGCGCGGTGGCGGCACTGCGCGAGGACGTGCGTCCACCGGAGGAGACCCTGGCACGACTGGTGGCCGACTACGCGGCCGACACCGGATGGCAGGCCTCGTTCGAGGTGGTCGGCGGCCCGGTACCGGAGCTGGCGGTGGAGACGGCGCAGGGGCTGCAACGCGTGGCACAGGAGGCGCTGACGAACGCGCGGAAGCACGCGCCGGGGGCGGCGGTGGAGGTCCGGCTTGCGGTGGGGGCGGAGCAGATCACTTTGACGGTGGAGAACGCGGTGGTGAGTGGTTCGGCCGGCTTGACTGCTTCGATTGGCTCCGACGAATCAGATAACTCGGTCGGCCCGGTCGGCCAGGGCAACTCGGTCGGCTCGGTCGGCTCAATCGGATCAGCTGCTTCGACCGGCTCCCACGAATCGGCCAGCCCGGTCGGATCCATCGGATCGGATAACTCGGCCGGTTCGGACAGCTCGATTGGCTCGGACAGCTCGGAAAACCCGGTCGGCTCGGCCAGCCCGGATAACTCGGCCGGATCGGTCGGCTCGGCCGGTTCGGACAGCTCAGTCAGCCCGGCCAGCTCGGCCAGCTCGGCTCGTTCCACCGGCACGGACAGCTCTCTCAGCTCCTTCGGCTCGCTCGCCGACACCGGCGGCGGCTGGGGCATCATCGGGCTCCGTGAGCGTGTCGGTCTGCTCGGTGGTGCGCTCACGGCCGAGCCCAGCGGGACCGGTGGCTGGCGCCTGGTCGCCAGTGTTCCGATCGTTACACCCGATATCTTCCAAAATTGATTTGTTTGTGGTAATATGCTGTTTTATCGGGACTATGGTGCTCGCATGTGCCATAACCCCGCCTCGCATCCGCCGGTGTTCCAGCCGGCGCTCGGACCGGTCGCCTCCGCCGACACTCTGGTCCTCACCTCCGGCGACGGCTCGCCTTTCAGCGCCTTTCACGCCGTCCCCGCGCCCGCCCACGCCCGCGGCACCTCGGTTCTGGTGCTGCCCGACAACCGTGGCCTGACCGGCTTCTACGAAGACCTCTGCATCCGCCTCGCGGAACAAGGCCATGCGGCCCTGGCGATCGACTATTACGGACGCACCGCCGGCGCGGACCGTACGACCCGCGGTGAGGACTTCGCCTTCATGGAGCACCTCTTCCAGGTGACCCGGGAAGGCTTGTTCGCCGACATCCGGACCGGCATCGGTGCCCTCCCCAGCACCGACGTCGTCGTTCTCGGGTTCTGCTTCGGCGGCCGCCAGGCGTTCCTCAGTGCGGCACCGGAGTTCGGCGTGCGCGGCGTGATCGGTTTCTACGGCTACCCCGACGAGTTGTTCGGCGCTCCCGGCCCGACGCAGCTGGCCGGCACCTTCGTCGTTCCCGTCCTCGGTCTCTTCGGCGCTGCCGACGCAGGGATCACGGCCGCTCATGTATCAGCCTTCGACCATGCTCTCGGCGACCTGCCCCACGAACTCGTGACCTATCCGGACATGCCCCACAGCTTCTTCGACATCCCCGACACCGATCCCGCTGACACCGATCCCGCTGACACCGACTCCCCTGACACCGATCCCGCCGACCCCGCCACCCGCGCCGCTGCCTGCGCCGACGCGTGGCAACGAGTCATGACCTTCCTGCGCTGAGCACGGAGGTCCGGCCTCAGTCCAGACCGTGCCGCAGCGCGTAGCGCACAGCCTGGGCGCGATCGCGCACGCCGATCTTCGCGAACAGGTTGTTGATGTGCGTCTTCACCGTCGCCGCCGACACGAACAGCTCGTCGGCGATCTCGGTGTTCGACCTGCCGCGGGCGATGAGGGTCAGTACCTCGGCCTCGCGGGGTGTCAGCTCGACGGTCGCCGGTACGTCCACGGCCGCGGCCAGCAACGTGGCGGTCACCCCGTCGTCGAGCACGGACTGGCCCGAGGCCGCCGCCTCGATGGCGCGCGCGATCTCGGCCCGGCCCGACTCCTTGGTGAGGTACCCGGTGGCTCCGGCCCGCAGCGCCTTCAACACCGAGGCGTCGTCGGCGTGCGTGGTGAGCACCACGACCCGGGCCTCGGGCACCCGCTCGCCGATCAGCCGGGTGGCCTCCACCCCGTCGACCCCCGGCATCCGCAGATCCATCAGCACCACGTCGGGCCGCAGCGCCTCGACCGCGGCCACCGCCGCCGCGCCGTCGGCGGCCTCGCCCACGACCTCCACCCCGCCGGTCACCGACAACAACGCCACCAACCCGTCCCGCACCGCCGCCTGATCGTCGACCACCACCACGCGAATAGCCGCCACCGCAGCATTCTCACACCCGGGCGCCGTCTTCGGGCGCCGGCCCCGCGATCCCACAAGCGCCGGGACCGCGAGGCCGTTCCGCATAAGCCCCAAACCCCCTAAGCCCGCTGCCGATCCGCCGCCGCGGCTTGAAGCAGCTCGTCCGCGTGCGCCTGCCCCAGCTCGGACTCCTCAAGCCCGGCCAGCATCCGCGCCAGCTCGCGCCGCCGCTCCGCGTCGTCCAGCACCGTCACCCCCGACCGGGTCACCGACCCGTCGTTGGCCTTGCGCACCACCAGCTGCCGGTCGGCGAACGCCGCGACCTGGGGCAGGTGGGTCACCACCACCACCTGTGCGGACCGCGCCAGGCGGGCCAGGCGGCGGCCCACCTCGACCGCCGCCTTGCCGCCGACGCCCGCGTCGACCTCGTCGAACACGAAGGTGGGGACCGGGTCCGAGCCGGCGAAGACCACCTCCACCGCGAGCATCACCCGGGAGAGCTCGCCGCCGGAGGCGCCCTTGGCGATGGGCAGGAACGGCGCTCCCGGGTGCGGTGCCAGCCGGAGCTCCACGTCGTCGACGCCGGTCGGGCCGAAGGCCACCGTGCGGCCGTCGATCGGCAGGCCGGTCGGGAGGTCCTTCTGCGTGACCGGTACCTCGATGCGGGCGTGCGGCATGGCCAGCTCGGCCAGTTCGGTGGTCACCGCCGCGGCGAACTTGTCGGCGGCCTGGGACCGACCGGCGGAGACCCGTGCGGCCAGTTCGGCCAGCTCAGCGCGCGCCGTGTCGCGCTCGGCGGCCAGCGCCGTGATGCGGTCGTCGTCGCCCTCCAGCTCGGCCAGGCGCAGGGCTCCGGTGGAGGCCCAGGCGATCACGTCGGGGAGTTTGGGGCCGTACTTGCGCATCAGGCTGTTGAGGTCGCTGATGCGCTGCTGGACGTCGGCCAGGCGGCGCGGGTCGGCCTCGATGGAGTCGGTGTAGGCGGCCAGGTCGGTGCTGACATCGGCGAGCAGGAACGAGGCCTCGTCCAGGCGGGCGGCGAGTTCGGCCAGGGCCGGGTCGTGGCCGCGGGCGCCGTCCAGGGCGCGGGTGGCCTCCGTCAGCAGCGACAGGGCGTTGATCGAGGCCGGGTCGTCGGGGCTGCCGGCCAGGGCCATGTGGGCGCCGCCGGCGGCGGTGCGCAGGGTGTCGGCGTGGCCCAGGCGCTCGCTCTCGGCGGCCAGTTCCTCGTCCTCGCCCTCGAGCGGGTCCAGGCGCTCGACCTCGGCCAGGCCGAAGCGGAGCAGGTCCGCCTCCTGGGCGCGTTCGCGGGCGCGGGTGGTGAGCTCGTCGAGCGTGGTCTCGATCTTCTTCAGGCGGTCGTAGCAGGACTTGTACTCGGCCAGCGGCTCGGCGACCGCGGGGCCGGCGTAGCGGTCCAGGGCCTGGCGCTGGCGGGCCGGCTGCAGGAGCGACTGCTGCGCGGACTGGCCGTGCATCGCCACCAGGTCGTCGGACAGCCCGCCGAGCACGCCGATCGGGACCGCGGCGCCGCCCAGGCTGGCCCGCGAGCGCCCCTCCAGGGACACCGAGCGGGAGATGATCAGCTCCGCGCGGCCCTCCCCGGCCGGCTCCAGCTCGGCCCCGGCGTCGGCGGCGGCCCGCCCGGCCGGGCCCTTGGGGTCCACGAGCAGCCGCCCCTCGACCGAGGCGCGCTCGGCGCCCGGCCGCACCAGCGCGGAGTCCGACCGGCCGCCGAACAGCAGCCCGAGGCCGGTGACCACCATCGTCTTGCCCGCGCCGGTCTCGCCGGTCACCGCCGTGAACCCGGGCGACAGCTCCAACACCGCGTCCTCGATCACCCCGAGGCCGCGAATCCTCATCTGCTCCAGCACGGGTACGACACTAAGTGGTCGCGGCCCCCATGCGGTACCTGCGCGCCGGATTCGTCCCCTTAGGGGCCGAAGTTCACAGCCCTGACACTTGCGGCGGGAGCTCCGGATCGGCCGGCGGGGGTCCGGCGATCATTTCTGCGCGCGCCAGCCGCCGACCGGCAGCGCGAACTTCGCCACCAGCCGGTCGGTGAACGGGGCGTGGTGCAGCCGGGCGAAACGCACCGGCAGCGCGCCGCGCCGCACCTTCACCACCGCGCCGTGCGGCAGGTCCAGCACCCGCCGGCCGTCGCACCACATCACAGCGCCCTTGCTCGCCGGGTCGTCGCCGTTGGGCTGCAGCTCCAGCGCCAGCACGGAATGCGGCGAGACCACCAGCGGCCGGGCGAACAGCGCGTGCGCGCTGATCGGCACCAGCAGCAGGGCGTCCAGGTCGGGCCAGACGATCGGGCCGCCGGCCGAGAAGTTGTAGGCGGTGGAGCCGGTCGGCGTCGCGAAGATCACGCCGTCGCAGCCCCATTTCGACAGCGGCCGGCCGTCGATGGAGACCAGCACCTCGACCATGCGCTCGCGCGAGTACTTCTCGACGCTGGCCTCGTTCAGCGCCCAGGACCGGTCGAGCACCTGCCCGTCCAGGGCGACCTCGACGTCGACGGTCATCCGCTCCTCGACGTCGTAGTCGCGGGCCACGATCCGGTCCACGACGTAGGTCAGGTCCTCGTACTCGGCCTCGGCCAGGAACCCGACGCGGCCGAGGTTCACGCCCAGCAGCGGCACGCCGGCCGAGCGGGCGATCTCGGCGCCGCGCAGCACGGTCCCGTCGCCGCCGAGGACCACGACCAGCTCCACGCCCTCCCCGGCGTCCACGCCCGCCGGGCACACCTGCGCGTCGGTCTCCAACTCCCCGGCCTCGCCGGCCAGCACCCGCACCTCGACGCCGGCCGCGGTGAGCCGCGCGACCGTGTCCCGCGCGGCGTCCAGCGCCACCTGCCGGCCGGTGTGGACGACCAACAGCACCGCGCGCTCGCTGTGTCCCATTGCTTAGTCCCCAGACCCCTCGTCGCTTGCCGTGCCGAGTCCGGCCGGCGTGCCCGATCCCGCCTTCGACCCGCCGTCCGGGTCGAACCGGCCGTCCCCGGCCGGGCCTTCCTGGACGGCCCGCGCGAGCTCCTCCTCGCGCAGCGGCGGCGCGTCGGCGCGCAGCCAGAGGAAGTACTCGACGTTGCCCGCCGGCCCTGGAAGCGGACTCGCGGCCACGCCGCGCACCCCGAGCCCGGCCCGGGCCGCGGCGGCCGCCACGTCCCGCACCGCCTCGGCGTGCAGGGCGACGTCGCGCACCACGCCTCCGGAGCCCAGCCGCTCCCGGCCGACCTCGAACTGCGGCTTGACCATCAGGGCCAGGTCCGCCTCCGGGGTGGCGCAGGCGGCCAGCGCCGGGAGCACCAGCCGCAGGGAGATGAACGAGAGGTCACCCACCACGAGGTCCACCCGACCGCCGATCGTCTCCGGCGTCAAGTCGCGCACGTTGGTGCGGTCCAGGACCGTCACCCGGTCGTCGGTGCGCAGCGACCAGGCCAGCTGCCCGTAGCCGACGTCCACGGCCACGACGTGCGCGGCGCCGTTGCGCAGCAGCACGTCGGTGAAGCCGCCGGTGGAGGCCCCGGCGTCCAGGGCCCGGCGGCCCTGGAAGCTCAAGCCGTGCGGGGCGAAGGCGGCCAGCGCGCCGGCCAGCTTGTGGCCGCCGCGCGAGACGTAGTCCGCGCCGTCCTTGGCCTCGGTGACGACGATCGCGGCCGAGGTCTGGACCTGGGTCGCGGGCTTGGCGGCGGTCTGCCCGCCGACCGTCACCCGGCCGGCCTCGATCAGCTCCCGCGCCTGCTCCCGGGAGCGGGCCAGGTTGCGGCGCACCAGCTCGGCGTCCAGGCGGCGCCGCGCGGTCACCGGCCGGGCCCGCCCTGGCCGCCCGGCCCCGCGGGCTGCTCGGCCAGGATCGCGCGCAGGTCGTTGTGGATGGCGTCGTAGACGTCGGCGTGCACCGCCAGCTCGGTCTCCGGCAGGCGGGTGAGGCGGTCCAGGACGTCGTCCACGGGACGGTGCCCGGAGTGCTCGAAGTCCACTTCGAAACGGAATTCCCCGGTCTCGGACTCGTCCATGGTCGCGCTGCTCGCCTTCGGTTGCCGACTGTTCACCACGAACGCTATCGCGTGGCTTCCGCTAAGGTCGCGAACGTGGCCACCATCGAGGAATGCCGGGAAGCGCTGAAGGAGTTCGGCGGGAAGCTCGGCGGCATGGACGACTCGAACAAGAAGCTGGTGCGGACCGTCAGCCTGCGGGTCCCGGACCTGGACGTGACCTTCCACGGCGTCCTGCGCGAAGGCGCCCTGGAGGACATCACCACCGAGCCCCGGGAGCGGGCGCAGGTCCGTCTCACGATCGCCGGCGACGATCTGCTGGCCCTGGTCGCCGGCGACCTGAACTTCGCCGCCGCCTGGGCCCGCGGCCGGGTGAAGCTCGAAGCCTCCTTCTCCGACCTGCTGCGCCTGCGCAAGCTGGTGTGATCGGCTGGGCAGCATGACGACCACCCATTCCCGGCGCTTCATCCGGGCGCCCCGCGCCGCCGTCTACCACGCCCTGATCGACGCCGAGTCGGTCCGGCACTGGATGGTGCCGGACGACATGACCAGCGAGATCCACACCTTCGAGGGACGCCAGGGCGGGGCCTTCCGCATCTCGCTCACCTACGACGCCCCGGACGGCACCGGGAAGACCACCGGACGCACCGACACCTTCCACGGGACGTTCGTGGAGCTCGTGCCGGACACCAAGGTGGTGCAGTCGGTGGAGTTCGAGACCGACGTCCCGGACCTGCGCGGGCTGATGACGATCACCTACGAGCTGCACGACGCCGACGACGGCACCGAGCTCGTCGGACGCCACGACGACCTGCCGCCGGGCGTCTCCCCCGCCGACAACGAGCTCGGCACCCGGATGTCGATGGACAAGCTGGCCCGGCTGGTCGAGGGGCCCTCAACAAACCGGCAGCCCTGCCTGTAAGTTGGGCGCGTGACCGCACGCCGCACCCAGGAGGAACGCTCCGCCACCACGCAGCGCCTGCTGCTCGACGCGACGGTCGAGTGTCTGGTGAAGTTCGGCTACGCCGGGACCACCACCACTCGCGTCTCGGAGCTGGCCGGCGTCTCGCGCGGGGCGCAGGTGCACCACTTCGCGACCAAGGACGAGCTGGTGGTGGCCGCGGTCCGGCATCTGGCCGAGCAGCAGGCGCAGCTGGTGCTGGCCCGGCCGGACCTGATGGCCGGGGCCGCCGACCCGGTCGGGGAGGCGCTGGAGCTGCTGTGGAAGGCGCACCAGGGCCCGACGTTCGACGCCGCGATCGAGCTGTGGGTGGCCGCGCGCACCGATCCGGAGCTGCGGGAGGCCACGGCCGCGTTCGAACGGGCGCTGACCGCGCGGTTCGTGGAGGTCTCGCTGATCCTGTTCGGGCCGCGGGTCACGGCCCTGCCGGACTTCCAGCCCCGGCTGCTGACCGCGCTGGAGGCGATCCGGGGCCTGCGGATGGTGTCGTTCCTGCATCCGCACCCCTCGGCGCGGCTGGACGAGCGGTGGCAGCGCTCGAAGGCGTTGCTGCGCCCGCTGTTCGAGGAACCGCGATAAGGGTTCGCAGGCGCCTGGCGAACACCGAGGGGCGCGGGTTCGCGAGGATTCTGATACACCGTCAGGGATGGGTCGCCGCCGGGAGGGTGTCATGGCTGGACCGTTGCAGGGACTGAGAGTCGTCGAGATCGCGGGCATCGGACCCGGTCCGTTCGCCGCGATGCTGCTCGCCGACCTGGGCGCGGAGGTGCTGCGGGTGGACCGGCCCGGCGGCGGCGGGCTGTCGCTGGGCGACCGGGACGTGCTCAACCGCGGCCGGCGCTCGGTGGCCGTGGACCTCAAGCACCCCGGCGGCGCCGAGGTGGTGCTGCGGCTGGCCGAGCGGGCCGACGTGCTGATCGAGGGCTACCGCCCGGGCGTGGCCGAGCGCCTGGGCATCGGCCCGGAGCCGTGCCTGGCCCGCAACCCGCGCCTGGTCTACGGCCGGATGACCGGCTGGGGCCAGGAGGGCCCGCTGGCGCCGACCGCCGGGCACGACATCGGCTACGTGGCCGTCACCGGCACGCTGCACGCCATCGGCCGGGCCGGCGGCCCGCCGCAGGTCCCGCTGAACCTGGTCGGCGACTTCGGCGGCGGGTCGATGTACCTGGCGGTGGGCCTGCTGGCGGCGGTCTGGGAGGCCGGCCGCTCCGGGCGCGGCCAGGTCGTGGACGCCGCGATCGTGGACGGCACCGCGCACCTGTCGGCGATCCTGCACGGCTTCACCAGCCTGGGCCTGTGGCGCGCCGAGCGCGGCACCAACCTGCTGGACACCGGGGCGCCGTACTACGACGTCTACGAGACCGCCGACGGCGAGTACATGGCGGTCGGCGCGATCGAGCCGCGGTTCTTCGGCGAGCTGGTGGAGCGCCTCGGCATCGCGCACGTGGTGCCGGAGCAGAACGACCGGGAGCGGTGGCCGCACCTGCGGGAGCTGCTCACCGACGTGTTCTCGACCCGGACCCGCGAGGAGTGGACGAAGGTCTTCGAGGGCAGCGACGCGTGCGTGGCCCCGGTGCTGTCCGCGAAGGAGGCGGTCGAGCACCCGCACCTGGCCGCGCGCGGCACGCTGGTGGAGCGCGACGGCCTCACCCAGCCCGCGCCGGCGCCCCGGTTCTCGCGGACCGGGGCGGAGCTGGGACTGCCGCCGTGCGGCGCAGGGGCGCACACCCGCGAGGCGCTGGCCGACTGGGGCTTCGAGGACGTGGCGGACCTGGTCGCGGACGGGACCGTGGTGCAGGGCTGAGGCGTTCGAGCTCAGCTGTTCGAGATCAGCCCAGCGACACCTTCACGACCTGCGAGGACGGGAACACGACGGTCCCGTTCTGGTTCTTGGCGAAGACCCAGCCCTCGACGAAGGCCACGGAGTTGACCGGGTAGTCGCTGTTGTTCGCCAGTTCGATACGGACGGCGGGGCGCCATTCGAGTTCCTTCATGGCGCCCATCCTCGGCAGCCCGACGCGCCGCGGCCAGGCGGGAGGCCCAGGCAGGGGACCGGCCGGTCCCCCGCCCCTCCGCACACTCAAGCCCGGTCGGCCGGCGCACTCAAGCCAAGTGAGCCGGCACGAGTCGGCGCGCTCAGACCAAGTCGGCCAGCGCCGCCAGCGCGTCGGCGGCGTCGGCGTCCCCGTCGTGGTCCCACACGGCGGCGCACATCACCCGGACCGCGTCCATCTTGTCGCCGTGCGCGTGCAGCACCACCTGGCCGGAGACGACGGCGGCGGTGGTGCGCCCGAGCACGAAGTTGACGCCGTCGCGGGTCGGCGCGACGTGGGTGGTCAGCAGCCCGCGCAGGTCCTCGGCGATGTAGCTGGGCCGGCGCTCGGGCGGGGCGGCGAGCAGGTCGGGGATGGTGGTGACGCCGGTGAGGACCAGCAGGCTGTCGGTGCGGCCGCGGATCGCGCCCTCGATGTCGGTGTCGAGGCGGTCGCCGACGATCAGCGGGCGGGTCGCGCCGGAGCGCAGGATCGACTCGCGGTGCAGCGGCAGCTCCGGCTTGCCCGCGACCTGCGGGATCACGCCGGAGGCGGCGCGGACCGCGGCGACCAGGGTGCCGTTGCCGGGGGCGATGCCGCGGGCGGTGGGCACGGTGGTGTCGGCGTTGGTGGCGATCCACGGCACGCCGGCGCGGACCGCGTAGGTGGCCTCGGCCAGGTCCTTCCAGCCCAGGTCGGGGCTGTAGCCCTGGACCACGACGTCGGGCAGGTCGTCGGCGGAGGCCACCGGGCGCAGGCCCAGCTCCTTGACCGCCTCCAGCAGGCCGGCGCCGCCGATCACCAGCACCCGGCCGTTGTCGCCGACGCAGGCGTGCGCCATCCGGGCCGCGGCCTGCGCGGAGGTCACCACCTCGGCGGCGTGCGCCGGGACGCCGAGCTGGTTCAGGTGTTCGGCCACCGCCTCGGGCGTGCGGGAGGCGTTGTTGGTGACGTAGGCCCGGCGCATGCCGTGGGTCTCGGCCTCGCGCAGCGCTTCGGCGGCGTGCGGGACCGCGTCGGTGCCGCGGTACACCACGCCGTCGAGGTCCAGCAGGGCCGTGTCGTAGTCCTGGGCGAGCGGCTTGGCGGAACTCAGCAGCGGCACGGCCGCGGCGGTCCCGCGCGGCCCGTCGGCAGTCTCAGCGGTCACACGGCTATCTGATCACATCTGCTTCCCGCACGGGCGAGGACCCCTGACACCGGTCCGGGCGGAAACCTCGGGCCGCAGCTGGAGGACAGTGCCCGCGGAGCTCAGCCGTCGGCCAGTCCGCGCTTGCCGGTCTGCTCCCGCAGCGTGGAGCGCGCCGCGCGCAGGGCGTTGGCGTAGTGCCGGATCTCCGGGCGCATCGCCGCGGCGGCGGAAAGGTGTTCCACGGCGACATCCATCCGGCCGAGTTTCGCCGCGGCCAGGCCCCAGCCGAACTGGGCGTAGTCGTCGTCCGGGCTGACGTGGGCCAGCTGGGCGAAGCTCTCCAGCGCCTGGTCGTACAGGCCGCCGTCGAAGTGCGCGCGGGCCAGGGCCTCCAGCACCGGGGCGGAGTCGGGGGTCTTCTGCGCGACCTTGGTGAGCAGCTGCGCCGCCCCCTGCGGGTCGCCGGCCTCCAGCAGCTGTACGCCCTGCCGGTACCAGTCGGCGGCCTCGCCGGTGGGCTCGCCGACGCCGTCCTCAGCGTCATACCCGCCGTATCGCTCAGACATAAGATCCTCCGTCGTACTCGGCTCCCGCTACCGGCTCCCCATCCGTGACAACCTGTATGCCGTTCTTCCTTTCCACACGTCGGCCACCTCACTCCCCGTCGTTCTCAAGCGCCCCCCGAGTCCCCCGACCGCGCAGAGCGAGCGGGCGTCTCGGCTCCGGCGTATCTCGCCTCGTACCATGCCTGCATGGCACACAGCGATCCGCAGGCGCTGCGAGTGCTCCCGTTCCGGGGGCTGAGGTTCGTCCCGGAGCGGGTGGGCGACCCGTCGGCGGTCACTTCGCCACCGTACGACATGATCGGGCCGGAGGAGGCCAGGCGGCTGGCCGACACCGCGGAACACAACGTCGTCCGCCTGATCCTGGCGGCGCCGGAGGAGGCGGCGGCCGGCCCTGGCGCCCCCGCCGACGGCCGGCCGGCGCGCTACCGGCGGGCGGCGTCCTCGCTGCGGGAGTGGATGGACGACGGGTCGCTGCGCCTGGACCCCGAGCCCGGCTTCTACGTCTACGAGCAGACCGGGGCCGGTTTCCGGCAGCGCGGTCTGATCGCCCTGGTGCGGCTGGACGACGCCGACACGGGGTCCGATGCCGAGTCCGACGCCGCCGAACCGGCCCCGGGCCGCCGCGCGATCCTGCCGCACGAGGCCGTGACCGACTCGGTGGTGGCGGACCGCCTGGCCCAGATGCGGGCCACCGACGCCCACATCGAGCCGATCCTGCTGACCTACGAGGGCGACCGCACCGTCTCGGACCTGGTGGACCGGGTGGCGAACCACAGCGAGCCGGTGACCGCGACCACCACTGCCGACGGCACCGAGCACCGGCTGTGGGCCGTGACCGATCCGGTCACGGTCGACCGGATCAGCGCCGACCTGCTGTGGCACCGCGCGCTGATCGCCGACGGGCACCACCGGCACGCGGCCTACCGGCGGCTGCGGGCGGAGCGCGCCGGGCAGGCCGAGGCGGCTGGCACCGGCGCTGGCAGTGGCACCGGCACCCGCAGTGACACCAGCAGTGACACTGACACTGACAACAGCTCTAGCACTGGCACTGACAGCGGCACTGGCAGCGGCACTGGCACCGTCACCACCGCCGCCTACACCGGCCCGGCCGCCTACGGCCTGGCCCTGATCGTCGACTCCGCCCGCTACCCCCTGAGCCTGCACGCCATCCACCGCGTGCTGCCCCACGTCCCGCTCGCGGTGGCGGTGGAGCAGGCGGGCAAGGTGTTCGCGGTGCGCGAGACGGCCGACCCGCACACCGTGCTGGAAGGCATCCCCGCGAGCGAGCACGCCTTCGTCCTGTCCGACGGCACCACGCACCACCTGCTCACCGCCCCGGACCCGGCAGTCCTGGCCCGGGCCGTGCCCGCCGACCGCCCCGCCGCCTGGCGGGCCCTGGATGCGACGGTCCTGCACCACGTCCTGGTGGAGTCGGTCTGGCACCTCCCGGACACTCCCGAGGAAGTCCGCTTCGACCACGACCCGGAGCACGCGATCGCCGAGGCCGCGCGGCTGGGCGGGACCGCGGTGCTGCTGCGCCCGACGACCGAGGAGGTCGTGCGCGAACTGGCCGGCGCCGGGGTGCTGATGCCGCGCAAGTCGACGGCGTTCGGCCCGAAGCCGGCGTCGGGCCTGGTCATGCGGCTGTTACAGGAGACCGCCGGCGAAAACCGTTGGCCCTGAGCGGGTCGGCGCGCCTACAGTCAGTACATGGAGATCATCCGGCATACCGTCGCCGCGGCCGCGCGAGCTATCAGCTCCCCGGCTGCCGCTTCCTGATCTTCCTCCCTTTTTGCCGTCGGCGGCCGGATCGGTCCGCCGGCTCCGGCGTGCTCCGCATCAGGCGATGACGGCACGCGTGTCCTCCCCCGGCGACGCCATCCGGCCACCGCGCTCACCCCGCGACCCCGGAAAGGCCTCCCGCCATGGACTGCCGCGAAACCGTCACCACCTTCCTCGACTTCTACCGTGAGCACGGCCACGAGGTGCCGACCGACCGGACCCTGCTGCCGCCCCCGGGCGACGACTCGGTGCTGTTCACCACCTCCGGCATGCACCACCTCACCCCCTACCTGCTCGGCCGCCCGCATCCGCAGGGCCGGCGCCTCGGCGGCGTCCAACGCTGTCTGCGCACCACCGACCTGGAAGAGATCGGCGACCCGACCCACCTGACCGTCTTCGAGATGCTCGGGTCCTGGTCGCTGGGCGACTACGGCCCCGGTCAGAGCCTGCGCTGGGGCCATCGGCTGCTGACCGAGGGCTTCGGCCTGCGGCCCGAGCGGCTGCACGTCACCGTGTTCGGCGGCGACGAGCAGGTCGGCCCGGACCTGGAGTCCCTGGAGACCTGGCAGGACCTGGGCGTCCCGGTGGAGCCGCTGGGTGCGGACAACTGGTGGTCGAACGGCCCGACCGGACCGTGCGGCCCGGACAGCGAGATCTTCGTCTGGACCGGCTCGGACGAGCCGCGCGGCACGCCGAGCACCGACCCGGGCTGGGTCGAGGTCTGGAACCACGTGATGATGCGCCACGACCGGCTGCCGGACGGCTCGCTGGTCCCGCTGCCGCAGCGGTGCGTCGACACCGGCATGGGCCTGGAGCGGCTGCTGACCGTGCTCCAGGGCAAGGACTCGGTCTACGACACGGACGTCTTCGAGCCCTGGCAGCGGACGGTGCCGGGGCTGTGGCCGCTGGAGCCGCGGCGGCACCGGCTCGTCGTGGACCATCTGCGGTCGAGCATGGTCGTGGTCGGCGACGGCGTCCGGCCGTCCAACACCGGGCGCGGCTACGTGCTGCGACGCCTGCTGCGCCGCGTGCTGACCGTGCTGTGGCGCGGCGGCCTGCCGCCGCTCGACGACCTGCCGCTGGACCTGTATGTCCACACCCTGGACCACTTCGGGCAGTCGCCGTCCCGACTCCAGTCCCAGTTCCAGCTCCAGTCCCAGCCCCAGTTCCAGCCCCAGTCCCAGGGCTCCGGCGGCGTCTCGCCCGAACAGGTCCGCGAGGTCCTGCTCGACGAGCAGCGCCGGTTCCTGGAGCTGCTTGAGCGCGGACGGCGGCTGCTGTCCCGCCGGCCGCGCGGCGAGGTCCTGGATGATCGGACCCTGCGGTTCCTGCACGAGACCCACGGTCTGCCGCCGGAGCTCGTGGAGGTCCTGTCGATCTGAGTATCCGCTGGTCACCGGGACGTCACCTGATCGTCGGGGGCCTGCGCTATCGTCCCCGGCCATGGGGATAGCCGACAAGATCTTCGGATCCGCCCGCGACCGGTTCGGGAAGGAGGTGGCGGCCCGCGTCCTGGCCCTGGACTCCGTCGCCCGCACCGTTTACGACGCGGAGAACTTCCGGGTACTGGTGTTCCGGACCCCCGCCGATGACTCCCCCGGCGTGATCACCCTGGACATGGTGTTCCAGGAGACGCGCAACGCCTCGGCGGCGGCGCGGCGCGCCGCTGTCGGCCGGCTGGTCGAGGTGGCGGCGCTGCCGCCGACGCCCGACACCTGGGAGCTGGCCCGGCCGCTGCTGCGCCCGGTGCTGCGGCCGCCGGTGCACGACCCGGAGATCGACGTGGTGCGCCGCCCGGCGCTGCGCTACCTGGCCGAGATGCTGGTCCTGGACAGCCCTTCGGCGATGAAGTACGTCGCCCCGCAGGACCTCGCGGCCTGGGGCGTCGACGCGCAGCAGGCGTTCGACGCCGGGCACCGCAACCTCGCCCGGTCGGTCACCGAGACCCTGGACCGCGCCCGGGCCAGAGCCCGGGCCGCGGCCGAGACGACGGGCCGGGCGACCGGCAAGACGGCAGGCAAGACGACGGGCAAGCCGGTAGGCAAGCCGGTAGGCAAGCCGGCGGACCAGACAGCGGAACCGGAGGCCACCCGGCTGGACGACTCCGGCGACTTCTACGTGACCTCGCTCCCGCTGGTCGAGGGCTGGCTCGGCGCACTGCGGCAGATCGCGGGCGCGCGTCCGCTGGTGTTCCCCACCAGCAACAGTGTCCTGCTGCTGGCCTACGAGTCCGCCGACGCGGACCGGACCACCGCCCGGCTGCGGGACGCCGAACGCGAGTGGACCGAGTCCGCGCGCCCACTGTGCCCGGCCCCGATCACCGTGGACGACGACGGCGCCGCCACGCTCTACGAGGTGCCCGCCGACCACCCGGCCCACGCCGCGGTCAAGCACGCCGCGATCCTGCTGGCGATGAGCTCCTACGGCCCGCAGACCGAGTACCTGCGGGACGTCGCAGCGTCCGGCGACCCGTTCCCGGCCTCGCTCAAAGGCTTCCGCAGCCCGGCCGGCGAGGAGTTCACCGGCACCACCTGGAGCGACGGCATCGACTCCCTGCTACCGCACGCCGACCTGGTCTTCTTCCCGAAGGAGGGCCAGGCGATGGTCCAGATCCCCTGGGACGTCGTCGCCGAGGAAGTCGACCTGACCCCGGCCGAAGGATTCCACCCGGCGCGCTACCGGGTCGGCTCGTGGCCGGCGCCGGAGGTCATGGCGCGGATGGCGGCGCGCGCGGGCGGCGCACTGGTCTGAGCTGGGCTGGGCTTTAGTGCGCCGGGCTGAGTCGGGACGGGCTGAGTCGGGCTGAGCTGGGCTGAGCTGGGCTGAGCTAAAGGGTGCTGGTCTCAGTCGGGCTGGACTTGGCTGAGCTGAGCTGGTCTGAGCTTGGTCGAGCTGAGCTTGGCTTGGCTTGGCTTGGCTTGGCTTGGCTTGGCTTGGCTTGGCTGAGCTCGGCTTAGCTCGGCTTAGCTCGGCTTAGCTCGGCTTAGCTCGGCTTAGCTCGGCTTAGCTCGGCTTAGCTCGGCTTAGCTGGTCTGAGCTGGTCTGAGCTCAGCTGCTCCGAGCCGAGCCACGAACCGCCCGCCCCCTTGATCCACCTCGTCCGCATACACTGCTGCGGCCGATGTGGATCATTCGATATGGGGAGGGCGCCATGGCGCTGTTCGATCTGCCGTTGGAGGAGTTGCGGGCCTACCGGCCCGAGCGCGAGGAGCCGGCCGATTTCGACGCGTTCTGGAAGCGGACGCTGACCGAGGCCGAGGCCGCCGCGTTCGAGCCGGTGTTCGAGCCCTACGACGCGGCGTTGGCGCTGTTCGAGGTCTTCGATGTGACGTTCGGCGGCTGGGGCGGGGACCCGGTGAAGGCGTGGCTGATCCTGCCGCGCGCCGGAGCGACCGGCTCCGGTACCGCCTCCGATGCCGACGATGCCGACGATGCCCCGCTCCCCTGCGTGGTCCACTTCCTCGGCTACACCCGCGGCCGCGGCCTGCCCCACGACCACCTGGCGTTCCCGGCCGCCGGCTGGGCCACGCTGGTGATGGACACCCGCGGTCAGGGTGCCGCGCAGACCAACGAGCTCGGTGCCACCGCCGATCCGCACGGCGGCGGGAACCCGGCCGGCGGCTGGTGGATGACGCGCGGCGTGATGGATCCGGAGCAGTACTACTACCGGCGCGTGTACACCGACGCCGTGCGTGCGGTCGAGACCGCGGCGGCGCATCCGCGCATCGATGCCTCCCGGATCGTGGTGCAGGGCGCGAGCCAGGGCGGCGCGATCAGCACGGCGGTCGCGGCGCTGCGGCCGGGCCTGCTGGCGGCGATGATCGACGTGCCGTTCCTGTCCCACTTCCGGCGCGCGGTCACGCTCGTGGACAGCGACCCGTACCACGAGATCGTGGACTTCCTGAAGGTCCAGCGCACCGCCGAGCAGCAGGTCTTCGCCACCCTGTCCTACTTCGACGGGATGCACTTCGCCGCGCGCGCCACGATCCCGGCGCTGTATTCGGTGGCGCTGATGGACCTCACCTGCCCGCCGTCGACGGTGTTCGCGTCCTACAACCACTGGGCCGGGCCGAAGGACATCGAGGTCTATCCGTGGAACGACCACGAGGGCGGCGCCGCCGCGCAGCGGGACCGGCAGCTGCGGCATCTGCGGACCCTGTGATCGCGGGCCGGGGCCCCGGTCAGAACCCCGGCCGCTCCAGTCGCCCGGGCTGCACCGGCTCCCCGAGCTGGTCGCGGCGGCGGACGAGGTACGCGCGCTCGCCGGTGTTCCCGGCGAGCTCGATCGCCCGGTCGTAGGCCGCCCGCGACTCCTGGCTGCGGCCGAGCCGGCGCAGCAGGTCCGCGCGGGTGGCGTGGAACGGGTGGTACCCGGCCAGCGGGTCCCGGAGCCGGTCGACGGCGGCCAGCGCCACCTCCGGGCCGTCGAGCTCGGCCACGGCGATGGCCCGGTTGAGGGCGACGACCGGGGAGGCGTCCAGCCGCACCAGCTGGTCGTAGAGGGCGACGATCTGCGACCAGTCGGTGTCGCGGACGTCCCGGGCGCTGGTGTGCACGGCGTTGACGGCGGCCAGGAGCTGGTAGCGGCCGGGCGCCCGGCCGGCGGCCAGGCGCTCGCGGACCAGCCGGTGGCCCTCGGCGATCAGCGCCGCGTCCCAGGACCCGCGGTCCTGCTCGCCGAGCGCGACCAGGTCGCCGGCCGCCGAGACCCGGGCCGGCCGGCGGGCCTCGGTGAGCAGCATCAGCGCCAGCAGCCCGGCGACCTCGCCGTCGTCCGGCAGCAGGGCCTGGACCAGGCGGGTGAGCCGGATCGCCTCGGCGGTCAGCGCCGGGCGCACCGGGTCGCTGTCCGGCCCGGAGGCCAGGTAGCCCTCGTTGAAGACCAGGAACAGGACGGCCAGCACCCCCGACACCCGGCCCGGCAGGTCCGCCTCGCGCGGCACCCGGTAGGGGATGCCGGCGGTCTTGATCTTGTCCTTCGCGCGGGTGATCCGCCGGGCCATGGCGGCCTCGCTGACCAGGAACGCCCGGGCGATCTCGGCGACGGTGAGGCCGCCGACCATCCGCAGCGTCAGCGCCACCCGGGCCTCCATCGCCAGCGCCGGGTGCGCGCAGGTGAAGACCAGCCGGAGCCGTTCGTCCTCGACCGCGCCGACCGGCTCGGGCGGCCCGGCCGTGTCGTCCAGCCACATCTGCGCCTCCCTGTGCTTGTCGTCGCGTTTGCCCTCCCGGCGGAGCCGGTCCACGGCCTTGTGCTGCGCGGTGGTGGTCAGCCACGCCGCGGGGTTGGGCGGCACGCCGCCGGCCGGCCACCGCTCGACGGCGACGGCGAACGCCTCGGCCGCCGCCTCCTCGGCGACGTCGAGGTCGCCGAAGCGCCGGGCCAGGCCGGCGACCAGCCGGGCCCACTCCTCGCGGTGGGCCCGGACGACCGCCTCCCGGGCCCCCTCGGCGGTGCTCACAGGATCGGCCGCACCTCAAGCTTGCGGTTGCACGCCCGGGAGCCGGCGGCGGCCAGTTCGAGCGCCACGTCGAGGTCCGGCGCCTCCCAGATCCACAGGCCGATGAGGTACTCCTTCGACTCCAGGAACGGCCCGTCGGTGACCACGGACTCGGCCCCGCGGTTGTCGATCACGGTGGCGGTGTCCGGCCCGCCGAGCCCGGCCGCGAAGACCCACTGGCCGTCGGCCTTGAGCTGCTTGTTGAACGTGGTGATCGCGGCCATCTCCTCGTCGGTGGCCTGATCGGTCCCGTCGGTGATCACGGAAACGAGAAACTGCATGGTGGTTCATCTCCCTGTACTGGGCCGGACGCCCCCGCTGGGCGGCCGTTCACCCCTTCCACGAACGGCCCCGCCCCGATCGGACACGGGTCGGACATCTTTTCTCCGCGGACGTCTCGAAGGCGCCCGGGTTTTCCCCGACGCTATCCCGTCCCACCGGCCCCAGCAGCACAAAAGGCGCGGCCGGCGCGAGCGATCCCCTCAAATCGCCCGCACCGGCCGCGGATGGTTCAGCCCGGTCAGGTCAGGCTGAACGGCGCGGACAGATCGACGTCGTACGGCGTGGTGTCGTTCTTGTCGATCTGCAGGATGTAGCCGCCCGGCTCCACGGTGGGCGGCGCGTCGGCGTCGATGTCGCCCTGGCTGCGGGCCAGGGCCGAGGCCGGGAAGGTGACCTTCACGGTCTGCGAGGCGCCGGCGGCCAGGGTGACCCGGGCGAACCCGACGAGCCGCTGCGGCGGTTCGGCGGACGCGCTGAGCGGCTGGGCGACGTACAGCGGCACGATGTCGGTGCCGTCGCGGCTGCCGGTGTTGGTGGCGGTGAAGGTGGCGGTGACCGAGGTGGTGCCGTGGTGGCCGCCGCTGGTCGCGACGGTCAGCGCGGTGTGGCTGAAGCCGGTGTAGGACAGGCCGTAGCCGAAGGGGTAGGCCGGGTTGTAGTTGTGCCCGGGGCCGGAGCCGGTGTTGGGCAGCTGGTCGAAGAACTTGGGCTGGTCGCCGAGCGGCGACGGCGCGCCGCCGTCGAAGTCGCCGCCCACGGCCGGCGCGTCGGAGGGCCAGCTGATCGGCAGGTGGCCGCTGGGGTTCACCTTGCCGAACAGCACGTCGGCCACGGCCTGTCCGGCCTCGGTGCTGCCCTGGTAGGCCATCAGCACCGCGTTGGCCTTCTCGGCCGGCCCCAGGCCCACCGGCCGTCCGGCCTCGACCACGACGATCACCGGCTTACCGGTGGCCTCCAGGGCCGAGATCAGCGCCTGCTGGTCCGCCGGCAGCGCGGGAGCCGGGTTGTCGCCCAGGCCCTCGGCGTAGGCCTTCTCCCCGACGACGGCCACGTAGGCATCGGTGTCCGGCGCCGCGGCCACCGCCGCCGCCTGGTCGCTGATGGCCTTGGCCTGCACGTCGGCGCCCAGGACGCCCTTCTGCACGGTGGTGCCCGGCGGGATCTGGTCCGGCAGGCCCATGCAGCACACGTGCCCGGCGCCGGCCACGCCCTGCCAGCTGACGCTCCAGCCGCCGAGCTGGTTGGTCATGGAGTCGGCGCTCGGCCCGGTCACGACCACGCGGGCGCCGGCCGCCAGCGGGAGCGCGCCGTTCTGGTTGCGCAGCAGGGTGATCGACTCCTGCGCGGCCTGGAGGGTCTTGTCCCGCCCCGCGGTCGCGGCGGCGTTCGCGGCGCCCGGGTCGACGCAGGCCTTCGTCGGGTCGGCGACGCAGGGCTGGTCGAACAGGCCCAGCTTGAACTTCATGGTCAGGATCCGGCGCACGGCGTCGTCGATCCGCGACATCTTGATCTTGCCGGTGGCGACGTCCTGGAGCACGGCGGCCTGCCACTGGTCGGCGCCGCCGACCTCCATGCTCATGTCCAGTCCGGCGTTGACGGCGGCGGCGATCGCGCCGGGCAGGTCCGGGGCGATGTGGTACGCGGTCTGCAACGCCTGGACGTCCTGGTAGTCGCTGATCACGACGCCCTTGAAGCCCAGCTGGCCCCGGAGGATGTCGGTGAGCAGGGTGTGCGACCCGGTGGCCGGGACGCCGTTGATGGAGCCGGAGTCGACCATGACCGCGTCCGCGCCGGCGTCGATGGCGCCGGCGTAGGAGGGCAGGATCGTGGTCTGGAGGTAGTTCATCGGCAGGAGCGCCTCGTTGCGGTCGTGCCCGTTGACCGACTGCGAGTAGCCCGCGAAGTGCTTCACCGTCGCGCCGACGTTCAGGCCGCCGGCCGGCGCCTGCATTCCGGCAACGTTTGCGGCGCCCAAGGCCGAGGTCAGAGCGGGCTCCTCGCCCCAGGTCTCATAGGTGCGGCCCCAGCGGTTGTCGCGGGCGACGTCCTGCACCGGAGCGAAGTCCCACGTCCACCCGGTGGCGCGCAGCGCGGAAGCGGTCATCGCACCGCCGTCGCGCGCGGCGGTGGTGTCCCAGGTGGCGCCCATGCCGATGGACTGCGGGAACAGCGGCGCCTGGTAGGGGTGGCCGAAGCCGTGGACGGCGTCCACGCCGAACACGACGGGGATGTGCAGGCGCGAGTGCGAGACCGCGAACTGCTGGATGGCGTTGTACTCGTTGGCCCAGTCCTGCGCGGTGTTGCCGCTGCCGCCGTTCCCGGTGGTGTCGACCGGGTTGTCGGTCCCGCCGGCCAGCAGCGAGCCGACGTTCTGGTCGACGAGCGCGGCCTGCAGGCACGCGGGCGACGGCAGATTGAACCCGGCCGCCCCGCACGCACCCCCGGCCGCGGCGGTCACGTTGTCGACGAGCTGCTGATCCATCTGTCCGGCCTTCTCGGCCAGGGTCATCCGTCCCAGCAGATCGTTCACCCGCGCCGAGATGGGCGCGGAACGGTTCAGATAGGCGGGTCCGGAGAATCCGGCGGCGCCGGTCGCGGCGGCCGCGTCGACGGACGCCACGGCCACGACGGCGGCCACGCCGACCCGGACCAGACGGCGGCGCGCCGTCCGGGGACGGCCGGGGCCGTCGTGCGGTTTCACCCGCGTTGACCGCTCTGACCACGGTGTTCGAGCACGCATCAAGCACACTCCCAGCTGTTTCAAGCCCTTGTCGAGTGAGTTTGTTGCGGCCGCAAACAATCCGGATGGAGTGAGTCAACTGCGAGATCGCCAGTTCGTCAAGGTTCTGAAACGCGGGGGCAAAACACGGCACCCTGAATCGAAATCCGGCCCCCGCCGCATCTACTACGTAGGCGCAGGCAAGCAGCGCGGAACCCGGCAAGGAAGGCGGACACCGTGGGGTGGATAGGGCGAAGCGGCCGTGAAAGACAGGACGCCGAGTTCACCGAGTATGCGCGGGCGCGCGCCGGTCGGCTCCGGGAGACCGCCTACTTGTTGTGCGGGGACTGGCATCGTGCGCAGGACTTGACGCAGGCCACGCTGGCGCGGGTGTACGTCGCCTGGCCGAAGATCGAACGGGCCGAGGCCGTCGACGCCTACGCGCGCCGGGTGCTGACCAACGAGTTCCTGGGGTACCGGCGGCGGCGCAGCTCGTCCGAGCGGGTCACCGACGAGCTGCCGGAGACCGCGGGCCGCGCGGGGCAGCCGGAGCTGCGCCTGACCTTGCTGGAGGCGCTGGGGCGGCTGTCCCCGGCGCGCCGCGCGGTCGTGGTGCTCCGCTACTGGGAGGACCACAGCATCGAGACGGTCGCGGAGATGCTCGGGATGAGCACCTCCGCGGTGAAGTCGGCGAGCCTCCGGGCCCTGGCCGAGCTGCGTTCGGTGCTCGGCGCCGACTTCCTGGGCGACCTCGCCGCGGTCTGACCAGCGCTCACCGATCCCATCAGCCGTTTTCCAAGGAGTAGCAGCATGCAAGCTCAAGAAGAGTTCCGCTCGCGACTGCGCGAGGACCTGACCACGACCTCGCAGCCTCCCGTCGGCGCCCTGGCCGCCGACGCCCTCGCCGCCGGCCGGCGGATCCGGCGGCGCCAGCGCACGCTGCGCGCGGTCGGCGGGACGGCGGCGGTGGCCGTGGTCGCCGTCGGGTCGGCGGCGATCGCCGGCTCCTTCGGCTCCGACACTGGCTCGGGTCCCGGCGTCGGAGCCGTGGGCCCGGGCGCGGTCCGGACGACCGCCACCGCTCCGTCGCAGTCCGCTCCGTCGCAGTCGGCCCCGACCCGGCCCGACCCGTCCCGGAGCAGCACGTCGCCGACCGCCCCGTCCCGGACGCACGGGTCCTGGACCGTCCCGCCGGCGGCGAAGGTCAAGGTTCCGGAGTGGGTCACGCCCCGGGCGATCGTCGCCCAGGCCGAGCACATCCTCCCCGCGGGCACGCAGTTCTCCGCCCTGTCCGGCGACTACGCCTGGGCCGGCGGCGACCCCCGCGAGCTGTGGGCGGTCAGCGGCCGTCTGACCATCGGCACCCTGACCGAAGGGACCGCGCTGGAGGTGACGCTCCACAAGTACAACGGCATCCCGTCCGGAGGCGCCTCCTGCTCCGCGCCGACGACCTGCGACCGCGAGGTCCTGAACGACGGCGCCGTGGTCGAGGTGGCCCACCACAGCGGCCTGAGCGGACAGGGTTCCTACGTCTGGCTGTTCCGCACCGACGGCATGTCGATCCAGGTCAGCGCGAAGGACGCCTCGAAGATCAGCGACGACGAGCTGTTCGCGATCGCCTCCGACGGCGCCTTCGGCTCGCTCAAAATGGAGAAGTCCTTCGTCCAGCAGGCCGAGTCCACCGTCAAGGGCGACTTCATGAACCCGCCGACGCCCTGACACCGCGACGGCCGGCCCTCTGGCAGGTTCCGGCCACGCTCCCACGACAGCGGTTCCCCGGTGAGTCAAGCACCGGGGGACCGCCGTCCCTCGGAGCTTAGCCACCCGCACCGCTTTAGCGCTCCCGCGCCCGCGGTCAAGTCCCCGGTCTCCCCGATGACAAAGCCTGGTATCGCAGTACTCTGACCTGCATGAAACGCCACCTGGCCTCCGCCCTCGCCGGTCTGGCCGCCACCAGCGGCCTCACCCTCGGCCTGACGATCAGCACCGCGTCCACCGCCGCCGCCTACTCCGCGTGCAAGGCCGGCACCGAATGCTCGTGGGTCTACTACACGAGCGCGGCCCACACCGTCGCCACCGGCGTCCGCGGCTACGACTGCTCCGGCAACCCGTTTAGCTGGGGCACTACGTCGCCGTACGTCGTCTACGAAGTGGCCGGCTGCGGCGGTGGCGGACCGGTCGACTGACGACACGGCCCGCTCCTCCACGCTCAGCAGTAGCTCTTGCCGTTCGGCGCCGACGCCTGCTCCACCCCGCACATGTGCCCCGCCGCGTCGAACGCCTCCACCGAGTTCAGCTCCGCTGCCTCCGGCCCATAGCCCTGAGGCAGCGGGATCACCAGCCAGCGGCCCTCAGCCTGCCCGGCCACCGGCCCCACCACCTTCAGCCTCGCCACTTGAGGCCCCCCGGCCACGACCAGATAGCTCTGGTGGTCCGGGGCGTCCCACACCGCGGCGGCCACCGCCGGGACCGTCATGAAAGCGTTGTCGCTCAGATCGGCATCCGCGGAGTACCGGCGCCGATCCACGAACGCTGAGACGGCCCCGGCGGCCGGCATGTCCGCGCTCGCGCATGTCCCGTCGGGCATCGCCAGCAGCGCGCTGTCGGTGTAGTCCTGCCCCGTGTCCCAGGCCCGCACAGTGCGCCTGATCAGATAGCCGACGCCGCCGCCGGGCAGCGGGCCGGTGGCCACGTCGGCCAACTCGATCCACTCCGCCTGGCTGTCCCCTTCGGTCCGGAACTCGGCCTGCTTGCGTGCCGCACACCAATCACCGGCGCTCAACTCACCGGCACTCAGCGCGGCTCCGCCACCGCTCACCCCCGCGCTCCCTGACTGCCGCAGGCTCTTGATGATCGGCAGCAACGGCGCGCGATCGTAGAACGTCTCCTGCACGGTGACCGGGCCGCCGTCGGTAAGCGTCACGAACCCATCGGGCAGGGTGTACCGGATTCCCCCGGACGGCGACCACTGTCCGGTATCAGCATGCTGCGGATCTGCCCGAGGCACCGGGACCTCCAGCACCCCGCGCGCATCCGGCCGCGCGGGCGCCCAACTGGCCGCGGCCCCGTCCAGCGGACCGGTCCGCACCTCGGACGCGCCCGGCGGCAGCAGTATCGGATCGACGCCGAACACCCCGGACCCGAACAGCCGGATGCCGCCGGCGGCCGCCGGATCGCCACCGCCGGAGTTCACCGTGACCAGGTGGTCCGCGTCGAACGGGAACGGCAGGCCCAGGTTCTTGCCCTTGACCCCTTCGAGGTAGACCGCAACGTCCATCCCCTCGTACCCGGTCCAGGGAATGCCGTGGTCGTCCATCACCACGACCGTGATGCCGCGGACCCGGCCCGCGAACAGGACCGCGGGCTTGTGCCCGGCGGGCAGCGCGGGCCGGTCCGCCTGGTGCCAGGCCCGAGCGGCACGGCGCAGCAACGCCGCGTCGCCCAGCAGCTCGCCGCGCGCGGTCCACGCGTTCAGGCCGACGTCGTTCGCCGTGGGAGCGCCCTTGACCACCGGATCGTCGGCGGCCGCGCCCAATGGCGGAGTCCGCACGCCGTACCACCACACCCCGGCCCCGGCGGCCAGCACCAACACTGCGAGCGCCGCCCAGCGCCGACGGCCGCGCCGCCTGCGCCGCACGATCGCGTCCGCGGCCACCACCGGTACCCGCGTCGGATCGAGCTCGGGCCCGAGCAGCAGGGCTCTGATCTCAGTCTCCGGCCGATCGTCGCACACCAGGTCCAGGCCGGTCCGGGCCTGCTCGACCTCGGCCGGGGTCGGCGCCGTCGCGGGCAGCGGAGTGCCCTCCAGCAGGTGGCGCAGCACCGCCACGCGGCGCGGGCGTTTGAGGACGTCCAGCCGGGCCAGGACGTCGCGCTGCTCCGGCGTCGGCTCCGCCGGGCGTATGTCCGCGCCCAGACGTCCCCAGTGACGCCACGGGTCGCCCGGGTCGGCCAGCACCAGCCGGGCCGCCGCGGCGACCGGATCGGGGGCCGGGACCGGGTCGGGTGCCGCTCCTGCGGTGCCGTCGGTGACTGCGGTGGCTGCGGTGGCTACGGTGCTGTCCGTCGCTGCCGTGCTGTCCGTGTCTGCGGCGGTGCTCGTGACCGCGGCGGCGTCCGTCTCCCGCACGGCCCGGGCCGCGAGCCGGTGCGCGGTAACCAAGGCGGCTCTGGCCCCGCTGCCGTACTCCGTCAGGTAGATCAGCCGCGCCGCGCGCGCGTAGGCGCCGCCTCGATCGCGTTCCCGCTCCCCCGTCACCGCACCGCTCCCCATCTCCGGACGACGCTCGACTATAGCAGGGGTCGAACATACCAAATCTGTGCATTGACGCAGGCCCGCAGCGCATTAACATCCCCCGCGGGAGGTGCGCATGAGTGCACGGAGCAGCATCGCGTCAGGCCTCACCGCGGCGGTGGCCGCGGCCCTGTCGGTACTGGGGCCGGCCGCGGCCCACGCGGACGATCCGGTTCCCAGCTGCGAACAGATGGGGCAGACGGCACAGCGCAATATCTACAGCTACAACTGCGAGGAGTTCGTCCCCGGCAGCCCGTACCTGACCTGGGCCGGCGCGCCGATCACCAGCGGTCAGGGAACCGCGGAGCTGTGGGGAACGTGCGTCGGGGGCTCGCTCCCTTACACGATCCGCGTCAGTTGGACGATCTCCGGTGTGACGCACAACGCCAGCACCAGGCTGACCTGCTCCGGCGGCGGCAAGGTCTAGCGCGCCCAGCACCACCGTCGCGGGGCCTTGTCGGGCCGTGGTACCGACCCGACAATGGCCGCAGCTCCGGCATCCGGAGTCAATCGACGGCGTCTACGTGCCGTTCTGGCTGTTCGCCACGGACAGAGCCGGACGAACTCCGAGGGGCAGACCGAGACCTACACGACGACCGAGACCTACACGCAGTGGAAGCGGGTCGACGGGCAGGTCGAGGTGCCGTTCACCGGCCTGCTGGTCCCGGCCTGCGGACCGCTGGCCGAGGAGCTCCCGGCGTGGCCGCTGGCGGACGCCGTGCCCTACGAGCGCGGCATGGCCGCCGGGCGGCGGATCGTCGCCTACGACGTCGAGCCCGAGGAAGGCTTCGACGACGCGGGCGTCCTCATGGGGCCGCGGATCGACGACGCCGTCCGGCAGGACATCGGCGGCGCCAAGCAACGGATCACCGAGGTCCGGACCGCCTACGAGAACACCCGGTTCACCCTGGTGCTCCTGCCGGCGTGGCTGGCGACCTACCGGCACGGCGGGCAGTCGTTCTCGCTGCTGGTCAACGGATCCAGCGCGGAGGTGGCCGGGGAGCATCCGGTCAGCCGGGGCAAGGTCGTGGCGACGGTCGCGGTCCTGCTGGTGGCCGCGGTGGTCGGCGGGATCCTGATGTGGGGGCACTGATTCGCCGACCGCTCAAGATCCGCGCGCCGGCCGGCCCGCCCGCCCAGGACTCACGACCGACGACCGACGACCCACGACCCACGCAGCGTTCCGACCGCCCGAATTCCGCGCACCGGCCGGCACGCCCGACACCCGCGCAACGTTCCAGCCGCCCAAGGCTCGCGCGCCCTCAGCCCCCGAACCGCAAAATCGCCGCGACCCCGTCGTCGGCCGGCACCTCCGGCAGCAGTTCGCTGAACGCCGCGCCGCCGGCGACCGCCGCTCGCAGCAGCAGCGGCCCGGCGGCGGCTTCGAACGCCGATTCGGCGTGCGGGCCGAGCGCCTCCGGGGCGCTGCCGACCATGCGCTGGTCCTCGGCCGAGGCCCAGCGGGCCGGGTCCGGGGCGCGGTCGGCGGCCAGCAGCAGGCGCTCGACGTTGCCCTGCGTCAGGGCCTCGGTGACGGCGGCGATCCCGTGCACCGCGCGGCCCTGCCCCAGCGCGTCCCGGTAGGCCGCCATCATCTGCTCGTGCTCGGTCCGCGACCGCTCGGCCAGCGCCTCGTCGACCGCCTCGCGCAGCACGGCGAAGGCGTCGTCGCGGGCCCGGCCGCCGGCCACCTCCACCACGTCGGCGTCCAGGTTGAGCGCGGCCAGCTCCTCGCGCAGCAGCGGAACCGCCTTCGGGTCGCCGGCGACGAAGACCACCGAGGCGTTGACGTCGCTCGCGGCCTGCACCGTCTCCTCGGCGACGCCGGTGGCGTTGTCCGTCCAGGCGTTGAGCGAGCGGCGGTGGTACGACGCCATCGAGGGCCCGCCCGCGCGCACCCGGGTGAGGTGCAGGGTCGTGCCGTCGTAGGTGCGGCGCGTGGCCGGGTCGTAGGCGCCGGCCGGATAGGCCTCGATGTCGCCGCCCACCCGGTCCAGCGCCACCACCGCGTAGGGAACCTGGTGGTCCAGGTCCAGGACGGTCTCCAGCGGGTCCGGGACCGGGCCCACGACGGCCCGGCTGCGGGGCGGCGGCTCGGACAACGCGAAGGCGCCCAGCACCCGGCCGTCGGCGGCGAACAGCGACTCGCCCTGCGGCCCCACGATGTGCGGGGAGGCGCCCACCTCCCCGTCCAGCGCGGCCAGCGTCGGCTCGTCCACGCCCTGGCCGGCCAGCTCGCGCCGCAGGGCCTGCCAGGTCAGCTCCAGACGCTTGTCGGCGTCGTGGTCGTCGCGGCTGGTGTCCAGGTGGACGGACACCACCGGGGCCGAGGAGCCGCCGTCGTAGAGCGGACGCAAAAGAGTCAGATCCATGGCCGGGCCTTCCGCGCTCGGGGTGCTTGCCGTCCCATCCTGCGCCGGAGCGGCGCGCGCGGCATGCGCACTCCCGGTGGACGCTGCTCCGATCGGTGCCCAGAGGTATCCCTGTTTCCCGGTCTTCCGCGACGCTGCGCTGATACCCTGTCTGGCTTCCACGCATTTGGGTCGTTAGCGGCGTTGAGAACGAGGCAGTATGACCGACCAGCCGGGAACCACCATCCAGCAGCTGCTGACGGCGGCACGACTGGAGCCGGCCCCGACCCGCCGGGACGACCCCGACCCTGGTTCCGGCTCCGACTCCGGCTCCGACTCCGCCCCCGATCTCGACCCCGGCTCCGCCCCCGATCCCGATCCCGCCCCCGACCCCGCCCGCCTGATCGGCGGCTGGGCCGACCTCCAGCTCGACGCCGACCAGCGCGCCGCCGTCGAGCTCGCGCTGGGCAGCGACGTGCTGTTCCTGTGGGGCCCGCCGGGCACCGGCAAGACCGACGTCGTCTCCTACATCGTCGAAGGCTGCTACCGCCAGGACCGCACGGTCCTGTTCCTGGCCCCCACCGCCGTCGCCGTCGACCAGGCCCTGCACCGGATCTGCCGCCTCCTCGGCGCCGAGACCGGATTCGACGAAGGACTGGTCCAGCGCTCCGGCCCGATCGCCTCCCCCGGGCTGGCCGCGGCCTACGGCGACCGGATCCGGCCCGAAAAGATCGTCGAGCGGCTCTCGGTCCCGCTTCGCCAAGAAGCAGAACGGCTCACCGAGCAGTCCGCCAACGTCACGGCCCAGATAGCCGCGCGGCAACGGGTTGTGGAGCTGGAACAGACCCGGAACGCCGCCACGGACGACCTCCTCGCCCTCGACCAGCGCCACATGCACCTGACCGCGCTCCTGGCGGTCACCGAGACCACCATCGCCCGGCTGACCGACGAGAAGCAGCGCACAGAGACCTCGTTCGTCCTCCGCCGCCAGACCCGCTTGGAGCGCCTGGAGCGCGATCTGGAGCAAGCCCACCTCCAGCAAGCCACGCACCAGCAGCACCTGAGCGACGTCAACGCCGACCAGGAAACCGCTCGCCAGTCGCAGAACGCCGCGATCGAAGCGCTCAAGCTGCCTCAGAACAACGTCGTCGTGCTGCCTCCCCTGGCCGCGCTCCGGACCACCGCCGAGGAGCTTCAGACCCAGGCCGACGAGGTCGACGAACGCCTGCGCAGCCTTCCCCACGACGTCCACGACCGCTGCCGGGTCCTCGGCGCGACCGTGGCCGAGGCGATCGCGTCCCAGCAGCTGCCGAGCCACATCGACGTCGTCGTCATCGACGAGGCCGGCATGGTCGACCTCCCGTCGGCCTGGCAGGCCGCGGGCCTGGCGGCCCGCCGCCTGATCGTCGCCGGCGACTTCCGCCAGCTGCCGCCGCCGGCCGAGGCCGGACAGGACCTCTTCCACGCCGCCGGAATCGTCAAGGACAACACGGTCGCCGAGGACGATCCGCGCCTGGCGGTGCTCCGGACCCAGTACCGGATGCGGGCGCCGATCTGCGATCTGGTCAAGGCCGTGGCCTATCCCGACTCGCACCTGCGCACCGGCCGGCACGACGCCCCGGGGGCCCAGCCGTCCCGGCCATCCCCGCAGTCCCGGCCATCCCCGCCGCCCGGCCTCCCGGACGCACCGCTGATCCTGGTCGACACCTCGACCCGCCGCGTCGCCCAGCGGCACCGCGACGGCGCGCACCTGACGAACGAAGTCCACGAAGCGGTGCTCCACGAGATCATCAGGGCTCTGCAAGCCTCCGACACGCCTCCCACCCCCGACAACCTCGCGGTCGTCACCCCGTACCGCGAGCAGGCGGACAACCTCACCGCCGGCATCGAACACTGCTTCGCCGAAGCGCGCCCCGGCCTCCTGGCGGGCACCGTCCATCAGCTCCAGGGCGGCCAGCGCCCCGTCGTCGTCTTCGACACCGTGGCGGGCGCCGGGGCCGAGCCCGGCTCGTTCTTCGACGGCACGGCCCTGGGTTCGGACACCTGCCGCCTGCTCAACGTCGGCCTGTCGCGGGCCCAGGACCAGCTGGTCGTCGTCGCCGATGTCGAGTACCTCCGCGACAAAGTGCACAGCAGCCCGGTCCGGCGGATGCTCGACCACCTGGAACAGCACGCGTTCCGCTGGCCGGTGGACGACCTGATCCCGCTCCGCACCGCCTCCCAGCTGGGCCGGCTGAGCTCCGACGACCTCGACCGCCCCGTGTTCGTCCCGGCCCACGAGGTCGCCGGCGCCGTGCAGTGGGACATCGAACAGGCACGCAAGAGCATTGACATCTACTGCGCCTTCCTCGGCGCCGCCGCCGTCGGCACCTGGCTGCGCCACCTGGAACCGCGCGTCGCCGCGGGAGTGACCGTCACCGTCCATACACGGGCCGCCGAGGCGTACACCGACACGGCCGCCGACGCGGCGAGCGAGCGCCAGCGGACGCAGATAGCGCGGCTGCGCGCAGCGGGATGCCAGGTCCGAACCAGGGAACGGATGCACGAGAAGGTCATGATCCTGGACTCCGAAGTCCTGTGGCACGGCGCCCTGAACCTGCTCGCGCACACCGGTTCCCAGGGCTTGATGATGCGGCTGACCAGCGGCCCCGCCTGCGACCGGGTCCACCGCTTCCTCGACGGCCCGCACCCCGGGCCGCACCACGGCCCGCACCATTCTTGACCTCCAAGTCAAAAACCAACTACAGTCCTTCCCATGGGCCGCCCGAAGACCTTCGAACCCGACGACGTCATCGAGCGCGCGATGCAGACCTTCTGGACGCGCGGCTACGCCGCCACCTCCCCCGCCGACCTCGCCGAGGCCACCGGCGTGGGCAAGGGGAGCCTGTATCACGCCTTCGGGTCCAAGCGGGACCTCTTCAGCAAGGCGCTGGAGTGCTACAGCCGACTCGGCGAGGAAATGACCGAGGATCTCCTGAACCGGCCCGGAACCGCCAAGGAACGGATCCGCGCCTACATAAGGGCCCTGGTCGACGCCGACCTCGACGGGCCGGTCCGCCGAGGCTGTCTGGCGGCGAACACCGCGCTGGAGCTCGCGGGGCGGGATCCGGAGGCGGAGCGGACCGTGCGGCGGATCGCCGAACGCGTCGTGGACCTCATCGAGGCCCGGATCGAGCTCGGCAAGCGGGACGGGGACGTGGCGGCGGACGTCGACGCGCGGGTTCAGGCCCTGCTGGTCCAGAACACCGTCTCGGGGCTGCGGATCATGGCCTGCGGCTTCGAACGGTCGACGCTCTACGCCGTCATCGACGCCTCGGTGGCCGGTATCCGGCAGCCCGCTGTTTAGCCGCCCGGCATCCGACAGCCGGCCGAAACCAGCTCATCCAGCTTGCGAGGAGCCCGCTCGACCACCCCCGGAGTCCGGGTGGCTTTTTCACGCCCTAATTGTTGACCTAGAGTTCAAGAAAGTGGGAGTCATGGATCTCGGCATCAGTGGGAAGACCGCCCTGGTCACCGGGGCCAGCCGGGGAATCGGGCTGGCCGTCGTGCAGCTGCTGGCGGCGGAGGGAGTGCGGGTGGTCGGCGCGGCCCGCACGTCGAACCCGGAATTGGAGAAGGCGGCCGTGGCCACCGTCCAGACGGACCTCGCGACCCGGGACGGCGCCACGGCAGCGGTCGAACAAGCGGTGGCGGCCCTCGGCGGCCTGGACTTCCTCGTGAACAACGTCGGAGGCGGCGACCCCTCCGGCATCACCATCGGCTCCTTCCTGGACGTCGAGGACGACCAGTGGCGCCACTTCATGGACCTCAACCTCTACAGCGCGGTCTGGACGACGCGTGCCGCCCTGCCGAGCCTGTTGGAGCGGCGAGGCGCGATCGTGAACGTCTCCTCGATCAACGGCCGCGTCCCCACCGGCTCCCCGGTCGGCTACGCCGAGGCCAAGGCGGCGCTGAACCAGCTGGGCAAGCGCCTCAGCGAGGAGCTGGCGCCGCGGGGCGTGCGCGTCAACACCGTGTCGCCGGGCCCGGTGTCGACCCCGCTGTGGACCTCCGCGGACAGTTTCGGCACGAAGGTCGCCGAGGCCATGGGCCTGTCCCAGACCGAGATGCTGGACGCGCTCCCGCAGACCTTCGGCGCCTCGTCGGGGCGGGTGTCCACGGCCGAGGAGGTCGCCGACCTGGTGGCGTTCCTGCTGTCCGAGCGCGCGGCGAACGTCCACGGCACGGACAGCGTCATCGACGGCGGGATCCTCAAGGCGGCCTGACCGGACCGGTCGCACAGCGGGACTGGAAAGAGGCGTGCGCCGGCCACCGACGGCGCACGCCTCGTCCTGCGAGTGAGCGAGCGAATCCGCTATTGCTACTGCCGCTCGCTATACCGAACGGCTAGCGGACGACGATCCCCACGGACCCCAGGCACTGCGACGCCCCGTTGTTCGCCGAGGCCACCGTCCCGAAGAATCCCAGCACCTGCTGCGTCGCCGGCCGCGGTGCCCGCAGGTCGAACGTTCGCGGGCCGGACACAGCGATGTCCGATCCGAACACCTCGCTGACCGCGCCGCTCCTGCGGTGGAACTGGAGCTTGTTGACGTAGACGCCGCCGTACCAGGACCCCCACTCCCCCGAGATCCCGATCAGCGGATCGACCTCGTCGAACGTCACCGTCGTCAGGGCGGCGCTGCCGACCGGCACCCCGGTCCCGCCGCGGATCGCGTCGACGGTGCCGTTCGCGTGGGTGGCGTGGATCCCGTCGATGATCTCGCCGTGGTAGACGTCGATCTTCGAGATCCGCTGGGCGCCGGCGGTGTCGTCGAACGGGCTGCCGCCGCCTCCGGCCGGCCCGAGCCGCGTGCTGATCGACCCGCTGTTGCGCGCGTGCGGGCCCGCGTACTTCCACAGCGGCGCCCAGTACACGTTCAGCAGTTCGCCGACCGCCTCCGGGCCCTCGATCAGGTAGTTGAACTCCGACAGCGAGCCCGGATAGAGGTTGTCGGACCCGACGACGTACGCCTCGTCGTCGATGATCATCAGCTTGGCGTGGTTGCCGGGCGCCGACGGCACCTTCGAATAGATGTAGCCGCTCGCGTTGAGCACCGACAGCGCCGCGCTGCCGATCACGCCGTGGCTCGGGGGCTTCTCGCTCAACGGCGGCTGCTTGAGCGTGGCGGTGTAGCCCTCCGGCGACAGGCCGGGCCACTTGTAGGTCTCGCCTTCGACCGTGCTCGTCGCCGGCACGGCGTCGGTGTAGTACAGCGGAGCGACGAACAGCCTGCTCAGCGCCTCGGCCCGGGCGCCGTCCGGGTCCGGGAGCACCGCGTCGCTCTGGACGTCGTGGGTCATGTAGTACTGCATGAGGTCGTAGGTGCGCACCGCGCCCGAACCGAACGAGTACTGATCGCCCTCCGCACCGGCGCCGGCGTCCAGCGGAGACACCACGACCTGCACGGTCAGCGCCTTGTTCGCCAGCAGCGCCTGGATGAGCCACTGGCAGACCACGTGGTCCGACCAGTTCTTCTTCCACGCGCTGACCAGGTCCATCTGCGACATCTTGATGCTGTGCTTGGCCCCGAGGATGAGCTGCTGCTTCATCAGCTCGGAGGCGTTCTGGAAGTCGGTGCTGCCGCGCCAGTACTTCCCGACCGCCAGCATCCCGGTGGCCGGCTTGTACTCGTCGAGCCCGGAGTAGGACGGATGCACGACCCGCAGCGGGAAGCAGTCCTGAGTGAACTCGGGAAGCTGTTGCAGGTCCTGGGAGCGGATGTCGGTCGGCGGCTTGGGCGGCGGCGCGGGCTCCTCCAGCTTGGGGCCGGAGTCATGCCAGTGCACGATCTCGGTCTGCCGGGTCGTCACATAGGCGGCGGCGCGGGTCCTGATGAGCGGGTTGTCCGGCCGGGACTTGGCAGGATCCCGGCTGTTCCACACCACCTTCACCGGGTCCATCTGCTCCTGGCTCAGCAGATCGCTGCCGCAGGCCCACAGCTGGTCCAGGTAGCCCTGCGCGCCGGCCGCGGCCGGGCCGTGGACCACCACGGACATGTCGTGGACCGGCGGATAGCTGCGGAACAGGTCCATGTTCAGGTTGTGGCCGCCGGCCAGCGCCTCGATGCTGTCGGCGACCACGATCTTGGAGTGGTTCCACGTCATCTTGGTGTCGTCGCTGCCGAAGATGCCGTCGCCGCCGAACACCTTCCACTGCAACGCCGACAGGATGCCTTCTTGCAGCCGGTAGAACCGGCCCAGCCAGATGTCCGGCACCTTCTCCCAGTACCGCGACCGGTCCCGCACCAGGCGGACCAGCGCCTGTTTGAACAGGGTGTAGTTGGTCGGCTCGCCGACCGGCACCATCGGCGTCTGGCCGAACAGGAAACGGAACTGCGTGGGGTAGTCCCGGTTCAGCCGCAGGCTCAGCGAGGTGTCCATGGCGCCGAGGATGATGCCGCCCCAGTCCGGGTCCGGGCAGTTCAGCGACGCGATGTCGCACCGGAACTCGGTCTTCTGGACGATCTCCTCCAGCGCCGTCTCGAACTCGCCCTGCCGGACGAACGCCTGGGGCATGATGGCGGACCCGAACGGTTGGCCCCAGACCCTGGGGGTGTCCATGAGCCGCAGGTAGTTGCGGCCGCTGCGCTGGCTGTAGTGACCCTGGACCCGCTGCTGGACACTGTCGATCTCACTCATGGCTTCCTCCCTCGCCCACTCCTACAGAAAGGTCCAGTTGACCCAGCCGGCGCCGGTGCGCGCGGCGGTGACGGGGTACGGCTGCCGATACGGCGGGTCGCCGACCACGTCCTCCAGGTAGTAGGTGTTCCAGGGCAGCCGCCCGGAGATCGAGGAGACCTGCCGCACGTAGGGCCGCCCGGGCTTGACGCTGTCCCGCAGCGGGCCGCCGCCCATGGTGTCGAACTGGGCGTGGTCCAGGTTGATCTCCTGCCGCAGCAGCAGCGCGCCGGCGTCGACCGCCGACTTCACCAGGAAGGCGGTGCCCCAGCTGGTGAGGTAGGACCGGGCCAGCCGGTAGACCAACTGCCCGACCCGCGCGGCGCTCGCGCTGACCTTCGCCGGGTCGTACTGGCCGTCGCTGGTCGCGTTCCCGGCGACGGTGCCGTGCCGTCCGCGGCAGGCGTAGAGGCGGTAGCCGGCGGGCTGGGCGGCGCCGTTCTTGGGCGCGGCCAGCGGATCGGCGAGCTGGTAGTTGTCGGCCAGCGCGGACCAGCTGCCGCCGAGGGTCGGGGTGGCGGTGCTGCCGGCCATCTTCGCGTTGGGGCGCGGCACCACGCCGTTGAAGCCGGTGTCGAGGTGGTCCCACGCGGTGACGCCGACGTACTCGACGACGTTCGGCGGCAGCTGGGTGAGGATCCCGTACCAGTTGCCCGGACCCGGGACCGGGTCGATGGCGAGGATCCGCACCGGGACGTCCTTCGGGCCGTAGGCGTACAGGAACCACGCGGCCATGACGCACTCCACCGCGCCCCGGCTGTGCCCGATGAAGTTGTAGGACTGCGCCCCGCTGCGGGCCGCGAGATTCGCGCCGTGCAGCGCCAACGCCGCCGCGTCCCACCCGGAGACCTGCGACAGCGTCGAACGCTGGTCGCCACCGGAGTACTTCTGCGTGTCGCCGAGCAGATCGCTGGGCACCCTCAGCGGTCCGGTCAGCACCAACGGCTCGCTGGCGTCCCGCGGCGCGGCCCAGTCGTTCTCCCCGACACCACGCACCGTGACGCTCGGACTAGTGGCGTGCAGACTGCCGGAGATCTCTTTGTGAATACGGACCGGAATATAGCCCGCCTCAGCACTGTAGATCGCTTTGTCGCTACCGCTCCGCGTCGCCTCACCCTCATCCCGCGTGCATGAAGTTCCGCAAAAGCACACGGTGAACACAGCGCTCATAGAATCCCTCCCGTCCCCCGGGCAGGCCCTTACCCACCACGCCCGGAGCGTAACTCGGCGCATTGAGCCGCACCAGACATCGACTACTGATTTTCTTCCTGATATACGCGGCAGGATATTCAGGGATTTGGCGTCGAGTCCGGGGCTTTAGAGCGACGGGATATGCCTATTGAGTTATCGCGCCAGAATGTGCGGAGAAGCGACACGGCGGAGCGGGATAAAAGCCTTGAGGAGGAGGAGCTTACCCCTAGTTCCGTCGCCGATCGGGCCGCCCCTCACCGCTCGACGTCGCGCTTCCCGGCGGCCGGGTTGCCGGGGTCGACGCCGAAGCTGATGATCCGCTCGGGGTGCACGCGGATGATCGGGCCCGCGACGTTCGCCCGGGAGTCCACGGGGGCGTCGATCACCTCGGCGCGGCCCCGGATCTCCAGGCAGCGCACGGTCCACGGCTGGACGGAGGGGATGTCGTCGACGACGAAGGCCGCTTTGCCGTTCGCGGCGACGTTGCGGTACTTGCGGCTCGCGGCCATGGCGCGGCCGCCGATGTCGATCGTGCCGAGCTCGGTGTTCACGCCGAAGCCGACCGGGCTGACCTGGAGCGTGCCGTCCGGGTGCTGGGTGGCCAGGCGGCCCAGGCGCTGTTGGTGCAGGTAGGCCAGTTCGGCTTCGGTGAAGGTCATGGCGGGACTCCTGGTTCGGTCGGCAGCGGTCGGCAGCGGTCGGCAGCAGTCAGTGGCTGTTGTCATTCATTCAATTGAATAATGTAGCCTGGTGGCGTGTCCACCGCAGCCGAACCAGCCGAACCCACCGAGCCACCCCCCACCGAGCCACCCCCCGCCGAAACACCGCCGTCGCCGCGCCGGGCCGCCCCGGAGCAGTCCGCACGTCGCACGTCGGCCCGGACCAGGGAGAAGATCCTGGACGCCGCCGTGGCCGAGTTCGGGGCGAAGGGCTTCGCCGGGGCGCGGACCGCCGAGATCGCGGCCCGGGCCGGGGTGAACCAGCAGCTCATCGCCTACCACTTCGGCGGCAAGCAGGGCCTGCTCGACGAGCTCCGGGCCCGCTGGGCCGCCACCGAGGGAGCGTCCCGGCCGGCCGGGACCCTGGCCGAGTCGGTGCGCGCCTACCTCGACCTGACGCTCGACCGGCCGGACTGGTCGCGGCTGGTGGTCTGGCGCGCGCTCGGCGACGCCTCCGACAGCCCGCCGGACGAGCAGGCCGGGCGGCTGCGCGCGGCCGTCGACCGCTTCCGGGACCGCCAGGCCGACGGCGAGATCGCCGACGACCTCGACCCGGCCTTCGCCCTCCTGCTCTGTTACGCCCTGACGTTCGCGCCGATCGCCCTGCCGCACTTCGTGCGCGACGTCACCGGCCTGGACCCCCTCTCGGCGGAGTACCGCGACCGGTGCGCCGCCGAGATCGTCAAGCTCCTCACTCCTCGTGAAAGGCCCACAGCATGAGCTCCGCGATCGTGTTCACCGAGTACGGCGGCCCCGAAGTCCTGCGCCTCGTCGACGCCGAACCACCCGCGCCCGCCGCCGGCCAGGTCCGGATCCGGGTGCACGCCGCCGGCCTCCAGCCCGCCGACTCGCTGCTGCGCAGCGGCCGCTTCCGCACGTTCATGCCCGCCCGCTTCCCCCAGCGGGTCGGCAACGAGCTGGCGGGTGTGGTCGAGGCGGTCGGTCCGGACGTCGACGGATGGCAGATCGGCGCGGCGGTCCTGGGTCCGGCAGCAGCCCCCGGCGCCCACGCCGAGTACGCCCTCGCCGACGCCGCCCAGCTCGTGGCCAAGCCCGCCGACCTGCCGTGGAGCCAGGCCGGGGCGCTGTCCGCGTCCGGGCAGACCGCCGCGACCTGCCTGTTCGACCTCGGCATCGGCGAAGGCGGCGGGAACGGCGAAGGCGTCGGCAAGAACATCGGCGAGGGCGACACGGTCCTGATCCACGGCGCCGCCGGCGGCGTCGGAAGCATGGCGGTCCAGATCGCCGCCGCACGCGGAGCCCGCGTCATCGGCACGGCCTCGGAGCGCAACCACGAGTTCCTGCGCGACCTCGGCGCCGTCCCCGTCGTCTACGGCCCCGGCCTCGCCGAGCGGGTCCGCCAAGCCCTCGGCGCCGCCGCCGGCTCCACCCCCGTCGACGCCGCCTTCGACACCGCCGGGACCGACGACGCCCTGAGCGCCTCGGTCGAACTGGTCGCCGACCGGTCCCGGATCGGCACGGTCGCCGCCGCGGCCGACGTCGAGCGGTACGGAATCCGCCGCCTGAGCACCCGCAGGTCGGCCGAGCAGCTGCGAAGCCTGGTGGCGCTGACGGAGGCCGGACGGCTGAAGGTCTCCGTGCAGCAGACCTTCACGCTTGAGCAGGCGGTGGAGGCCTACAAGGAACTGGACGGCGGGCATGTCCGCGGGAAGCTCGTGTTCGTGATGCCCTGAGCTCGGCAGACGGCCTGCGTTTCCCCGACCTTGTGTTTTCCCGGCACCTTGAGTTTCCCCGACCTTGAGTTTCCCCAGCACCTTGAGTTTCCCCGGCGCCGGCGGTTCGGCCGTCAGGACCGCCAGTCCGGCAGCGTGGGCAGCACCTTCTCCGCGATGGCCGTCGAGAGCCGCAGGCTCTCCTCCTTGCCCAGCGGCGACCGGTCGTTCGAGATGAGCACCGAGTAGGTCCCGGCCCCGCTGTCGGCCGCGTCCCACGCGGCCTCGACGGTCCAGGACTGCTCCCCGTTCGTCGTCGTCGTGAACCAGTCGGCCCGATGGCCGCCCACCGTGAGCTTCCCGCCGCCCTCCATCTCGGTCAGCGGGAAGCCGCGGTAGCGCACGATCGCCACGGAATAGGGCCCGACCTGCACCATCTCGTGGACGATGTCGTCCGACTCCCGGCTGCTGTCCGGCGCGCCGAACCACATCCCCTGCCGCGTCCGCTCACCGGGAACACCCAGGATCTCCGGCAGGCCGCCGTCGCTCAGCGCCACGCACAGCCGCGCGGCGGTGACGTCCAAGGCGTGCCGCGAGGTCGTCGCGCAGGCCGAGCGCGGCTCCGCCGCACCGGTCGTCCGTCCCGACCACCACACTCCCCCGACGACCGCGCCCACCCCGAGCGCTCCCACCGCAGCTGCCGCCACCACTGTCCGCTGCTTCCCCAACGCGGTTCCCATCCCGTTCTGTGCCACGCCCGATGTCCCCGGCCCCCGGAGCCGGAGCATCATAGCGAGTCCGCACGCGCCGCCGCCTGCTGAATCAGAACACGAATTCACTTGTCCAGACCTCTCCGGCGCGCGTATGTTCGGGTCCGCCGTCGGACAAGGGAAGCCCACATGCTTCGCCGATCAGTCGTTCCCGCCACGGTGAGCGCCATAGCCGTCACCGCGGCCGCGGGTCTGCTGGCTCTCGCCATGGCCGCATGCCACGGCGGGGGCTCCGCCACCGCCAAGCCCGGCCCGCAGCCGAGTTACACCCCCGCTCCGCTGGCCGCGAAGCTCGCCGCCGTCACCGACCCCGGCGGACTGCCGCCCCAGGCCCGGTCGGTGACGGCCTTCGCCGTCCCGCAGCCGTGGAGCGTCGACGGGTTCGGGGTCCGCGCCGACGGCGACTACCTGGCGTTCAAGGCCACCGATCTGTCCGCTCCGATGGAGTCCCACGGCACCGACGGCGAGAAGCACTCCGAGATCTGGGTCGTCGACACCCGGTCCGGACAGCTGTACCGCTCGGCGAAGGTCGACCAGGGCATGGCCATCGCGAGCCTCTACGCCGGGGCCGGCTGGCTGCTGCGCGTGGAGTCGGCGCCGGACGCCGGCGGCGGCTGCGCCGACCCGGGCGACTGCTGGACGTGGAAGATCTACGCGCAGAAGCTGCCGGACGGCCGGCCGACGCTGCTGGAGCAGGCACCGCGACCGATGCGGCAGGCGATGGTCCCCTACATCTCCTCCGACGGCAAAGCCTTCGCATGGCAGCAGGGCCTGGACGACACGCACGGCGTCACCATGCTGTGGCGCCCCGGGCTGTGGCACCCCGGCGACGCCCACGCCACGCGCCTGGACACGTCGGACGAGGAGGCCCTCGTCACCATCGACGGCGACCACCTGTTCGAGGAGGTCCACCGTACCGGGGCCGACGGCGGGCCCGGCCCGTCGACCGTGTACCGGGAGGGCCTCGACGGCGGCGGGCGCGCCCAGGTCGCAAAGGTCACCTCCAGCTGCTGCGCCGCTGTCCACGCCTCGGCCCTGGCCTACTTCGGCGCCGGACGCGACCAGGCCGCCGGCCTGGACGTGCTGCGGATCGCCGCCGACGGCACCACCTCGACGACCCCGCTGGAGTCCATCGCCGGCAAGACCGAAGGGTTCTACTACGCGAGCTGGGTCGACACCGATCACCTGGTGGTCTCCTCCAGCGGCGGCACCCAGGTCGTCGACCTGGCGAGCCGCGGCGCCTTCACCTTCCCGACCGGGGACGCCGGGCAGACCACCGTCGCCGGGCACGCGGTCCGCACCGACGCCGGCCACGTCGAGGCGGTGGTCACGGACGGGAACAGCATGCGGGAGACCGTCGTGGAGATCGGGTTCTGAGTCGGCTTCCCGAGGGAATCTCAAGTCAGTGCTACGGTCCCCTGATGTCACCACTCGCCTAACGAACCTGGACCTTCCATGACGAATCTGGGCTCCGACGTCCACGAGATCGACACCCTCATGTCCGGCCACACCGGCATCACCGCCGGCTACGCCATCCTCGGCGAACACCCGGCGCTGATCGAGACCGGGACCGGCAAGTCGGCACCGGTCGTGCGGGACGCGCTGGCCGCACTGGGCGTGGGGCCGGCGGATCTGCGGACGATCGTCGTGACGCACATCCACCTGGACCACGCCGGCGGCGTCGGGGACCTGGCGGCGATGTTCCCGAACGCGGAGATCGTCGTGCACGCCTCGGGCGCGCGGCACCTGGTCGACCCCTCGCGGCTGATGGCCAGCGCGCGCCGGGTGTTCGGGTCGCTGATGGACGACGTGTTCGGGCCGCTGCTGCCGACCGAGGCGCACCGGGTGCGCGCGGTGGAGGACATCGGGTCGATCGACCTCGGCGGCGGCCGGCGGCTGGAGACCCACCACACGCCGGGGCACGCGCGGCACCACGTGGGGCTGATCGACTCGCTGACCGGCGACCTGTACGTCGGCGACGCCGCCGGGCTGTACATCCCGAGCGACGACCCGGACCAGCCGGGGGACGTGCGGCCCGGGACGCCGCCGCCGGACTTCGACCTGGAGCTGGCGGTGAACTCGCTGGAGAAGTTCCGCACGCTGCGGCCGACGCGGCTGCTGTTCAGCCACTACGGGCCGGTGCGCGACGTCGCCGACACCCTGGACCGGGCCGAGGAGGAGGTGCGGCTGTGGGTGGAGCTGGTGCGCGACGCCCGGAACAGCCGCCTGGACCTGGACCACGCCATCGAGATGGTGCGGGAGAAGACCGCCGCGCGGTATCCGGTCGAGCAGGCGAACGAGGCGACGTACACCAAGTTCGAGGAACTGTCGTCGTACGCGTCGAACATCGTCGGGATCAACCTGTACCTGAACAAGCAGGACGGGTGGGAGCACAGGATGGCGGACGCGGCGTCGGCGGGCTGATCTCGGGTCTTGGACCTGCTCTTGGTCTTAGTCTCGGTCTTGGTCTCGGATCTCGGATCGCGGCGGCGGCTACCCTGGACCTGGTCGGAAAACCGTACAAGCACCAGGGGAGGCCGCCGCCGTGACCGAGACCGCGCCGGGGAGCAGGACCGAGGACGCCGCCGCCGAAGCCGTCACCACCACCACCGAGGTTCGCAGCACCGCCACCGAGATCGCCGCCACCGAGGCCATCACCACCGTCGCCGAGCTCCGCGCCCTCCTCGGCGCCCCGATGGAGCGCGCCGTCAACAAGGAGCGCACCGCGCTGCTCCCGATCGACCGCCAGTGGCTGGCCGCCTCCCCGTTCTGCCTCGTCGCCACCTCCGACGCCGACGGCAACTGCGACGTCTCGCCCAAGGGCGACCCGGCCGGCTTCATCAAGGTCCTGTCCGACACCCGCGTGGCCGTCCCCGAGCGCCCCGGCAACCGCCGCGCCGACGGCTATCTCAACATCCTGAGCAACCCGCACGTCGGCCTGATCACCGTCGTCCCCGGCCGCTCCGAGACGCTGCGCATCAACGGCCGCGCCACCCTGGTCCGCGACGCCCCCTACTTCGACTCCATGACGGTCAAGGGCCACCGCCCGATCCTGGCCATCGAGGTCGACATCGAGCAGATCTTCTTCCACTGCGCGAAGTCGTTCATGCGCTCCAAGCTCTGGAAGCCGGAGACCTGGGAGCCGGAGCTGCTGCCGCACCACGCCGTCATCGTGAAGTCGGTGCAGCCGACCCGCGAAACGCTGGACGAGCTGTTCGAGTACTACGGCCCGAGCTACGAGGACAAGCTCTACGGCACCGCGAAGTAGCCGCCGAGCGGCACGTGTCGGTGCCATCGGCTAGCGTCGGGACATGGCACATACCTTCCAGATCGTGATCGACTGCGCCGACCCGCATCCGCTCGCCGACTGGTGGGCCGAGACCCTCGGCTGGGAGGTGGAGCCCTCCAACGAGGACTTCATCCGCCGGATGGTCGCCGAGGGCCAGGCCACCGAGGCCGACACCGCGACCCACCGCGGCGTCCTGGTCTGGCGCGAGGCCGCCGCGATCGTGCACCCCGACGGCAAGGCCGCCGGACCCGGCGCGCGTCTGCTGTTCCAGCAGGTCCCGGAGCCGAAATCGGTCAAGAACCGGGTCCACCTGGACCTGAACGTGGGTCCGGACCAGGTGGACAGCGAGCTGGAGCGGCTCACGGCGCGCGGTGCGACGTTCCTGTACCGGGAGCGGCAGGGGCCGATGGGCTGGGTCACCCTGACCGACCCCGAGGGGAACGAGCTGTGCCTGCATTGAGGGGCCCGGTCTGAGTAAAGTCGCCCCATGACCTCCGCCGACCCCGCCGCACCGGTCCGCGTGGACAGCTGGATCTGGTCGGTCCGGCTGACCAAGTCCCGCTCGCAGGCCGCCGACGCCTGCCGCGGCGGCCACGTGAAGGTGAACAACGAGAGCGTGAAGCCCTCGCACGTGGTGCGGATCGGCGACGAGGTCCGGGTGCGCCAGGACCAGCGCGAGCGCGTGGTGGTCGTCAGCAAACTGATCAGCAAGCGGGTCAGCGCCCCGGCCGCGGCCGAGTGCTACGTCGACAACAGCCCTGCGCCTCCGCCGCGTGAGCTGTCCGTGCCAGTGGCCCTGCGCGATCGCGGCGCGGGCCGGCCGACCAAGCGGGAGCGGCGGGACATGGACCGGCTGCGGGGTCGGTGAGGCGGTACGCCGGTCTTAATCGGTCCTGCCGGCCCTTTCGGGTCCTGCCAGCCCAGCCAGCCCTGCCAGCCCTGTCGGGTCCTGCCAGCCCGGTCGGGTCCTGCCGGTTCCGCCCGTTCCGCACGCTTCATGCGCATCCGCACCGCGCCCTGAACCTTCCTTGGCGCGAAACCGTTGTGGTCGGGTCCCGTTCGCTGCATCATCGCGAATAGGACCGTCAGCCCCTTTTGAACCTCCGGAACCGCTTGTCCCGCCGGAACCGCTTGAAGCGCCGGTGCCGCCACCACGCGCCAGGCACCCGCTTTCCCCCAGCCCTGCACTCCCGCGCTCGCCTCCCTTAAGGCCAGGGCCATGACCGCAGCCGGCAGCACCCTCCCTCCCCTGCTGGAACTCCGTGACGTCCGCGTGGCGTTCGGCGGCCTGACCGCGCTCGACGGCGTCAGCCTGAGCGTGCCGCGCGGCCGGGTCGTCGGCGTGATCGGGCCCGCCGGCGCCGGGAAGACGACGATGCTCGACGTCGTGTGCGGCCGGGTGCGGCCGACCTCCGGCGAGGTCCTGGTCCGCGGCATCTCGCTGCACGGGCACCGTCCGCAGCAGCTCGCGAGCCTGGGCGTGGCCCGCACGTTGCAGCGGCTCGGGCTGTTCAGCCACCTCACCGTCGCCGAGAACGTGATGGCCGGCGCGGTCCGGATGCCCCGGGCCGGATTCCTGCCCACACTGCTGGCCCTCCCCCGCGCCGACCGCCGCGAGCGCGCGCTACGAGCCAGGGCCCTGGCAGTCCTGGACCGCGTCGGTCTGGCCGACACCGCGGATCTGCTGCCCGGCCGACTCTCCCACGGGGACCAGAAGCGGGTCGTGCTGGCACGTGCCCTGATCGCCGAGCCCTCCCTGCTGCTGCTCGACGAGCCCGCCGCCGGCCTGTCCGCCGCCGAGATGAGCGAACTGTCGGCGCAGCTGGCGACGCTGCGGGCCGCCGACGCGCTGTCGGTGATGCTGGTCGAGCACCGCGTGGACTTCGCCATGGGGCTGTGCGACGACGTCGTGGTGCTCGACTCGGGGCGCCTCATCGCGCAGGGGCCGCCGGCCGTGGTGGCCCTGGGGGCCTTCGACGCCGACGGTGACGGTGACGGTGGTGGCGGCGGCGAGGCCGGTGACGCCGACGGTGACGAGGTCGCTCATGTCTGACGCGCCCGGACCGCCTCGGCCGCTCGGTCCGTCCCGTCCGCCCGGACCGCCTCGTCCACCGCGTCCACCGCGACCTCCCGACCCGTACGCGCCGCCCGACCCGTTCGAGGTCGGCGATCCGGCGGAACCGGTCGGACCGCCCGATCCGGCCGCCGGACCCGAGCCGCCCGCACCGTACGGCTTCTCCACACGCGGCGCGGAGCGGCAAGCATGAAAGCCGGCTCCGTTCACCGTGGCCCGGTCCGCAACGCTCACATCCGCCGCACCTTGTTCCCCGGCGTCCCGTTCCCCGCTGTTCTGCTCCGCAGCACCCTGGCCCGCCACACACTCGCCGGCGCCGCCGCGCTCGCCGCGCTGTACCTGCTCACCACGAACGTCGACGCCGGCGGTAATCACGAGATCGCGCAGGTCGCCGCACTGGCCTGTGCCGCAGCCGGTCTGACCGTGCTGGCCGGCCGCTCGGGGCAGCTCTCCCTGGGCCAAGGCGCGTTCATGGCCATCGGGGCCTACACCGCGGCGCAGCTTCTCAACCATCTGCGGTGGCCCGTGGCGGCCGTGATCGGCGCGGCGTGCGCCACCGCTGCTGGAAGCGGCTTGCTGGTCGGGATCCCGACCGTTCGGCTGCGGGGCTGGTTTCTAGCCGCCGCCACCTTGGTCTTCGCCGTCGGGCTGCCGCTGACCGCCGAACACACTCCACCGCTGACCACCCCGCCCGGCCTCGGTACCACGTTCCCGGTAGAGCGCTGGCAGGCATGGATCGCCGGCGGCACCGCGGTCGTCGTGTTCTGGCTGCTGGCCAACCTGGCCACGGGCGAGACCGGCCGCCGCTTCGGGGCGGTGCGCGACGACGAAGCCGCCGCCGCGCTGTCCGGACTACCCGTGGCGCGGATCCGGATCACGGCGTTCACGGTGGCAGCGGCGAGCGCAGGAGTGGGCGGCGCCTTGCTGGCGCTCAGCACCGCAACCGTGGCGCCGGGGAAGTTCACCCTGACGTTGTCGCTGCAACTGCTCACGGCGGTGATGCTGGGCTGCCCGGGTTCGCTGACCGGCGCCGCCGCGTGGTCGGCGCTGCTGGGGCTGCTGCCGGGGTGGCTGGACGACGTGTCGGGTACGGCCGCGTTCTCGCACGACATCGCTTCGAACCTGCCGATGGCGGTCTACGGCATAGCTCTGATCATCGCCGTAATCGCCTTCCCGCGCGGACTGCCCGATGCCCTGCGCCGCCTGCGCGGCTGGTTCTCGGACGCGCCCGGCCCCGGCACCGCCCCTGGCCCCGGCACCGAGGCCGACGCCGACGCCGACGCCGAGAACGTCTGAGACTCCCTACCCTCCGCTACTTCTTGCGGCCGTACCGGACCATGGCGTACTTCTCCAGGATCACTATGGTCTTCGGATTGCGGGCGAACGTCGTCGGCTCGAACGGGGTCGACCAGCGCCGCCGGGTGATCGCCTTCGGACGGGTGAACTCCCGCAGGCCGTCGGCGCCGTGGATGCGACCGAAGCCGGACTCGCCGACGCCGCCGAACGGCAGGCCGGGAATCCCGGCGAACGCGATGACGGCGTTGACCGAGGTCATGCCGCTGCGCAGGCGGCGGGCGACGGCCATGGCGCCGTTCCGGGCGTAGACGGAGGAGCCCAGGCCGTAGTCGGTGGCGTTGGCCAGGACGACGGCTTCCTCCAGATCCTTGACGCCCTTGACGGTGATCGTCGGACCGAACGTCTCTTCGCAGACCGCGCTGGCGTCTTCGGGGACGTCCACCAACACCGTCGGCTCCACATACGGCGCCTTCACCGCCTCCGCGCCGCCAACGATCGCGGTGGCTCCCTTGGCGATGGCGTCGTCGATATGACGGCGGACGATGTCGACCTGCGCGGGCATGGTCATCGGCCCGTAGGCGGCGTCCGGGCCGTCGCCGGGCTTGAGCGCCAGCTTCTGGATCCGCGCGGACAGCTCGGCGATGAACTTGTCCTTCACCGAGTCCACGACATACACCCGCTCGATCCCGACACACGTCTGCCCGGCGTTGGACATCGCACCCCACAGCGCGGCATCGGCGGCCTGCTCCAGGTTCGCGTCGGCGGCGACGATCATCGCGTCCTTACCGCCGCACTCCATCAACACCGGCGTCAACGACGGCGCACAGGCGGCCATCACCTTCCGCCCGGTCCGCGCACTCCCGGTGAACGCAATCTTGTCCACCCCGGACTGGCACAACGCCGCCCCGGTCTCCCCGGTCCCGGTGACCAGCCGCAGCACCTGATGCGGCGCATCCGGGTTGGCCCGCCCGAAGGCGTCCACAAGCCACTCACCGATCGCCGTCGTGTACTCCGAAGGCTTGAACACCACGGCGTTACCGGCGGCGAGCGCATAGGCGATCGACCCGACCGGAGTGAAGATCGGATAGTTCCACGGCCCGATGACCCCCACCACACCAAGCGGCTGATACTCCAAGCTCGCGGCATGGTTCGCCATCAACATGCCGGTACCCACCCGCCGCGAACGCAGCACCCTCCGCGCATGGCCCGCAGCCCACCCGATGTGCTCGACAGCCAGGAACACCTCCAGAAACGCATCATCCCGCGGCTTGCCATTCTCCCGATGCACCAGCGCGCACAACTCCTCCCGCCCGCGCGTAATGACACCGGCCCACCTGAGCAGCCGCCGCTCACGCTCGGCCCACGACAGCGCGCCCCACCAGCCCGCAGCCTGCCGCGCCTCGTCCACGACACCACGCACCCGCGCAGCGGTCATGACGGGAAAAGTAGCGACCTCACCACCACCGGCGGGGTCGTAGGAGACGAAACTAGGGACGTCCGAGTCGAGGACGCCGACAGCCCCGCCGCCGGCTGAACCCTGATCACTCATGGCTGACTGCCTCTTCCATACGAAGTGGGGATCGGAGGCTCCATCACTACCGACGAGTAACGTCGATGGTTCCGATCCTTCACCTGGAAGCCGCCCGGAGCAAGAGGCACGACCGCGATTCGCTGCGGGACGGCTGAGCTGTTCGGGTACGGAGACGCGAAACTGCCCGGCATGGGCAGTTGTTGAGGGCCGGCGATGGACCACTCGGGAATTCTGGTGCAGAGACACGAAACCGCCCGGCGCGCAGTCGCCAGGACTGGCGGCGGGCGGCGGGCGGCTCGGAGTGCTCCGCCTGAGGGGTTCCGGTTCCGGCGCAGAGATTCCGGTTCGCAGATTCCGGGGCGGAACGCGAAACCGCCCGGAGCTCGGTCATCGGACCGGCAACGGGCGGCTCGGGGCGTTCCGGCGCGGAAGTGCGAAACCGCCCGGCGCTCAGTCGTGGGACCGGCGACGGGCGGCTCGGGGTTCGGTGCCTTGGCACTGCTGCGCCGCGCTTTGGCACTCTGGCGCTTCGGCACTTCTGTGTTCGATCAAGCTCTTAGCTCAGGCTGTGACCGGGTCGAGAGCTGGCGACGCCGACTCAGCCTGAGCTTCGCGCTGCACGAAGTCTGCGCGGATGTCAGTCCGTGGCGGGATTGCGCTTCTTGGCCGGACCGGAGTCGGAGACCGTGTCGGAGTCGGCGCTCAGCTCGTCGCCCGCGTCCGGCTCGTCCTCATCATCCTCATCCTCGTCATCCTCATCGTCTTCATCGTCGAAGTCGTCTTCGTCGTCCTCGTCGTCGAACTCTTCGTCCTCGTCGTCGTCGAGCTCGTCGGCTTCGTCGTCATCGTCCTCGAAGTCGTCCTCGTCCTCGTCGTCGGCGTCCTCGGCGTCGTCGGCCTGGCCGTCGAGTTCCTCGTCCGGCTCCTCCTCCGACTCCTCCTCCGACTCGCCGTCCGTCTCCTCGTCGGCGTCAAGCTCGTCCTCGTACTCGTCGAAGGCGATGCCGTCGAGCTCGTCGACGCGTTCGGCGGCGTCGGTCAGGCCTTCGGAGTCGGCGTCGGCGGCGCGCATGAACCACTCGCGCGCGTCTTCCTGGCGCTCGGCGGCCAGCAGGGCCTCGGCGTAGGCGTAGCGCAGGCGGGCGGTCCACGGCTGGATCTTCGCCGGTGTCAGGTCCGCGCCCTGGAGCTGCACCACGGCGGCCTCGGGCTGCTCCATGTCCAGGCGCGCCCCGGCCGCGACCATCCGCAGCTCGATCTGCGTCTCCTTGTCGAGGGTCTTGGCCTCCGGCGCGGTCGCCATCGCCAGGGCCCGCTCCGGGCGGCCCAGCCCGCGCTCGCAGTCGGCCATCACGGCCCAGTGGTCGTTCGTCCCGGTGATCCGGCGCACCGTCCGCAGGTCGGCCAGCGCCTCGGAGTACCGGCCGGTCAGGTAGGCCGCCAGCCCGGCCGCCTCCCGCGTGGAGGCCAGACGCGGCGCCATCTTCATCGCGGTCCGGGCGTGCCGGTAGGCCAGCTCCGGGTCCTCGTCGAGGTTGCGCCCCGCCATCACCAGGTGCCCGGCGATGACCGACGCCTTCGACTTCAGCAGCTGCGCGAGCTCGTCCTGGATGTCCTTGTCGAGCTTGTCGATCGTGGCGTCATCCTCGATGACCAGCTCGTCCGGCTCCGCCTCGGCCACGAGCCCGGCGCTGCCCTCGACGTCGCCGAACGCGGCCGGCGCCGCCTCGAACTCCCGCTCGTCGGGAGCCGCACCCGGTCCGGAGCGACGGTCCTCGTAGCTGGGCCGCTCACGGTAGTCACGCGTGCGGCCACCATCACGGTCGCCGAAGCCACCCCGCGAACCGGAGCCCCCGCGGTCGAAGCCACGCTGCTCACGGTCGCCGGACCCACCACGGTCAAAGCCGCGCGGCTCACGGTCACCGGAACCCCTACGGTCGCCGAAGCCACCACGCGGACCCGAGCCGCCGCGGTCAAAGCCACGCTGCTCACGGTCGCCCGACCCACCACGGTCGAAGCCCCGCGAGTCCCGGTCACCGAAGCCGCCCCGCGAACCACCACGGTCCGAACCCCGCGAATCACGATCGCCGAAGCCCCGGCTGTCCCGACCGTCCCGACCGCCCGAGCCCGGCCGACCAGCGAACTCGCCTCGCGAGCCGGACCCGCTCCGGTCGAAGCTCCGCGAATCACGGTCGCCATAGCCACCGCGCGAACCGGAACCACCACGGTCGAACCCACGCGAGTCACGATCGCCGCGCGGAGCGGAGGAACCCCCGCGATCGAAGCCACCCCGCGAACCGGACCCATCACGGTCGAAACCGCGCGCGTCACGCTCACCACGCGGACCGGAAGCACCACGGTCGCCGAACCCACCCCGCGAGTCACGATCGCCGCGCGGAGCGGAGCCTCCGCGATCGAAACCACCCCGCGAGCCAGACCCATCGCGGTCAAAGCCGCGCGCGTCACGCTCACCACGCGGACCGGAAGCACCACGGTCGCCGAACCCACCCCGCGGACCGGAGCCACGCGAGTCGCGGTCACCATAGCCACCACGCGAGCCGGCACCGCGCGAATCACGATCGCCGAACCCACCGCGCGAGTCACGATCCCCATAACCGCCCCGGGAGCCGGAACCCTGCGAGTCACGGTTGCCATAGCCACCGCGCGAACCGCCGCCCTGCGAATCACGGTCGCCGTACCCACCGCGCGGACCGGAGCTCCGCGAGTCACGGTCTCCATAGCCACCCCGCGAACCCGACCCCTGCGAGTCACGATCGCCATAGCCGCCACGCGGACCGGAGCCCCGCGAATCACGGTCCCCATAACCGCCACGCGAGCCAGAACCACCTCGGTCGAAGCCACGCGAATCGCGGTCACCGGATCCACGTCCGTCCCGACTGCCGCCGGCACCGCCGCGTCCACCCGCGAAACCGCCGCGCGAGTCACCGCCGCCTGGCCGGTCGCCGTAGCCGCCACGCGAGTCGCGGTCGCCATAACCCCGGCTGCCGCCGGCCGGACGCGCACCGTAGCCACCGCCCCGGGAATCACGGTCACCCGAGCGGCCGTCACGCGGAGCCGGCCGGTCGCCGTACCCGCCACGCGCATCACGGTCGCCGTAGCCACCGCGGTTGCCGCCGGCCGGACGCGCACCGTAGCCGCCACCACCCCGCGAGTCGCGGTCACCGGAACGGTTGTCCCGTGAAGCCGGCCGGTCGCCGTAGCCACCGCGCGAGTCGCGGTCACGCTGCGGGGAGCGGTCGTCGCCGGAGCGTCGGTTGTCGCCGCCGCGAGGCGCCTGACCCCGCTCGCGGTCCCGGTCGGAGCGGCCCGGGCGACGGTCCGATGATGGTGACATGAGATGCGCTCCTGTTCCTGTTATGAGTACGGTCCATCCTCCCGCAACGCGGAAGAAAGGGCCAAACGCAGCGAAGCCCCCTCCGGGTGATCCCGGAGGGGGCTTCGTGAAATTTAGTCCGGCCGCGTCCTACTCTCCCACCAGGTCCCCCTGGCAGTACCATCGGCGCTGGCGGGCTTAGCTTCCGGGTTCGGAATGGAACCGGGCGTTTCCCCGCCGCCATGGCGGCCGTAACACCTT
>NZ_BAAAQN010000075.1:0-54513 GCF_039531695.1 Catenulispora yoronensis
GCGGGCGTCGGCGTGGGCGGCGCCGGCGGCCCGGGCGGCCCGGGCGGCCCGGGCGGTGCGAGTGCCGCGGGTGCCGCGGGCGTGCCGATCGGAGCGGGCGGGCCGGGTGGACCCGGCGGGCAGGCCGGGTCGGGCGGGCGGCCTGGCGCCCCGGGCAATGGCGTGGCCAACGGCTACGGTGCCCAGGGCTCGGCGATGGAGGCGCCGTGGCGGCCTTCCGTCGACCTCGGCGCGACGGGTCGCAGCGGCCCGGGGGCTGCTGGGGGGCCGGGTGGCGCGGGCGGTCCGGGCGGTCTGGGCGGTCTGGGAGGTCCGGGAGGTCTGGGCGGGCGCGGCCCCGGGGGGCCGCCGGTCCAGTGGACGAAGAAGGAGCTCAAGGACCCGATCGGCCGTCGTCTGATGCGGGCGGTGGTCGGGCTGGTGCTGGTCGGCGCGGTGGTCGGGGCGGCGGCGGTGGTCGGGCTGAAGATGCGGGACAAGAAGCCCACGACGCCGGTGCGGATCACCGGGATCTCGGTCCACAACCAGAATCCGGTGCAGCCCACCGGGATCTGCGACACCACGGTCGACATGGTCGCGGCGTTCACGACGAACGGCGGCACGGGCACCGTGCGCTACGAGTGGGAGATCCCGGCGAACAACAACCAGACGCAGAAGGTGGCCGGGTCGCAGCCGATCAGTGGCACGTCGCCGCTGATCCACCTGGACTGGCGGCTGCATCTGAAGGCCAGCGGGACGGTGACCGCGAAGTTCCGGATCACCAACCCGGAGGAGGTCATGGCGCCGGGGACGGACAGCGCGAGCTCGGGCGACTTGAAGTATCAGTGCCCGTAGCTGGAGCTGGAGCTGGAGCGCAGAGGTAGAGGTTGGGTGCGGCTTGGCCACCGCACCCCGTCACCGCACTCTGATGACCGCGTACATCCCCTCCGCCGCGTGGTATCCGCACTGGAACGGATAGTCGCCGGGCTGCGTCAGCTTCAGGCTCATCGTGGTCTGGTCGCCTCCGGCCAGCTGCGGGATGCCGGCGGCGGACTCGCCGGGGCGGGGGCTGCCGTCCTCGGACAGGGTGTGCGGCACCGTGCCGGTGTTGCGGAACGTGATCTCGACCGTGCCGGGCGCCGCCTCGATGATCGAGGGGTGGTACCGCAGTGAGTCGTCGGCGGTGACGGTGATCCGCTGGATGCCGTCGGCGCCGAGGACGGCGCGGCCGGTGCCGCCGCTGCCGATGTCGGCGGGGAGCGCGGCGGCCGAGGCCGTGGCGGCGGTCGCGGGTCCTGACTGGGAGGTCGACCCCGGCTCCAGCAGGGCCTGCCCGAGGTAGCCGCTGCCGGAGGCGGCCGGGAGCATCGCGAACAGGGCGCTGGTCTCGTGCTTGGTGAAGCGGTTCAACGCGTCCATGTTCTTGGTCAGCCGCTGCTGGACCGGGATGAAGCCGGTGGTCGGATCGGCCTGCCAGGCCAGGAACAGCAGGCCGGCGTCCGGCTTGCCATCGGGGGTGAGCCCGTCGTGGTAGCTCAGGCCGCGGCGCAGCATCGCGGCGCCGCCGTTGGTGGCCGGGGCGGCCAGGCGGATGTGGGCGTCGCCGCGGACGGCGAGCGAGCCGTCGGGGTTCTGGGCTGCGAGGTTCACCGGGGTGTGCTCGGCGCCGCCGGAGAGCGGGGCACCGGTGTCCTTGCGCCGTCCGATGACCTTCTCCTGCTCGGCGGTGGTCTGCGCGTCCCAGGAGTCCAGCAGCATCCTGATACGGCGGAAGACCAGGTAGGAGCCGCCGCGCAGCCAGGCGGCGTCGGCGTCCGCGGCGACGTAGACCTTGCGTTCGAAGTCCGGCTGCGCGGCGGTCGGGTTGTTGGTGCCGTCGAGCTGGCCCATCAGGTTGCGGCCGGTCGAGGCCGGGTCGGGGGCGGAGCCCGGGGCGCGGGTGAAGCCGGACATGCTCCAGCGCGGCTTGGCGGTGCCGTCGGCGATCCGGGTCAGCGTCCGCAGGGCGTGGAAGACGACCAGCGCGTCGTCGGCGGCCAGGACCACGCCCAGATCGCCGTCGCCGCGGGCGGCGTCGAGCTGCTCGGTGCCGAACGTCGGGAGCGGCGCGAGCTGGGCCGGCCGGGCCGCCGGGTCCACGCCGGCCTTGCCGAACAGCGAGGGGCCGAAGCCGATCGTGACGGTCAGCGAGCACGGGCCGCTGCCCTGGGCGACGCCGTCGTCGGTGGTGGGCGCGCGCCCGGCGGTGAGGTCGGCGACGGCCGCGGTCCACGCCTTCATCAGGGCTTTGAGCTGCTCGCGGGTGGCACCGTCGACGAGGTCGAAGGCGGCGACGGTGCCGTGGGCCTGCTGCCGCGCCGGGACCGAGATGCCCGCCTGGTGCGGGAACGGCACGGCGACGGTGGCCAGGCCGAGCTCGGCGACCAGGTCGCCGACCGGGGCGGCGGCCTGGCGGCGGTCGTCGAGGAGCAGCGCGGCGCCGGCGGCTCCGGCCGCGACGCCGCCGACGCTGGTGGCGCCGGTGGTGAGGAAGGAGCGGCGGCTGGGGCCGGAGGGTGCTGTGGTTGGCGATGGCTTCGCACCAGAACCAGAACCAGAACCAGAAGCAGAACCAGAAGCAGAAGCAGAAGCATCAGAGCCAGAGCCAGAAGCATCAGAGCCAGAGCCAGAGCCAGAGCCAGAGCCAGAGCCAGAGCCAGAGCCAGAGCCAGAGCCAGAGTCGGAACCGGAACCGGAGCCAGGACCGGAGCCAGAGCCAGAGCCAGAGTCGGAACCGGAACCGGAGCCAGGACCGGAGCCAGAGCCAGAGCCGGAGCCGGAGCCGGGACCGGAGCCAGAGCCGGAGCCAGAACCGGAACCAGGACCGGAGCCAGAGCCAGAGCCAGAGCCAGAGCCGGGACCGGAGCCAGAACCGGAACCAGGACCGGAGCCAGAGCCAGAGCCGGAATCAGTGCCAGCGCCAGCGCCAGAGCTCAAGCTAGAGCCCGAACTGAAGCTGGAATCGGAGCTAGTCTCCGACCCTGCCGCCGAACCCGGCGCCGCCACCACCCGCCCTGGCCGCGTCTGCCGCAGATACACCGGCAGCGCCGCCGCCAGTCCGAACCCGACGCCCGTGATCACCAGCACCAGCACCTGCGCGAGCGTGATCCCCCAGGCGAAGGGTGCCGTCGAGCTCCACAGCACGCTGAGGTCCGGTACTCCGCTCGCTGCCGCGATGAGTAGGCCGGCGCCGGCGGCTAGCCAGCGGGCGCCGACTGAGTTGCGGCGTCGGGCCAGCAGGCATACCGCTCCCAGTGCCGCTGTCCATGCCGCGAGCTGGACCGCGTTGCCCTTGAAGAAGGCTGCGACCGGCCCGTCGGCGACGTCGGCTGCGATGCCGGCTGAGTGCAGCACATCTGCTGCGACCAGGCCCAGCGTTACCCACAGCGTCCAGCCGCGTAGGCACAGCCAGAGCGCCACCCCGGCTGCCAGTACCACGCCGGTCAGCCGCAGTGCCTTCGACGGTCCCGGTTGCCAGCGGAGCTTGCCGTCGGCGGTGATGGTCTGGCCGTCGTGGTGGAGGGTGATGCGCCAGGTGCTGATGTCGTGGGGCTTGGCCGGTGCGGATTTCACCGCGGGTGGTGGGGTGGTCGACATCCAGTGGATGCGGTGGTCGTGCCATCGGTAGATCGGGGTGTCGGCGACCTTTTTCCAGATTGGGGTCGCGTTGGGGTCTACGCCTGTCGGGACTGGGGATTTGGCCCAGCGGTCGTTGTTCAGGTAGGTCGCGGGGGAGTTCGTGTTCGTGTAGGTGCCGGTGGGTCCTACCTTCAGGTAGGGCTCGCCGACGTAGCCGTCTACCACGACGTCGGTGCCGGAGTGGTTCTCGACTTCGAGTTTGGCGCCGTTCTCGACCACCTTCAGGGTCAGGCCGGGGACTGACGGGGTGAGGGGGCCCAGGGTGGTGACGTAGTTCGAGGCGCCGGAGCCGCCCACGGTGTGGGCGGAGGCCGCGCCCGCCGTCGGGCCGGCGAGGGTCGCGAAGGCGAGTGCGGCCACGGCGGTCAGGCGGCGGGCGGTGGTGCGGAGCATCACAGGGTTCTCGCTTACTTGCTCACGTCGAGGTCTACTTGCTCACGTCGGCGTCTACTTGCTCACGTCGACGTTCAGGATGACGGTGGCCTGGTCGATGTCGGTGGTCCGGACCGTCACCAGGACCTGCCACTTGCCGGCCATCGGCAGGACCGCGCCGGCGCCGGTGTAGTGGCCTGGGCCGGTGACGTCGAGCTTGACCGGCAGTGGTCCGAGCTGCTGGGCCGGTAGCGCCAGTGAGGCGGTGACCTCGGGGACCGACTCCGCCGCGCCGTTCTTGTCCAGGACGTAGATGTGCAGTGTGTCCTGGCCGACGCCGGCCGGGTCCAGGGTGATGTTGACGGTGCCGGAGCCGTTCGCGGAGCCGGTGTCGAACGGGGAGGTGGCGCTCGCCGGCTTGGCCTTCTGCGGGGTGTCGGCGGCCGGCTGCGACTCCACCAGCAGCGCCGTCACCGCCAGCACCACGACCGCCAGGCCGAACTCGGCCGCGACCGAGCGGCGCAGGCGGGCCAGGTCCGGCGTGGTGGCGGCCAGGATGCGGCGGGCCAGGAAGCCCAGGGACAGCAGGACCAGGAAGATGCTGGACTTGATGATCAGCAGCCGGCCGTAGTCGGTGTTGAACAGCGAGTCCCAGTGCCGGACCTGCCGCCAGCCCTGGTACACGCCGGTGGTTGCCAGCACGCAGACCGCGACGAAGGCCGTCGTGGAGAAGCGCCGGACCACGGTGAGCCGCTCGTCGGGTTCGAGCTCGCCGGCGCCGCCGAGGATGGCGACGGTCAGCGCGGTCAGGCCGCCGACCCAGGTGGCCATCGCCAGCAGGTGCAGGACGTCGGCGGGCAGCGCCAGCGCCACCTGGGAGCCGGTGCCGGAGTGGTCGGCGATCGACCAGGTCACCGCGAGTGCCACGGCCAGGGCCGCGGCCAGTGCGCCGACCACCTGCCGGGTGCGGACCACGGCCTCGGTGAGGCGGGTCGCGATCCAGGACACCAGCACCCCGACGCCGCCGAGCAGGATCAGGCGCCAGGCCAGCGCGCGGCCCAGGCGGGTGTGGAGGGTGGCGCGCAGCACGTCGACGTCGAAGGCCCGGCCCAGGCCGAAGCCCCCGGCGTAAGGGCCCTGCAACAGCAGCGCGAAGACGGTCCCCACCAGCAGCACGAACCAGCCGCCGCCGATCAGGCGGCGCAGGCGGACGTCGCCGGCCAGCTTCGGCGCGAAGGCGATGAGCAGGAACGCGCCGCCGGCCATGGCGGCGAAGCCGAGGTAGGCCAGCCAGCGGGCGACGCCGAACAGCAGCCCGACGGTGCGGTCGCCGCTGGGCGCGGCCTCGGCGCCGCCGGAGTTCGGGGTGGAGCGGGTGCCGACGGAGAAGGTGAACGCGCCGCGCACCGGGTGCGAGTCCGCGGAGATGACGCGCCAGGAGACGACGTAGGTGCCGTCCTTCAGGCCGCCGCGCAGCGGTACCGAGGCGGTGTCCGGCTTGCCGTCCAGGTGCTCGGCCGAGCCGACCTCGGCCTGCGTGCCGTCGGGCGCGAACACGCGCAGCGCGCCGAGTTGCAGCTCGACGGGCTCGCTGAAGGTGATGCTGACGCGGTCCGGGGCGGTCTGGAGCAGGGAGTTGTCGGCCGGGGTGGTCGACACGACGGTGGCGTGCGCCGAGGCGGCCGGTGCGGCGGCGACCGCCCAGAGGCACAGGGCCGTGGTGAGGAGGGCTATGAGGCGGTGGCGGAATCGGCGCTTGCGAACAGAGCCGGCCGCCATGCCCGTACGTCTTGCCGCAACAGGTCTCACTGCCATCGCCGCCTTCACCGGTCCATACCGCCTTCAGAGTCTCCGGACGTCGCAGGACAGATCTCGATCGCCGGTGTGCCCGCCATCCCCGCCATCCCTGCCGTCGCCGCCATCCCTGCCGTCACTGCCCGGCACCGCCTTCGTCGTCCCCGGGCGCCGCGGCGCCGATCCCGATCACCGGCGCGTCGACCGTGATCGGCTCCGACTTCGCGAACCGGAAGGTCAGCCGCACCGTCGTGCCGGGCTTCAGAGGGCCCGGGTCGTCGATCATCAGGTGGTTGGCGCCGGGGGAGAAGTCCAGGCGGCCGCGGGCCGGGATCGGGGCCGCGGCCAGCGCCACCATCTTCGGGCCGTTCGTGGTGTGCATCGACGCCTGCCCGGCCGAGGCGGTGACCGCGGTCAGGGTGTCGTCGGCGCGGCCGGAGTTGCCGATGCTGAAGTAGGCCGCGGCCTCGGCCGGGTTCGCCGGTTCGCGGACGTAGGCGTCCCGGACCGCGAGCTTCGCCGTGCCCGCCGCCGCGTCGCCGCCCGACCACAGCAGCAGGGCCGCGCCCGCCGCCAGGACCGCCACCGGGGCCGCGACCGCGCCGACCTTCAGCGCCGGCCTCATGTCAGCAGCGCGATGTCGTGGGCGATGTCCTTCGCGGTCACGCCGGAAAGCCACACCACGTGCGCCACGCCGTCGGTGCCGAAGGCGTTGACCTGGGTGCCGTGGTCGACCTCGATCTTGCCGTCGGCGCCCTTCTTCGGCGGTTCGACCGGCGTCGCGGCCAGCCTCGCGGCGTCGTCCACCTGCTGCACCGTGCCGGTCAGGCCGATGAAGGAGGGGTCGAACTTGGACAGCCAGTCCTTGATCACCGGGCCGGTGTCGCGCTCCGGGTCGGTGGTGACGAACACCACCTGCACCTTGGCGCGCTTGTCCGCCGGGGTCAGGCGCAGCGCGGCGGCCACGTCGGCCATCGTGGTGGGGCACTCGTCGGGGCAGTGCGTGTAGCCGAAGTAGACCAGCGTCACCTTGCCCGCGGCGTGCGCCTTCAGGTCGTACGGCTTGCCGTCGACGTCGGTCAGCGTCACCGGCGGGATCGGCGTGGGGATGCCCAGCTCGGTGCCCTTGTACTTGGACGCCGGCTGCTGGACGTTGGAGACCGAGGCGACCTCCTGGGACGGGCTGGCGCAGGCGGCGCTGAACACGGCCAGCGCCCCGGCGGCCGCGGCCGCCGGGACGAGGCGCGCGATCCGGGCGGATCGCAGCATCATGGTTGTTCTCTTTCCGGAGTGACGTGCGGGATCAGGACCCGCTGGGGTGCTTGCGGCGCAGGGCCACGATCGCGGTGCCGAAGCCCAGCACGCCGACCACGAGGCCGGCGATGCCCAGGATCCGGGCCGTGCTGTCGCTGTCGTCGGCCTTGGCGGAGTCCGAGGACCCCGACAGGGCCACCGACGGCGAGGAGGACGGGGCCGACGGTGCCGCCGCCGACGGGGAGGCCGCCGCTCCGGCGGACCCGGTGGCCCCGGCCGGCGTCAGGTGCAGCACCGGCGCCGGGTGGTCGGCCTCCTGCCCGGCCGGCGGGACGTCGATCCAGCGCACGACGGTGCCGTCGGAGTAGGTCTGCAGCGCCTTGAACACGATCTGGTCGGTGTCCGTCGGCAGCGGCCCGAGCGAGACGTCGAACTCCTGGAACTGGCCCGGGTCGATCTTGCCCCCGGTCCAGACGATCTTCGTCACCGCCTGCGTGACGTCGCCGTCGTCGGTCTTGATCGGAGTGGCCAGGGCGCTGGTCGTGGCGGTCGCGGTCCAGCCCGGCACCGGCTTCACCGACACCGAGGCGATCGGGTGGTCGGTCGGCAGGTCGACCTCGACCGAGGTGGTGGACTGGTCCTTCTCCTCGTTCGGCACGCGGAAGGACACCTTGGTGTAGGCGCCCTGCTGCGCCGTGTTCGGGTTCACGGTGACGTGCGCGGAGGCCACCGCGGCCGCGGCCACGAGCGAGACGGCGGCGGTGGACAGCAGCACGGCGGTACGGCGCGCGCTGGAAGTCAGCTTCTTGGTCATGCTCATTCCAGGGTGAGGTCACGCGGACGCGCGTGACGGATCGATGACGGTCTGCGGCCGCACCGGTCCGGAACACAGCGCCGAGCGGGCCCGCGCATCACGGCGGACCCCGGTCCCGGGGGTGTGTCAGACGGCTGCGGCGGCGGTCATCGGCGGCCCGCGCCGGGCCAGGTCGAAGCGCAGAAGGCGGCCCGGTCCGAGGAGCCGGTCGGGGCCGGCGACGGCGGTCGCGGCCGGCCGGCGCGGCGGCGTCCAGCAGCCCGGCACCAGCGCGGCGGCCAGCAGCACCAGCGGGGTGATCAGGGCCAGCGCGAGCGCCCGGCCCAGCGACCACACGGCCGCCTCGCCGCGCCGCAGCCACCACGCGGCGGCCAGCGCGGCACCCGCGTGCGCGGCCCACATGCCGACCGTCATCGAGTGCTGCGACGGCGGCATGCCGGCGACGTGCGCCATCGCCTGGGCGACGCCGGAGGGCTCGTCGTGCCCGCACCACCAGTAGCCGCGGGCCGGCATGGCCATGGCCATCGGAGTGGCGTCGGCGGCCAGCTGCTGGGCGAACCCGAACAGGTGGTGCAGTCCGAACTGGACGATCCCCATCAGCACGAGGATCGTCGGGAGGCCGCATTCGCGCCGGGTGAACAGCTGCGCCAGCAGGAACACCGCCAGCCCGCCGACGAACACCGCCCACAGCGGGATGCTGCTCCTGGAGAAGGCGTCGTGCCCGAGGGCGCCGACCAGCACGCAGAGCGCCGCGAAGACCGCTGCGCGGGCTTCGCGCAGGGGCGGCGTCTGGACTGCCGCGGTGGCGGCGGCGTCGGCGGTGACAGGCATGGCATCAGACATGGTGCCAGGTGACCGGATTGTGCGCTGCGGTGGGGGTGCGGTCCGCGAACGGTGTGGCGGGCAGGAGCGGGGCACCGCGAGCGCGCCGGTGCCGGGCGGGGAGGAGGAACCCCAGGTGAGGGGATTGCGACGAGGCCGATGATCCTTGGCGGATAAACGTTGGTTTACCAACCCTGAGTGCCTGTTCCGATCCCGACCGTGCAAACACCTAGCGCGTGAACCGCGACAGTCCGCGAACCGTTGGCCCTATGCGCCCGCGCCCAGCCGCCGGTCCAGCTTCGCCACCGCGCGCCGCGTCGCCAGCCCCATCCCCGGCGCCATCGACCGCACCAGCGCCGCCGTCGCCAGGTTCGCGTCGAGCGCTATCGTCCAGATCAGCCGGGTGCCGCGCGCCGTCTCCAGCACGGCCCACTGCTCGGCCATGGCGCGGATGCCGGGCACCGTCGTGCGCTCGATCCGGTAGGCGAAGCGGGCCGGATCGTCCCAGGCGATGACCTGCTCGTGGAAGGCGACGTTGCCCACCAGGCGCACCCGCCGCCGGATCCCCACACCGTGCGGCCCGGGGCCGTGCTCGGCGGCGGACACCGCGCCGTACCAGTGCGGCAGCGCCTCGATGTCGCGGGCGACGGCGTCGAACACGGTCTTGGGCGGGGCCTGCAGCGTGCCGGCGAACGCCAGGCGCACGGGCGCCGCGTCCAGGAAGTCCAGGCCGACCGGGCGTGTGGTGAACATGGGCCTCAGCTTATGCGGCTGACCAGGAGCGCCCGGTCGTCGCCGGCGTAGGAGTCCCCGGGCAGGCGCATGAGGTGCCGGCACACGGTCTCCGGCGTCTCGGCGCACATCAGCTGCGCGGCCACGCGCAGCCGCTCCATGCCGTCCTCGATGTCGTCGCCGGGCTTCTCGATCAGGCCGTCGGTGTAGAGCACCAGGGTGTCCCCGGTGACCAGCGCGAACTCGGCGACCGGCCGCTGGTCGGTCTCGCGCACGCCCAGCGGCAGGCCCTTGGCCTGGTCCAGCCAGTCCGCGAGCAGCACACCGCCGCGGTCGGCGAGCAGAAGCGGCGGCGGATGCCCGGCCACGCTGTAGCGCACGGTGCCGCTGGAGCGCTCCAGTACCAGGACGCACGCGGTCGCGGTGGTCTCGTTCGGGAGGTAGGCCGAGACGAAGCGGTCCAGGCGATGCAGGATCTCGGCCGGGTCGGCGGTGTGCAGGGCGTAGGCGCGCAGGGCGTTGCGCAGCTGCGCCATCACCACCGCCTCGCCGAACCCGTGCCCGGCCACGTCGCCGATCACCCAGGCCACCGTGCCCGGCGTGGGCTCGAACACGTCGTACCAGTCGCCCCCGACGTTGTGGTGCCGGGCGGCCGGGATGTACTCGGCGGCCGTGGTCAGGCCTTTGACCTCCAGGATCGACGGCAGCAGCGAGCGCTGGAGGCGCTCGACGATGCGGGCGTCGTCGTCCTTGGGGGTACGGAGCTTGGGGCGTCCGGGCCCGGATGCCGCCGGCGTCGCTTCCTGCCCGTGCACGTCACCTCCTGGGTCCACGGGGGAGAATCATGATCACGCATGGAAATCCCAGTTCATCGCTGATCCCGGGCCCCGATTTTCATTGTGCAGGATCGACGCGGTGGCGCGCCGTGGCGCACGCCGTGATGAGACACGGCGCACTCCGCACGTCGCCGCCTGTCGCACTCAGAGTATTCCCCCGGTGACGCACTACGTAGTACGCCCAGGGGATTTCGTTTCGGAACGGCCCCGATTCTTACCGCGTTCACAGGCGTGGGAAGCTGGTGCGCGATGAAGTACCGGTTCCTCCTGCGCCCCTCCTGGCTCGCCGCGATCGCCGCGCTGAGCGTGCTCACCGTGGCCTTCGTCAGCCTGGGGAGCTGGCAGTTCTCGCGGGCGCACCGCAGCCACCGGCTCAGCGCCCAGGAGCTCGCCGCCCGGGTCACCCCGGTCCCGCTCGCGCAGCTGCTCAAGGACGGTTCCCCGGCCGACGGCGACGCGTTGGGCCATGCGGTGACCGTCGCGGGCGTGCTGGACGGCGCGCACCAGCTGCTGGTCCCGGACCGGCGGCTGCCGGACGGCCGGGTCGGCTACCTGGTGATCGCGCCGCTGAAGGCGGCGGACGGGACCGCGGTGGTCGTCAGCCGGGGCTGGACGGCGGACCCGCTGGCCCCGCCCCCGGTGCCGGACGGCCCGGTGACGGTGAGCGGCTGGCTGGCCGCCGCCGAGCCCGCCGACAGCGCCTCGGCGAAGGCCGAGGACGAGGCGGCGCGGGACGCGGCGCACCGGATCGCGACGGTCGATGTCGCGACGCTGTTGAACAAGTGGCCGTACACGTCGCTGGACCTGGTGTACGTCAACGCGCTGAGCGTGACGCCGGCGGACTCCGGCGCGGTCGCGGCGGGCCTCGCGCCGGTTCCGGCGCCGGTGCCGCCGAACAAGTCGTCGTGGTACGTGCTGAACCTCGGCTACACCTTGCAGTGGTGGCTGTTCGGGATCGTCGGGCTCTGGTGGTTCGGCAGCTATGTGCGGCGCCTCGCGAATCCGGTCGAGCCGGACGACGAGGACGAGGACGACGACGATGAGGACGAGAACGAGAACGAGATGGCCGCCGAGGACGACGCCGACAACGAGTACCAGGGCGACGCCGACCCGGGGATCACTCAGCCGCAGCCGTCTCCACCTGCGGTTCGCTAGCCTCCACCGGCTCGCTCTGGGCGGCCTTCGCGGCCTTGGCCGCCTGCCGCGCCTTCTTCGCCGCCGTCCGCTCCTGCGCCTCGGCCAGCAGCCGCTGCGTGTCCCGGACGACGATCCGCTCGTAGTAGAAGGCCAGGAACGGCACCACGCCCACGAGCATGATCAGGATGGTCCGGACCGGCTTGTAGCGGGCCCGCAGGCACAGGTCCAGGGCCACGATCAGGTAGACCATGTAGCCGTAGCCGTGGACGATGCTGACCGGCTTCTCCAGGGTCTTGTTGTGGGCCCACAGCTGCAGGGGGATGACCACGAAGGTGAGCAGCAGCAGCATGGTGCCGGTGAACAGCGCCATCACGCGGTAGCGGGTGATGGCGCCGGAGGTCAGCGTAGTCATCGTGGAGGCCTGTCCTGTTCCTGCCGATCGGGTGGCCGCTGTGCGGTTCCCCGCGAGCCTACCCGGCGGGTCTCGCCGCGCCCGAAGGCGGTCGCCACCGCGGCGGTCAGGGCGGCCGCCCCGGCGAGCGCGGCGAGCACCGGGCGGTACGCCGCGTCCGATCCCGGCAGCGCCACCAGCGCGACGGCGCCGGCGGTCAGCGCGGCCGTCCCGGCCAGCAGCGGAGGCGAGGCCAGACGCCGCAGCGTCGCGAGCGGGACGGTGACCGCGTCGATGAGCAGCAGGTAGCCGCACAGCAGCGCGGCGTCGACCGCGACCGCCCACAGCGGCGGCTGCTTGGTCGCCACCAGGGTCACGTACAGCGCGATCAGCAGGGTGTTGCGATGGACGGCGGCCAGCCGGTGCACCCGCATCGCGGCCACCACCGGGCGGCCGGCGTAGGGCTGCGCCAGGCCGGCGAACACCAGCGTGCAGAACACGAGCACCTCGACGTCCGTGCTCGACGGCGGCCAGTCCCAGAACGGGAGCCCGCTGCCCATCACCGCCATGGCGACGCCGTACAGGGCCCAGAACAGGCGGTTGGTGAGCACGCCTCCGGGCGCGGCGCCCGGACTCATCGGACCCTCCCGGCCAGCTGTGTCCGCGCCAGCGGCGCCAGCGCCAGATCCAGCGGGTCGACCCCGTCCCAGGACACCACGGGCACCCCCAACTCGCCGAGTACGAACCGCACCGCCTGGCGGTCCAGGCGCCAGACCCGGAGTGCCAGGGCGTCCAGGTGGTCGGCCTTCGGGCCGCCCCGGCCGCCGGAGCCGTAGCGGGCGCCGGAGCCGGACCGGCCGGCGCCCCTCATGGTGCCGCCCGGCTCGGGCTCGTGCGCCAGCACGTCCACGACCACCACCGGGTGGCCGCGGTCGGCCAGGTCCCGGATCGACTCCACGACCACCGGGTCCAGCAGCGGGCTGAACACGTACACCAGGGCGCCGCGCGGCAGCACCCGGGTGGGCAGGCGTCGCAGGCCGCCGGTCTCGTAGGTGAAGTCCTTGCGCAGGTCCATGACGGTCTGCGCGATGCGGTACAGGTGGGCGTTCCCCGATCCGGGGGAGAGCCACTGCACCCGCCCGGACAGCGTCACGACGCCGATCCGGTCGTGCGCCTTCAGGTAGGCCTGGGCCAGTCCGGCCGCGCCGCGCACCGCGATGTCGAGGGTCGAGCGCGGACGCAGGTCCTCGGTGACCGGGGGCTGCGGCAGGTCCGACAGGGCGTCGATGAGGACGACCGCCTCGGTGGCGCGTTCGGCCTCGAAGGTGTTCACCTGGAGCTCGCGCCGCCGGGTGGTGGCCGGCCAGTTGATGCGGCGCTGGCGGTCGCCGAAGACGTAGGGGCGCACGGCGATGAACTCGACGCCCTCGCCGGGGGTGCGGGCCGAGTGCTCGCCGAAGCGGTCCGGGAAGCGGTGCGGCAGCAGCACGGTGTCGTCCGGCGCCGGGACCGGGAACGCCTCGACCTCGCCGAGGTCGGCGTGCAGGGCGGCGACGCGCAGGCCGGCGGTGTCGTGGACGTCGATCGCCACCGCGCCCAGCGACCAGCGGCCCCAGCGCGGCACGAGCAGGCGCACGGTGATCACCGCGCCGGCCAGCTCCAGCGATTCCAGCCGCACGCCGGACGGGGCCGGCAGCGGGCCGAACTCGACGTCCTCCCGCGCGTGCGGTGCCAGGTACTCCTGGCGGGTCCAGCCGGCCGCGGCGTCGGCGGCCAGGCGGATGGTCGCGGTCAGCGTCTCGCCCTCGAAGCAGCGCCGGTCCGGCACGTCCACCTCGGCCCGGATCCGCGTGGGATGCGAGCCGCCGTTCACCGCCAGCATCAGCAGCGGCCCGGCCGCCAGCGGCACACACCACCAGGCGCCGAACACGACCGCCGGGATCAGCGCGCAGACGACGGCGGTCAGCAGGCGCATGGCCCGCTGGGACGGACGCCAGGTGACCGCGGGGGCCGGGGCCGGGTCCGGGGTCTGAGCCGGGTCGCGGCGGTCGGTGCCGAACCCGGAACCGGAACCGAGCCCGGAACCGGAGCCGAAGCCGGAGCCGAGCCCGGAGCCGAGCCCGGAACCGGAGCCGGAGCCGAGTCCGGAACCGAAGCCGGAACCAGGAGCGCCACTCACCGCCGCGTCGCGCCCTGGTTCGGGCCCTGGCTTCCGGCGGCGGCGCCGGCGGCACCGGCCGCGTCCTGCTGGCGGGGCAGAGTGCGGGGGGTCGGGGTGGCGGCGACCAGGGAGGCGATGACCTCGTCGGCCGACACCCGGCGGACCCACAGCTCCGGGCGCAGGCTGATGCGGTGGGCCAGGGCCGGCACCGCGACCGCCTTCACGTCCTCGGGCAGCACGTAGTCGCGGCCGGACAGCACCGCGCGGGCCCGGGCCAGCTGGACCAGGGCCAGGCCGCCGCGGGGGCTGGCGCCGACCTGGATCTGCGAGTTCGCGCGGGTCGCGTTGACCAGCGCCACCACGTAGTCCACGACGTCGGGCGCGACCTCGACGGTCTCGATCGAGGCCCGCATCGCCAGCAGGCCCGCGGCGTCCACCACGCGGTCCAGCTCGACCCGCTCGGCCCGGCGGTCCAGGCGGCGCAGCAGCATCGCGGCCTCGTCGGCCGGCGACAGGTAGCCCATGCGGACCCGGAGCAGGAACCGGTCGAGCTGGGCCTCCGGCAGCGCGTAGGTGCCCTCGTACTCGATCGGGTTGTCGGTGGCCAGCACCACGAAGGCCGGGTCCAGCCGGTGCGACTTGCCGTCCACCGACACCTGGCCCTCGGCCATCGCCTCCAGCAGCGCCGCCTGGGTCTTCGGGGGCGTGCGGTTGATCTCGTCGGCCAGCAGCAGCTGGGTGAACACCGGGCCGGGGCGGAAGACCATGTCGCCGTCGCGCTGGTCGTAGAACGGGGCGCCGGTGACGTCCGAGGGCAGCAGGTCCGGGGTGAACTGGATGCGGGTGAAGTCCAGGCCCAGCGCGGTGGCGAAGGACCGGGCCATCAGGGTCTTGCCCAGGCCCGGCAGGTCCTCGATCAGGACGTGGCCGCCGGCCAGCACGCCGAGCAGGACCAGCTCCAGGGCGGCGCGCTTGCCGACGACGGCCTTCTCCACCTCGTCCAGCACGGCGAGCGCCTGGCGACAGGCCTGCTCGGGGGTCAGCTCGTCGGTCATCCCGTCTCCTTCGATCCTTCGGTCGGTGCCGGTCGGCCGCTCACAGCCGCTCCAGCCGTTCGATCAACTCGGCCACGGCCCGCATCGGCGGGTCGGCGGCCCGCGCGCCGACCGCCGCTCCGGTTCCCGTTCCGATCCCCGTCCCGGCCCGCTCGCCAGTTAGCAGCGCCGGGTCCACCAGCGGCCAGACGTCGGTGCCCAGCAGCGCCGCCGCCGTGCCGGGGTCCCGGTAGAGGTTCACGCCGTGCCGTTCGGCCAGCCGGGCGGCGGCCAGCCGGGTCAGCTCCCGCCGCAGGCCGCGGTCGTAGCCGCCGGGCTCGCGCGACGTGCGCAGCATCGAGGTGTACCAGGCCACGCCGATGTAGTGGCGCTCCAGCACCCGCTCCCGCACGTCGTTGTTCATGCCGACGGTGCGGCCGGCGACGGTGTAGTAGGCGGCCAGGGCGATGGCGGCGACGCAGGCGCCGACCGCGAGCCCGAGCCACTGCGTGCCGAGCACGAGCCAGGTCGACGCGCCGACCACGAACGTCATCGTGGTCAGGGCCACCCCGACCGCGGTCCAGCGCCGGCGGGCCAGGGCCGCCTCCGCCACGCGCTCGCGCTCGGCCGCCTGCTGCGCTGCCGCCTGCCGGTCCGTGCTGTTCTGGCCGGCGCCGGCGTGGTTCAGCGTGCTCATCCCCGGCCTCCAGGCGCTGAAGCGGCGGCCGTGCTCGTGGCCGCGTTGCCCTCGGCCGCCTTGCCCTCGGCCGCGGCGCGCGCCGCCGCGGCCTCCTGGGCCTCGGCGGCGCGCACGCGCAGATGGTCGGCGATCGCGGTGAGCGCCGTGCGTGCCTGCTCCCGCTTGCCTTCGTCGATGGGATGCCGGGAGAACCGGGCCTCCCGGAACAGGTCGGTCAGCAGCCGGGCCGGCCCGTCCGGGATCAGGTGCCTGCCGGTGATCCGGGCCAGGAAGTCCTCGGGGGTGTCGGCCTCGCGCCGGCCGTTGCCCTCGGCGCTGAGCGCGTCCTCCATCGCGGCGTAGCAGGCGATCACCGCTTCGCGCGCGTCGCCCTGGTAGGCCAGGGCCCGGCTGCCGGCGGCCACCGCCTCGGCGAGCTGCTCCAGGGCGGCCTCGTCGAGTTCGTCGAACTCCATGACCAGCAGCGGGCCCTGGGGCATCCGCAGGCGGCGCAGCAGCTGGAAGAGGAAGTAGCCGACCAGGGCGAGGACCGCGGCGACGATCAGCAGGACCACGGCCTGGGCGATCAGGTCCTGCCAGCGCGAGTCCTTGTGCGGCGGCACATGGTGCTGGTCGAGGCCGGCCTTCCGGCTCATGCTCGGTGTGGAGGTGGCGGGGGTCAGGTCGGCGATCGTCGGGGCCGCGGGCGGCCCGGCCACCCGCCCGAAGAAGAACAGGCCCACCGGGGTCATCACGGCGGTGGTGGCGAGCAGCAGGGCGGTCGCGGTGCCGGCCCGGTGCAGCGGTCCGAAGCCGTTGTCGCGGTGCTTGGCGAAGGAGATGGCCACGGCCGCCAGCGCGACCGCGGCCCCGAGCGCGACCAGCGGCCGCAGGTCCTTGCCGGCGCCGGCGGCGGGCCCGGAGTCCAGCCCGCCGACCCGGCGGGACGCCACGCCCAGGCCGGCGACGGCGACGACCACGATCGCGGTGGGCAGCCACCGCCTGGTGTTCCCGGTCATACGGCGATGCCGCCGGTGGTGGTCTGCTCGGCGGTGCGCTCGGCCCGGATCCGGGCCGCCTGCCGGGCCAGCGCCCGCTCCAGGCCGCGGTCCAGCTGGCCGCCGACCTCGCGCACGTGCGCGATCTCGGCCAGCGCGGCGTCCCGCACCTCGCCGGGGATGTCCCGCAGGTTCTCCGGCAGCGCCTTCATGGCCCCCCACAGCGACAGGTCGTCCATGCTCAGCGCCAGCTCGCCGTGCTTGCGCATCAGGTCCATCAGGTGGCGCCGGCGCAGGTGCGCCAGGGTGTTCGCGGTCTTCAGGGCCGCCGCCCAGATCAGCAGGTTCAGCACCGGCACCGCGATCAGCCAGGTGGCGAAGTGGATGTTGTCGCCGGTCAGCCAGCCGGGCCGGTGGTGCATGCGGTTCGCCGAGTGCTCGATCCGCTGCTCGATCCAGGCCGGGACGGCCATCACGGCCAGGGTGCCCAGGCTGGTCAGGGCGAACGGGATGCCGACGTAGGCGCCCCAGCGCGGCCAGGTGGTGGTGGCCTGGAGCCGGTGGCGCAGCCGCATGAACGGGCACGGGAACAGCACCGAGGCCAGGTTCCCGGCGGCGATCGGGGCCAGCGGCAGCTCGGCGATGATCGGCCAGTTGTGCTTGACCCAGTGGTGGTCCTTGGTCAGCAGGATCACCAGGCCGGCCACCCCGAAGGCGTATCCGGCCTCGAAGACGTAGAGGACCTGGTTGCGGACCCGCAGCAGGCGCGCCGGGTCGCCGCCGGCCGACAGCACCTTGATGGTCCACTCCGGCTCGGCGGCCAGCTGGTTGGTCAGCGAGGCGTCGGCGACGGCGGTCAGGACGATGGTGACGATCAGCGTGAGCGGATCGCGGACCCGCGTGCCGATCGGATCCCAGTACAGGAACGCGCCGGTGGCCAGGCCCAGACCCATCGAGGCGAGCATCCCGAACATCCAGTCCGGCCACACCCGCAGAACGCGCCAGAACTCCCTGGGCAGGGTGACCTTGAGGGCCAGGTCCTCCGACGGCTCGCTCGCGGCCGTCACGACGGCCTCGGTCATGGTGTGGCTCCCCCCTGTCGCACGCGGTTCCGCCAGGCTGCAAGCGGTCTCGCCAAGGGAGGATAACTCTTCCAGGGGAGTTACGGACGGTCGAGCAGCGGCGCCGTGGGGTAACCCGCCTGGCAGATTCCGACAAAGCACGCGGATCGGGTCGCGGTCAGGCTGGGTCCGAACACTCGTCCCGTCGGCGCAGGAGGATGCATGGTCACGGTCCGCGATGTGATGACCGAGGCACCCAAGTCGGTGCTGGAATCGGACAACCTGGTGCACGTGGCCCGGGTGCTGCGCGACGAGGACGTCGGCTGCGTGCCGGTGGTCGCCGACGACGGGCGCCTGCTCGGCATGCTCACCGACCGCGACCTGGTGGTGGAGGCGATGGCGTCGAACGACGACCCGACCGTGCGGCAGGCCGGGGAGCTGATGCGCGGCGATCTGCACACCGTCGACGCCGACGGCTCGGTGGCCAACGCCGTGGAGACGATGGGGCGCCAGCGGGTGCGGCGGCTGCCGGTGGTGTCGGCCGGGCGCCTGGTCGGCGTGGTGAGCATCGCGGATTTGGCCAAGAATTTGCCCTCGGCCGCCGTCGGCGAGCTGATGGCGCTGATCTCGAAGACCGGCCACAAGGACAAGCTGCCGTAGCGAGCGGCGCTCTCCTCTATAGGAAGGTCCGGCACAGGCGGGGCGGATCCGGACCCGGGCCCGCGGCGGTCCCCTGCACCGCCGCCGGCCCGGGAGACTGCTACTTCTTGTTCAGGCCCACCGAGGTCAGCCAGGCCTTGGCCACGTCCGCCGGGTCCTTCTTCTCGGTCGCGACCTGCTCCAGGAGCCCGGTCAGGGTCGGGGTGTCGAGCTTGGCGGACACCGCGTTCAGCGCGTCGACGCCGGCCGCCGGCAGGTTCTTCTTCGACACCAGCGGCACCACGTTCTGCACGCCGAACAGGTGCTGGTCGTCCTTGAGCACCACGAAGCCGTTGGTCTTGATGGCCGGGGTGGTGCTGTAGAGGTCGACGATGTCGGCGTCGCCGTGCTGGAGCGCGGAGACGGTCTGCGGCCCGGAGTTGTCCAGCGCCTTGAAGTCCTTGAAGTCCAGGTTGTAGACGCTCTTGAGGCCGACCAGGCCCTGCTGGCGGGTCTTGAACTCCGGCGCCGAGCCCAGGACCAGGTCCTTGGCGTAGGGGGCCAGGTCCGAGATCTGCTTCAGGTTGTCCTTGGTGGCCAGCGCCGTGGTCACCACCAGCGAGTCGTTGTCCTCGGCGGCGGCCGGCGCCAGGATCTGCAGGTTGCTCGGCAGCTTGGCGGTGATCGCCTGGTCGACGGCGTCGGTGGTGGCCGAGGTGTTGGTCTTGTCCAGGAACGCCAGCAGCGCGCCGTTGTACTCGGGGACCACGGTGATCGCGTCGGACTTCAGCTGCTGATACAGCACATCCCGCTGGCCCACATTCGGTTTGCGGTCCACGGATATGCCCTTGGCCTCCAGTGCCTGGGCGTAGATCTCCATCAGCAGGGCGTTCTCCGGGAACGCCGCCGAGCCGACGACGACCTTGGACCCGCTCTTGGAGCTCGAGCACGCGCTCAGCGCGCCGGTCGCGGCCAGGGCCACCGCGAGCGCGGCGCCGGCTACGCGGGTCTTGGAACCGGTGGTACGAAGCATCATTTATTTCCCCTCCAGAATCGGACTCACCGAACCTACTAACCGCCGCCGACATCGGCATGTTTCTCCGACCGCGATTCGAGACCGTTCCGTGACCGGAACGTCGCAGGCGACGTAGTCGCCTTATACGGAACGGCCGCAGTGGCGGACGTCACTGCGGCCGCACCGTCGCCGCGGCTGCCCCGGTGGGCGCGCGCTCACGGCACAGCCGGTTTCCCGCCGGGCTCGGTCGGCAGTCCCTCGGCCGCCCAGGCCCGGTAGCCGCCGATCAGATCGGTGGCCTTCAGCAGGCCCAGCCGCCGCAGGTCGCGCGCGGCGAGGCTGGAGGCGTAGCTCTCGTTGCAGAACACGATGACCACGCGCTCGGCGTCGACGCCGGGCAGCCGCCACTCGCTGTCGGGGGCCAGGCGCCACTCCAGGTGGATGCGCTCGACCGGGACCGCGCCCGGGATCTCGCCTTCGGCGGCCCGGTTCACGTGCGGCCGGATGTCGACGAGCAGCGCGCCTTCCTGGCGCAGGCGTTCGGCCTCCCGCGGCGTGACCCGCTCCAGTTCGGAGCGGGCCTCGGCCAGGAACGCGTCCACCGAGCTCGGACCACTGTCTCCGGACACGGAGCTCAAACCACTTCCTCCAGGCTCGTGTACTCCCGCGTGGGGAGCAGCGGCGGCGAATAGGCGTGCACGGTCGCGGCGGGCAGCACACCCGCGTTGCGCACCACGTGCGCGCGGTCGCCGCCGAAGCCGAGGCCCTGGCCGACGTGCAGGGTCCGGGTGCCGATCGGCGCGCCGGGGTAGCGGTGCTCCTCCAGGACCTCGCCGGTCAGCACCGTGAACGAGCCGGCGGCGCCGCCGTGGTCGTGCGGGTGCGTGCCCTGGCCGGGCAGCCAGCTCAGCAGCCAGACCTCGACGCCGCGGGTCAGGGCCAGCCGGGTCCACCAGCGCTGCGGCTCGGTGTAGCGGACCAGCTCGCGCAGCCGCTCGGCGTGGTCCTGGGCCAGGGTCCGGGTCAGGTCCCTGAGCTGGGTCGGCGTCCAGAGCGGACGGCCGGGCTGGACGAGGTCGTGCAGGAAGGGCTCGGCCAGGTCGAGCTCGGGGAGGGTGATGTCAGACGGCGCGGCTTCGAACGGTGCGGTCGCAGGCATGGGTGCTCCAGGGTCCGGGATGTGCGGTCGGGGTCGGCAGGGACCCCGGACACATGCAGGACGCCACGCGCAGCAAGTCGACCGGGCGGTCGGACCAGGCGAGGAGCGGAGTGGACATGCCGCAGATGCTGACACGGGCGGCTTGAGCGACGTCGGAGCCGTCCGCGATCCGGGCGGCGGCCGTCTCATGTCGTATCAAGGAATGGGAACGAGGTGGTCCGAAATGTGGACATCGGTGCCGCGGTCCCGTCGCTTGCGACCCGCCCACCGACCACCTACCGCAGTCCGACCGATTTCAACCAGTCGTCGGCGACCACGTCGATGTCCTTCTTCTCGTTCGTGATCTTGGCCATCATCGCCACCAGCGCCGCCGTGTCCAGTTTGGCCGACACCGTGTTGAGCGTCTCGGTCGCGACCGCTGTCATACTGCCCCGATACGCCAGCGGTGTCACGTTCTGCGCGCTGAAGACCTGCTCGGGATCGGTGAGCACGGTGAAGCCGTGGGTGATCAGGTTCGGGTCGGTGGTGAACAGCGTCGCCACCTGGACCGAGTCGTCGACCAGGGCTTTGACGGTGATCGGCCCGGCGGTGTCCAGGGACGCGAAGTCCTTGAACGTCAGGCCGTACTTCTCCTTCAGGCCGGGCAGGCCCTGGTAGCGGGTCTTGAACTCCGGCGGCCCGCCGATGGTCATCGACGCCGCGTACGGAGCCAGGTCCGCGATCGACGTCAGGTGGTTCTTCGCGGCCGTCTGCCCGGTCGTCACCAGCGCGTTCTTGTCCTCGGCCGGCGAGGAGTCGAGGATCTCCATCGAGGGTGGCAGCTTCGCCTTCAGCTCGGCGTTGACCTCCACGGTCGTCGTGGCCCGCGACTTGGAGTCCAGATAGCCCAGCAGGGCGCCGTTGTACTCCGGCAGCACCGAGATCGAGCCTGCCTGGACCTGCTGGTAGAGCACCTCGCGGCTGCCGACGTTGAACTTGGTGGCGACCTTGACGCCCTTGGCGCTCAGGGCCGAGGCGTAGATGTCGGCCAGCAGCACGTTCTCCGGGAAGTTGGCGGATCCCACGGTGACCTGCCCCTTCTTCGGACCCGGTTGCAGCGGGTTGCCGCTGGTGCAGGCGGTGACGGTCAGGGCCGCGACCGGCAGGAGGGCGGCGGTCTTTCGCATGGGTCTTCCTTTGCGCCGGCCCCCCTGCGTGTATCAAGTGGTGAGTACCCGATAGGTGCTAGGCGGAGGCCCGCTCCCGTGATTGCAGGCCGGGAGAGATCAGGACCCGGCGCAGCACGGCGAAGAACACGAGGTTGAGGATGGCCGCGACGACGATCAGGATCGCGCCCCCGGCGACCATGCCGTAGTCGGTGGTGGCCAGCCCGTCGATGATGTAGCGCCCGAGCCCGCCGAACGACGAGTACGCCGCGATGGCCGTGTTCGCCACGGCGTTGACCGCCGCGAACTGGAACCCGGTGAGGATCAGCGGCATCGCCGCCGGCACCTCGGCCCGCCACAGCACCTGCCAGGGCCGCAGGCCCATGCCCTGCGCCGCGTCGGTCAGCCGGGGATCGACGTTGCGCACCCCCTCGTAGGTGTTCAGCAGGATCGGCGGCACCGTCAGCGCCACCAGCGGGATCATCACGGCGCGGAACTTCACCCCTATGACCACCACCAGCAGCACCACCAGGCCCAGCGTCGGCAGCGCCCGGGCGATGTTCGCCAGCGAGGTCACCACCAGGCCCCCGCGCTTGGTGTGGCCGGTCAGCAGCCCCAGCGGGAAGGCGATCAGGGCCCCGATGAGCACCGCCTCGACGGAGTACTCGAAGTGCTCCAGGAACCGGGTCGGGATCCCGTCGGACCCGTGCCAGTTGCTCGCCGTGGTGAGCCAGCCCCAGGCGTCACTCAGGACGTTCACCGCGACCTCCGCTGGTTCCACGGCGTGAGCAGCCGCTGCGTGATGACGAGCAACAGATCGCAGATCAGGGCCAGCGCGACGATGCAGATGATGCCGGTGACCGCCAGGTCCGACCGGTTCAGCTGGGCCGCGGCCGTGAACAGCGCGCCGAAGGCGCCGACGCCGATCACCGTGCCGACGCTGACCATGCTGATGTTGCCCACGGTCGCCACCCGCAGGCCGGCCATGATCGGGGGGACCGCCAGGGGGAGGTCCACGGAGACGAGGCGGCGCGCGCCGGTGTAGCCCATGGCGACGGCGGCCAGCCGCACGTCCTCGGGGATGCCGCGCACGCCGTCCACGATGTTCGGCACCAGCGCGGCCAGGCTGTAGAAGGCCAGCGGGATGATGACCGTGGTCTGCGTCAGCCCGGTGGAGGGCACCAGCAGCACGAACAGGGCGATCGAGGGCAGCGAGTAGATCACCGTCAGCGTCGCCACCACCGGCGGGTAGATCCGCGGGTACCGGACGCACAGCAGCGCCAGCGGCACCGCGACGATCAGGCCGAACAGCACCGAGGACAGGGCCATGGTGAGCTGCTGCTGGATCAGCGACCCGTAGGTCCCCAGGTAGCTGGGGATGTGCGGGAACAGATTCATCGGCTGCTCTCCGGGCTGCTCCCGTCCTGCGCCGCCCGGATCGCCGGCACCAACTCCTCCACCGAGGCGACGCCGACCACCGCGCCGTGGGCGTCCACGCCGACCGCGCGGCTGGACGGCGAGAGCACGGCGGAGTCCAGCGCCGCGCGCAGGGACTCGGCCTCGACGGTGAAGGTGTGGCCGTAGGAGACGAGGTCGCCGGCCGCGACCTTGCCCAGGTCGCCGTCCGCCGGGACGTGGTCCGCGAGCAGCCACCCGACCGGTTTGCGCTCGGTGTCGACGACCAGCAGCCACGGCTGCGCGGACCGGCGGGCCAGCACCTCCTGCGCCGGGGTGTCGATCGCCACCACCGGCTCCGGCCGCAGCGGCACCGCGCCGGAGGAGAAGAAGGACAGGCGCCGCACCCCGCGGTCCACGCCGAGGAAGCCCTCGACGAACTCGTTCTTGGGTTTGGCCAGCAGCTCCGACGGCGAGTCGAACTGCTCCAGCACCCCGCCGGTGTTGAGCACCGCGACCTTGTCGCCGAGCAGGATCGCCTCGTCGATGTCGTGGGTGACGAACAGGATGGTCTTCTCCAGCTCGGACTGGAGCCGCAGCAACTCGGTCTGCAGGTCCTTGCGCACCACCGGGTCCACCGCGCTGAACGGCTCGTCCATCAGCAGCACCGGCGGATCGGCGACCAGCGCCCGCGCCACGCCCACCCGCTGCTGCTGGCCGCCCGAGAGCTGGTAGGGATAGCGCTGGGCGTGCTCCGCCTCCAGGCCCACGGTCAGCAGCAGCTCCATCGACTTCTCCCGGGCCCGCTCCTTGGACCAGCCCAGGAGCCGCGGCACGGTCATGATGTTCGCCAGCACCGTCCGGTGCGGGAACAGGCCGGCGTTCTGGATGACGTATCCGATGCCCCGGCGCAGCTCCGGCGCGGGCTTGGACTTCACGTCGACGCCGTCGATCAGGATGCTGCCGCTGGTGGGGTCGATCATGCGGTTGACCATCCGCAGCAGCGTCGTCTTCCCCGACCCGGAGGGTCCCACCAGTACCGTGATCCGGCCGCTGTCCGCGGTCAGGTCCGTGGCGGCGACCGCCACCGTCCCGTCCGGGTACGTCTTACCGACCTGCTGGAAGGAAATCACTCCGCGAGCCTAGCCGGTCGCGGTGACGTCGGTGTGGCGCGGCACGTCGCCGAGGGGTCTGGTGGGGGACTGGGAATCGGTGGTTTCGTCAGGAGTCGCCTTCAGGGCTGGAGCAGCAGGCGGGAGCGCTGCTCGTCGTCGAGGGCTCTGGCTTCTGCCCGGGCCGCGGCCGCCAGCTGCGTGTTGTCGAGTTCGTCGTGGGCCAGGGCCAGCGTGTGCAGCGTGGCCACGAGATTCTGCCGGTAGGTGTCCGGAAGGCCGCGATAGATCTCCACTGCTTCGTTGATGGGGATCAGCCGTGCGTGCGGACCGAGGCGGCCGGCCATCGTGCGGAGGGTCGCGGCGAGCACGGGCTGGTAGGCGTCGGGCTCGTCCGCGGCCAGCTGTCGGCTCAGCGCGATCGACTGCTCGATGGCCGACAGGGCCTCGGCCCACTGGCCCATGGCATGGTGCAGCTCCGCGAGCGTGGCCAGACAGGTGGCCAGCTGGGGCCGGAACTCGTCCGGCTGGGCATGGGCCAGGTGCCGGTAGAGGTTGGCCGCTTCCTGCAATATGGGAATGGTCTCCGGGTCGTTGGGCGCGGTGGCCCGGGTGGCCGTCGCGAACAGGTGTGCGGCCAGATCGGAGGTGTGCGCGTCCGAGTCCAATCGGGCCAGCTGCCGGTAGAGCCGCTCCGCCTCCGCGGTGGCGACGGCGGCCTTCTCGGTCTGCCCGATGGCATCGCACCAGTTGCCCAGCAACGACAGGCACGATGCCAGTTGGCTGCGATACGCGCGCGGATGGCTCGCCGTCAGCTGCTGATAGCGCTCGACAGCCTCCTCCAACGCCGCCAGGCCTTCCCGCCGACCCCGCTCCGCCGAGCGCATAGCGACGATGTGCAGGCAGTTGGCCAGATCAGCACTGTGCGCCGTGGGATTGTCCACAGCCAGCTGCCGATAAAGCCGGACGGCCTCCTCGGCCGTCGCCAGGGCCCGGTCGGACTGCCCGACCGCGTCGAGATGCTCGGCCAACAACAACAGACAGGCGGCCAGATCCCCGCGGTGGGCGTGCGGATCGCCGGCAGCCAGCCGCCGCAGGCACTCCGCCGCCTCCTCGATCGCCGCCGAATGGTCCACCTCCCTGCCGTCGGCGTGCAACTGCTGGCCGTACAGGAGCAGGCACGACGCCAGATCCATCTGATAGCTGTGCGCAGCGGGGCCGGAGGCCAGCCAGCGAAGAATCCCCACGGTCTCCCGGGCCAGATCCAGGGTCGCCGGCGAGGGCTGGTCCGGATCCACACGCGACAGCAGTTCTATGAGATTCGCGGCCAGATCCGGACGGAACGCGTTCGGATGCTTGTCCGCCAGCCGCCGATGACACGTAGTGGCCTTCTGCAACGCCGCCAGCGCCTGCTGATCCTGGCCCGCGGCGTCGTACCGCTTGGCCAGCAGATACAACGAGGCGGCCAGATCGGGCAGATACTTCTCGGAGTCGCTCTGGGCCAGCGACCGCCTCAGCATCGCTGCCTCCTCGACAGCCGCCAGCGCGGCGGCATTCCGCCCAGCACGCGTCGCATGGATCGCCAACGTATGAAGACCGGTCGCCAACTCCGCGGTGTACTGGTCCGGACTGGCGCTGGCCAGCCGCCGATAGACGTTGACGGCCTCATCGACGGCCAGCAACGCATCCGCCGGACGCCCCAACGCCTCACACCGCGTGGCGAGCAGATTCAACGTCACGGCCAGCTCGGCGCTGTACAGCTCCGGCCGCGTACTCGCCAGCTGCCGATACGTCGCCACAGCCTGCTCCGTGGCAGCCAGCCCCTTGACCGTCATGCAGTTGGCGTCGTAGCAGTTGGCGACCGACCGCAGCGCATCGGCCAGATCAGGCAGATACCCCCGCTGAACCCCGGCCAGCCGCTGGTAGACACCCACAGCCTCCTCACTCGCGGCCAACGCGTCAGCCGGCAGATTCTCCGCATCGCACTGAACGGCGAACGCCCCCAGCGCAATGGCCAACGCCTTGCTCGTGGCCTCGGCATACGGCGCGGTCAACGTACCGTTGTCGGCCAGCCGCACAACCTGGTCCCGACAATGCCCGACCAGCTGCTCATGGATCCGCAACGCCGCGGACGCCCACGGATTCCGCTGCCGGGCCGTGAACACCGCGGCGGTCAGCATTCCCAGCATCCCGACCCGGACCACCCGTCGCACGATGCCACCCAGCGGCATGCCCTGATGACGCCGGCGTCCCAGCAGAATCCGACGTCCGACACCACGGTCGACGAGGCCGGTACGACGGCGATAGCGATTGAAGTCAAAGCCTTTATTCCTCCGACCAAATAAGCTCCGTCGGTAGGCGGAACTCCAGGAGGGTACTGCATATACGAAGCGGGTCCACGACCGTTATCGGCCCGTGGCGCAGAATTAACGCGAATGGATTATCCCGCCATGGTGCGCTACGGGAAGTTGACCATGAACCACCACCGAAGCGAGGAAGCGTACCACCTACGAGAGTGTCGCAAAGTTGCGATAACCGGGAGAGCTGAAAAGGACGGCCGCTGATGATTCACGACAGCAAGACCCGGTCAGATCAACTTCAACCCCACCGGACACCAATAAGACCTCTGATTTTCGGCAGAACCTCACAGATTCATCAGAGGTCTCGGCCCCATGCATTGTCTATCCATAGGCCTACCGCAATGATCCCGAATTCTCGACCCGTGATCTTGCACACTAAGCGCGAGCCGGAAAAGGATCAATGCGAACCGGCAGCCAAAGCCCTGAGGCCGCCGCCCCCCGCCCCCGAGACCTTCAGTCCTCTGCCTGGGGTTTTGGTTTGTTCTCCTCGGTCACGTCGGCAGGGCTTTGCCTACAGTGCCGTCGACCGGGTGTCAAGTTCATGCACGCTCAACCGCGGCCCAAAAGCCCTCACCGCAGCGGCATGGACTTGACACCCGGGCGGCGGTGCTGTACCCGTAGGGCTGCCGACGTGACCGAGGAGAACAAACCCCCACCTCACCAACCGCCAGCGCAGGGACTAGCAGGACCCACCTATGGAGCAGCGCCAGTTCTCCGAGGGATCAGAGGCCCTCGCCGGAGGCGCCGCCTTACCCAGCTCTTGACTTTGATCTTGGTTCTCTGATTAGAACCTGTTGCAGTCTCAAGCCCCCCAGCCTATCTTTCGCCCCATGCGAACCCCCCTGTCGACCACCCTGGGCCTGGAGTTCCCCCTTTTCGCCTTCAGCCACTGCCGAGACGTCGTCGCCGCCGTCTCCCGAGCCGGCGGCCTCGGGGTACTCGGCGCCGTCTACTTCACGCCCGAGGAGCTGGAGACCGAGCTCCGTTGGATCGACGACCACGTCGACGGCAAGCCCTACGGCGTGGACGTCGTCATGCCGGCCAGCATTTCGCCCTCGGTAACGGAGGTCTCCTCAAAGGACTCCGCACGCACCTCCATGGAGGAGACACTCCAGTCCTACATCCCCTCCCGCCACCGCGAGTTCGTAGCCGACATCCTCGACAAGTACGAAGTCCCAGCCCTCCCGCCCGACGCCGACCACAGCCACCAGCTGCTCGGCTGGACCGACGCCACAGCCCGGCCGCAGGTCGAAGTGGCGCTGGAGCACCCCATCGCTCTGCTCGCCAGTGCGTTGGGCCCCCTCCCCACCGACATCGTCGAGCTCGCGCACCGCAACGGCGTCCGCACCGCCGGCTTGGCCTCCTCCGCGCACCACGCGCGCAAGCAGGTCGAGTCCGGTGTCGACATCATCGTCGCGCAGGGCACCGAGGCGGGCGGCCACACCGGGGAGATCTCGACCATGGTGCTGATCCCGGAGGTCGTGGACGCGGTCGGCGACACGCCGGTGCTCGCGGCGGGCGGGATCGGGAACGGTCGGCAAATGGCGGCCGCCATGGCGTTGGGGGCGCAGGGGGCGTGGACCGGCTCGATCTGGCTCACCGTCGCCGAGGCGGACACCGATCCGCGCGTGGTGCCCAAGCTGCTGGCCGCCTCCTCCCGTGACACGGTCCGGTCCCGGGCGCTGACCGGCAAGCCCGCGCGGCAGCTGCGCACTGAGTGGACCGACGCCTGGGAAGGCTCGGATTCACCCGGGCCGCTGCCGATGCCGCTCCAGTACATGCTCGTCTCGGAGGCGCATCGCCGGATCTCCCGCGCCGGACGGACCGAGTTGATGGGGATGCCGGTCGGCCAGATCGTCGGCGCCATGAACACCGTGCGGCCGGTGCGGGAGGTCGTCTACCAGCTGATCGAGGAGTACGCGGCGGCGGTCGACCGCCTCAACGCCATCACCGAGGCCTGACCTGCCGCGGGTGCGTTCAGGACTGCGAACGGCCGTAAGGGGCACTGACGAAAAAACTTCCACATCCGCCGATAACCGTGCGGTCACCGCCTGTCACACCGTACTCTGCGAACTGGCACCGGATGGCCGATCGGCCCCGGCGCCCCAACCGGTCGCGCCGAGGGCAGACGCGACCGGGACACCGGGGTCTCTTTCCGCGCTCTAGAGGCCCCGGTGTCGGCAAATCCCATGCCCCTCCACACCCTGGCGACCTCTACACCTCGGCGACCTTCACGCCCCGGCGACCCCGGCGCCCCGGCGACCTCCACCACCCTCCCCAGCCGCTTCGACGCCCCAGCGACCTCCGCGTGCCAGCGACTCCCACGCGCACGTGCACATGCCCGCCTCCGCCTCCGCCCCCGTCCCCACCCCATCGGCACATTCCACGCAGCGATCAACCCCAGCAGCCGACCACCACCATCCCTAAGCTGCGCCCATGCTGATCGAACATCGCGGCGCGCGCCCCGAGATCCACGAATCCGCCTACGTGGCCCCCAGCGCAGTGCTCTGCGGCGCCGTGCGCATCGGCGAGCGAGCCCGCATCCTGCACGGCGCGGTCCTCACCGCCGAGGACGGCGAGGTCCACATCGGCGTCGACACCGTCGTCATGGAGAACGCGCTGATCCGCGGCCGCTCCGCGCATCCCGCCCGGATCGGCGACGGGGTCCTGGTCGGCCCGCATGCCCACGTCAACGGCGCGCGCGTCGAGGACGAGGTCTTCGTCGCCACCGGCGCCTCCCTCTTCCCGGGCTCGGTCGCCGAGATCGGCTCCGAGCTGCGCATCAACAGCGTCCTGCAGATCAACTCGCGGCTGGTCGCGGGTATGGCCCTGCCCATCGGGTGGGTCGGGGTCGGCGACCCCGCCGAGCTGTTCCCGCCGGAGCGCCACGACGACATCTGGCGCATCCAGCGCGAGCTCGACTTCTCCGGCACCGTCTACGGGGTGCCGCGCACCATGTCGATGCGCGACCTGATGCGCCGCCAGGCCGACTACTACGGCGAGCACCGCCACGACCGCGTCATCGGTGATCACCCGTCCCCGAACGAGAACTCGTTCTAGTTACACCCCCGCAACCCCTTGCAGCCTCTCAGGGCCCGTGTTCTACTCCACTACTGACTACTGACGATCCATCAGATGGAGAGAACAGGGGCCGCGCATGGCTGGGCTGGGTTTCTGGAGACTCGCACAGGAGAACCCCGACTGGACCGCCGTCATCGAGGAAGCCGGCGCCGAGTACAGCGCCGGCGAGGTCCTGGCGGCCGCCAACCAGACCGTCCACGCGCTGCGCGCCCTCGGCCTGCGCGACGGCGACGGTCTCACCCTCCTGATGCCGAACCTGGTGGAGATGGTCGAGATCTACGCCGCCGCGCTCCAGGCCGGCTGGTACTACACCCCGATCAACTTCCACCTCACCGGCCCCGAGATTGCCTACATCGTCGACGACGCCGAGGCCAAGGCCTTCTTCTGCCACGTCCGGTTCGCCGACATCGGCCTGGCCGCCGTCGCCGAGCTCGAACGGGACGGCCGGGGCCTGCCGAAGGAGGCGCTGATCAGCGTCGGCGGCGACATCCCCGGCTTCACCCCGATCGCCGAGTTCCGCGCCGGCCGGCCCACGACCCCGCCGGAGAACCGGAGCTTCGGCACCGCGATGCACTACACGTCCGGCACCACCGGCAAGCCGAAGGGCGTGCGCCGCGCGCTGTCCGGCCAGGACCCGGACGTCATGGCCGAGTACGGCACCGTGCTCCCCGGCTTCTTCGGCATCACCCCGGGCGGGGGCGGCGTCCACCTCGTCACGTCCCCGAACTACCACACCGCCGTCACCCAGTTCGGCGGCAACGCGCTGCAGATGGGCCACACCCTCGCGCTGATCGACAAGTGGACCCCCGAGGGCACGCTGGAGATGATCCAGCGCACCAAGGCCACCCACACGCACATGGTCCCGACCCAGTTCCACCGCATGCTGAACCTTCCCGACGAGGTCAAGCAGCGCTACGACGTCTCCTCGATGAAGGTCGCCATCCACGCTGCCGCGCCGTGCCCGCAGCACATCAAGCGCGCGATGCTCGACTGGTGGGGCCCGGTCATCTACGAGTACTACGCCGCGACCGAGGGCGGCGGCACCATCGCCACCCCCGAGGACTGGATCGCGCACCCCGGCACGGTCGGCAAGGCCTGGCCGATCGCCGAGGTCAAGGCCTTCGACGACGACGGGCAGGAGGTCCCGACCGGCACCCCGGGCACCGTCTACATGAAGATGGCCGTCGGCGACTTCGAATACAAGGGCGACAAGGAGAAGACCCAGGCCAACCGGCATGCCGGGTTCTTCACCGTCGGCGACATCGGCTACTTCGACGAGGACGGCTTCCTCTACCTCTGCGACCGCAAGATCGACATGATCATCTCCGGCGGCGTCAACATCTACCCGGCCGAGATCGAGGGCGAGCTGCTGCGCCACCCGGCGGTCGGCGACGTCGCCGTGTTCGGCATCCCGGACGAGGACTGGGGCGAGCAGATCAAGGCGGTCGTCGAGCTCAACGAGGGCCACACCCCCTCCGACGCGCTCGGCGCGGAGATCATCGCCTCGCTCGACGGCCGGCTGGCCCGCCTGAAGTGGCCCAAGTCCGTCGACTTCACCGACCAGCTGCCGCGCGAGCCCAACGGCAAGCTGTTCAAACGACGGCTGCGCGACCCGTACTGGGCCGGGCACGACACGGCGATCTGAGGCGCGGCGATGAGCAGGCAGGCGACGCAGGCGACACAGGCGACACAGGCGGGCCCGGGCCCGGACCCGAACCCGGACACCCGCGCCCGCCACGTCCTGGAGTTCCCCGGCGGCTACACCCGCTCCACCGGCCCGGTGATCGGCCGCTTCCTGACCGGCCTGCGCGCCGGCCGGGTCCTGGGCGTCCGGACCGCCGACGGCAGGGTGCTGGTTCCCCCGACCGAGTACGACCCGCTCACCGCCGCCGCGCTCGGCGGCGCCGACGAGGACTGGACCGAGGTCGGCCCGGCCGCCACCGTGACCACCTGGACCTGGGTCGACGACCCGCGCCCGGACCACCCGCTGGACCGCCCCTTCGCCTGGGCCCTGATCCGTCCCGACGGCGCCGACAGCGCCCTGCTGCACGCCGTGGACGCCGGATCGAAGGCGGCGATGGCGACCGGCATGCGCGTCCACCCGACCTGGCGCGCCGACCGTGTCGGCTCCATCAAGGACCTCGCCTGCTTCGTCCCGGGGGAGGGGCCCGCCGAAGTGCCGGCGCTCGCCGCCGAGCGCGAGGCGGACGACCCGGTCACCATGATCACCGTCCCGAGCCGCCTGGAGTACCGCCTGCGCCCCGGCACCGTCTGGAACCGCTTCATCGACGGCATGGCCGAGGGCCGCATCCGCGGCACCCGCTGCACCACCTGCGGCAAGGTCTACGTCCCGCCCCGCGCGGCCTGCCCGGCCGACGGCCTGCCCGCGACCGAGTGGGTCGACCTGCCCGACACCGGGGTCCTCACCACCTTCGCCGTCAACAACGTGCCCGCCGCGGGCGCCCCCGAGGTGCCGTTCATCTCCGGCTACGTCCTGCTCGACGGCGCCGACATCGCCATGCTGGTCCTCGTCTCCGACGTGCCGTGGCAGGACGTCCGGCTCGGCATGCGGGTCCGGGCGGTCTGGGTCCCGGAGGCCGAGCGCACCCGGTCGGTCAAGAACCTGCGGTGGTTCGCGCCGACCGGCGAGCCCGACGTGCCCTTCGACCGGTTTGAGGAGTACGTGTGACCCGGGACGTGGCGGTCGTCGCCTTCGCGCAGAGCGAGCACAGCTTCTCCGACCTCGGCTGGACCGAGGCGGACCTGGTGATGCCGCTGGTCAACCAGGTCCTCGCGGCCACCGGCCTGCGGCGCTCCGAGATCGGCTTCACCTGCTCGGGGTCCAACGACTATCTGGTCGGCACGCCCTTCTCCTTCGTGGCCGCGCTCGACACCATCGGTGCCTGGCCGCCGATCTCCGAGAGCCACGTCGAGCAGGACGCCGCCTGGGCCCTCTACGAGGCCTGGATCCGGCTCCAGCACGGCGACCTCGACACCGCGCTGGTCTACGGCTTCGGCAAGGGCACCGTCGGCGACCACGCCGGGATCAGCTCCCTGTCCTACGACCCCTACTACCTCGCCCCGCTGATGCCCGGCGACGTCGGCATGGCGGGCCTCCAGGCCCGCGCGCTCAAGGACGCCGGCTTCGCCGTCGACCCGGACCCGACGCCGCCGCCCCCGACCGACGGCGCCGCCGCGGTGATCCTGGCCGCCGGCGACGTGGCCCGGCGCGTGTGCGCGCGCCCGGCATGGATCCGCGGCATCGACCACCGCATCGAGCCGCACGGCCTCGGCACCCGCGACCTGACCCGCAGCGCCTCGGCCCGGCAGGCCGCCGGCAACGCCGGAGTCGGCGCCGGACCGGTGGAGTTCGCTGAACTGCACACCCGGTTCGAGCACGAGGAAGCGCTGCTGCGGCAAGAACTGGGGCTGCCCGACGCCTGCGTCGTGAACGCCTCCGGCGGCCCGCGCAAGGCCGACCCGGTGATGGCCACCGGCCTGATCCGGATCGGCGAGGCGGCGGCGCGGATCCACGACGGCGGCGCGCGCCGCACCGTCGCCCATGCCGCCTCCGGCCCCTGCTTGCAGCACAACCTGGTCTGCGTGCTCGAAGCGGAGCCGGGAGCAGTCGAGCCCGAGCCCTCCGACACCGCCAGTGCCCCCGAACCCGCCCGACCGGCCCCGCACCCCGAACCCGCCCGACCGGCCGAGGAGGACTGAAATGGGCAACCGCTGCGCCGTCATCGGCGTCGGGCAGACCGAGTACCGCGCCAAGCGCGCCGACGTGTCCCTGGCCGGCCTGGTCCGGGAGGCGGCACTGCGCGCGCTGGAGGACGCCGGCCTGACCTTCGCCGACATCGACTCCGTGGTCGTGGGCAAGGCCCCGGACATGTTCGAGGGCGTCGTCACCCCCGAGCTCTACCTGGCCGACGCCCTCGGCGCGGCCGGCAAGCCGATGCTGCGGGTGCACACCGCCGGCTCGGTCGGCGGCTCGACGGCGCTGGTCGGGGCCTCGCAGGTGCAGGCCGGGCGGCACGACCGGGTGCTGGTGGTGGCCTTCGAGAAGCAGTCGGAGTCCAACGCCACCTGGGCGCTGTCCACCCACTCGCCGTTCTCGGCCTCGCTGGTGGTCGGGGCCGGCGGCTATTTCGCCCCCTATATCCGCGCTTATATCCGCCGTTCCGGCGCACCCGGGAACATCGGGATGATGGTCGCGGTCAAGGACAGAATCAATGCCCTGCGCAATCCATATGCGCATTTGAAGCTGCCGGACATCGATCTTGCGATGGTCGAGAAATCCATGATGCTGTGGGATCCGATCCGCTATCTGGAGACCTGTCCTTCCTCGGACGGCGCGGTGGCGATGGTGCTCGGCTCGGAGCGCGCCGCCGAGGCCGCCGCCGCGGCCACCGGCCGACGGCCGGCCTGGGTGCACGGGGCGGCGATGCGCTCGGAGCCGATGGGCATGGCCGGGCGGGACAGCGTGGACCCCCGGGCCGGGCGGGACTGCGCCGCCGACGTCTACCGGCAGGCCGGGGTCACCGAGCCGCGGCGCCAGTTCGCCGCCGCCGAGGTGTATGTCCCGTTCTCGTGGTACGAGCCGATGTGGCTGGAGAACCTCGGATTCGCCGACAAGGGCGCGGGCTGGAAGCTGACCGAGTCCGGGGCCACCGCGTTCGAGGGCGACATCCCGTGGAACCCGTCGGGGGGCGTGCTGTCCTCCAACCCGATCGGGGCCTCGGGCATGATCCGCTTCGCCGAGGCCGCGCAGCAGGTGCGCGGACAGGCCGGCGAGCATCAGGTGCCCGCCGCCGCCGAAAGCGCGGGACTGGCGTTGGGACACGCCTACGGCGGCGGGTCGCAATTCTTTGCAATGTGGGCGGTAGGCGTTGCAAAACCGTAACAATGCCGAGGTGCCGAAGATGAAAATTTTGCATTCTCGGCGCCCCCATATGCCGCACTAGGCACCATGTCCGGCGTGGCCGCCGGGTGCGGATCCAGAAGGGTATTGCGGTGCCCGCTCACTCGGCGTAACGTCGCGGTCCACACCGGCGGCGCGGGGCGGATCGAGGCCGTCGACCTGGGCTGAAGTGCGGTGGGGCGGCGTGGCGACGGTCGAATACATCAAGGCGAGTTGTTCCTACCCGGACAACAAACGCAAGGCGGTTGACAACCTGACGTTGTCGGTCGCGGACGGCGAGTTCCTGGTTCTCCTGGGACCGTCCGGCTGCGGCAAGACCACGGCCTTGCGGATGCTGGCCGGGCTCGAACCGCTACAGGGCGGGGAGATCCTGGTCGACGGCGAGGACATCGACGGGCTGCCCCCGGGCGAGCGCGATCTGGCGATGGTCTTCCAGAACTACGCGCTGTTCCCGCACATGACGGTGGCGCGGAACCTGGGCTTCCGCATGGAGCTCGCCGGAGCGCCGCCGTCCGCGGTCTCCCGCCGGGTCCGGCGGGTCGCGGCCGAACTGGGCCTGAGCGATCGCCTGGACCGGCTCCCGCGCACCCTGTCCGGCGGTGAGCAGCAGCGCGTGGCCATCGGACGGGCGATGGTCCGCGAACCGCGGGTGTTCCTGATGGACGAGCCGCTGGGCGCGCTGGACGCCAAGCTGCGCGCCTCGGCGCGCGCCCGCATCGCCGAGATGCAGCGCAAGACCGGGACCACGACCTTGTACGTGACGCACGACCAGGTCGAGGCGATGGCGATGGGGGACCGCATCGCCATCATGAACCGCGGAATGCTCCAGCAGGTGGATTCACCTCGGCAGTTGTATGACCGGCCGGCGAACGAATTCGTCGCGGGCTTCGTCGGCTCCCCGGCGATGAACCTGGTGCCCGGCACCTACAAGCACGGCTGGGCCCTGATCGGCGAGGCCGACGTCTTCGAGATCCCGGTCGAGGTGGCCAAGCCGCTGACCTCGTCCTCGGTGCTGGTCGGCTTCCGTCCCGAGCACGCGACGATCACCGCTCCCGGCACCGGCATCTACGCCACCGTCGGCGTCGTGGAACTCCTCGGCCACACCGCCTACGCGCACTGCGAAATGGGCGTCGGCCGCGGCCGACGGACCTTGATCGTGCGCTGCGAGATGGACGCGGCGCCGCCGCCGGGAGCGCATGTCGGCGTGATGCCGGACCCGCGCGAGATCCACCTGTTCGACGGGGAGACCGGGATGCGGGTCGGGCGGTAGGTCGCGGATCGGCCGAGCGAAGTCGGGTGCTGCCCGGGCGTGATCGCCCGGGCAGCACTTTTTGTTCGCTGCCCTCACGCCCTTCTTCACGACTGGCTGGGCACCCTCGGCGCGGCCTCCTCCAGGTCGCTGCCCGCGATCGGCACCGACCGGCCCAGCGCCCCGGCCACCGCGATCAGGCTGAGCAGCGCGGCCGCGCCCAGCGAGAGCATGGTGCCGGCGGCGTGCGGGCGGACGGACATCAGCCAGATCGCCCAGACGGCGGCGATGGCGGTGATCCGGGCGCTGGCGAGCAGGATCGGGTCGTGCACCAGCGCCGCGAGGTGCGGCGGCAGCGGCCCGGCGGGCGCCGCGTCGGCCGCGTCGAGCAGCCGGGTGGCGGGGCGGCCGCTGAAGCCGCCGCCGACCACCGAGATCGCCACCACGATGCCGATGGACGCCACCACCCACGCGTCGCCGAAGCGGAACCGCGGATCGTGGGCCACCAGCGCCAGCCCGCAGCCGGTCATCAGCAGCGTCGCCAGCGGCATCATCACGGGCAGCACCCGCGCCGGGCGGACCGCCAGGCGCAGTTCGGCGACGGTGGTCGCGCGGCTGGCGGCGGCGACCGAGTAGACCTCCAGCCCGATCCCGGCGACCAGGACCACGACCCCGATCACGTGTCCGAACAGGAGCAAGGCGTCGACCATGACGGAACCCCCAGACTGCTCACAGACTGCTTACGCCTTCGTACGAGACTCCCCAAATACTTACTAATAGGACAAAATGTCCTTCTTCAGGGTAGGGTGGCGCGCCGACCGGGCGCCAGCGCCCGAACGGGTGAAAGGTCCGGAGGCCGGGTCACACAGTCGCCTGATAAACCTTCCGCAGCGTCTCGTGGACGGTCCACCGGGTCTGCGCGCCCTCGCTCAGCACCGCGACGTCGCCCGGACCCACCTCCAACACCGTCCCGTCCGCGAACTCGACGGTCGCCCGGCCCGACACCACCACGAACACCTCGTCGGCCTCGGTGTCCGTGACCACGCCGGGCGTCATCTCCCAGATCCCGCGCGCCACCCTTCCGTCCTCCGACTCGGACAGGACCACCTCGGAGACCCGCGGCTCACCGGCGACGATTTGCGCCGGGTCGAGCTCGCCCGGCTCCAGGACGGCGTCGGCGACATGGAGGGCGAATCCGGGCACGATGGTGCGATCTTCAGGCATGCGCGGCAGCCTAGCCACGACGAACCTCGCCGCCCACGCAACCGGTGTCACCGCTATCGGGTAGAAATTGACACTGTGGAGGCGCGGGAGCAGACGAACACGGAGGGAAGGCCGGGCGACAAGCCGACCGAGGTTCCGTTGCTGGACGCCCCCGAGCCGCCCGAGGCCGATCCCGCCGATCCGTCCGGTTCGGCAGGGGCAGCAGATCCGGCAGGGGCAGCGGGTCCGGCAGCCGCCGCCCGCCAGGCCGCGCGCCGCTCGGCCCGCGCCTCGGCCCGCGAGGCCCGGCCCAAGGCGTCCCGCGAACCGGCGGCGGAGCTGCCCTATGCCCAGGTCGTGCTCTCTTTGGAGCTCAGCCACCTGGACCGGGTCTTCGACTACCTGGTACCGGCGGAGCTGGACGCCGAAGCGCAGCCCGGGGTCCGGGTCCGCGTCCGCTTCGCGGGCCAGCTCGTCGACGGCTTCGTGATCGGCCGCAAGCCCGAGTCCACCTTCGCGGGCCGGTTCGAGTGGCTCCAGAAGATCGTCTCGCCGCTGCCGGTGCTGACCCCGGAGGTGCTCGACCTCGCCCGCACGGTCGCCGACCGCTATGCCGGCACCCTGGCCGACGTGCTGCGCCTGGCCGTCCCGCCGCGCCACGCGGCCGCTGAGAAGACTCCTGCGAAGGCCCCGGACCCGGGTCCCGAGAAGGCTGTCGACGGCGCGCCGTGGGGCGCCTACGGCGGTGGCCGCGAGTTCATAAAGGCCCTGCAACGCAAGACCGCGCCGAAGCTGCCGCGCGCGGTCTGGACCTGCCTGCCCGCCACCGACTGGGCCACGGCCCTCGCCACCGCCATGCACGCCGTGGCGACCGACGCCGTCGTGTTCCCCGAGCCGGACCCGGCGACGGTCGCGGCCGAGGGCGGCCGGGATCCCGAGCTGCCCGACGCGGAGGCCGTGGACGATCCGGCCAGCCCCGACCTGCCTCCGGACCTGACCGACCCGGCGCTCCCGGATCTCGTGGCGGACTTCACCGACCCCGCGCTCCCGGACTTCGTCCCGGATCTCACCGATCCGGCGCTGCCGGACCCGGACCTGCCGAGCGACTACGACATCGACCCCGAGAACCTTCGCGGGCTGGACGACGACGATGACGACGAAGACGACGATGACGACGCCGATGACGACGATCCGGATTCGGCGACGGACGCCGTTGGCGGCTCAGGCGCAGCTCCAGCCGTAACCGCAGCCACCGGGACCGGTGCGGGCCCAGCCGCCGGGACAGGCCCAGCCACCGGCACAGGCCCAGCTACCGGCATCGGCGCGGATGCCGGGTCCGGCGGCCCCCGCGTCACCGTCCCGCTCACCGCCGCCGCCCTGGCCACGGTGGTGTCAGCCTTCACCGACGCTCCGGCGCTCCCCGGGTCCGCGGCCCTACCCGCGTCCCCCGAACCGGCCGCCGATCGTCCCGCCGCCCCCGATCCTCGCGAGCCGCTCCACGTCCCCGGCCGCGGTGCCCTGGTCATCGTCCCCGACCACCGCGACCTGGCCCGCCTCGACGCCGCCCTGACCCGCGTCGCCGGGCCCGGCCGGCACGTCGTCCTCTCCGAGGAACTCGGCCCTGCCAAGCGTTATCAGAACTGGCTCGCGGTGCTGCGCGGCGACGTGCGCATGGTGATCGGAACCCGCTCGGCGATGTTCGCGCCGGTCGCCGACCTCGGCCTGGTCGCTGTTTGGGACGACGGCGACGACCTCCACGCCGAACCGCGCGCGCCCTACCCGCACGTCCGCGAAGTGCTGCTGCTCCGGGCCCACGCCACCGGCGCCGCCGCGCTCATCGGCGGCTACGCCTGCACCGCCGAGGGCGCACAGCTGGTCGAGACCCGCTGGGCCTATCCGCTCATCGCCTTCCGCTCCACCGTGCGCGCGAAGTCGCCGCTGATCCGGACTTCCGGCGAGGAGCTGGAGAAGGAACGCGACCCGGCCGCCGCCGCGGCGCGTCTGCCGAACCTCGCCTGGCGCACCGCGCGCGCCGCGCTCGACGACGGCCCGGTCCTCATCCAGGTCCCGCGCGGCGGCTACGCGCCTTCTCTGGCGTGCGTCCGCTGCCGCAAGCATGCCCGCTGCGTGCACTGCCACGGGCCGCTGGAGCTGACTTCGGGGCACGCGATGGCCTCGTGCCTGTGGTGCGGACGGCCGGCCGGCGGCTGGCGGTGCGACGGGGTCCTGAACGACCGGCCCTGCGGCGGCGACCGCTTCCGGATGCTCGCCGTCGGCGTCCAGCGCACCGCCGAGGAGCTCGGCCGCGCCTTCGCCAATGTGAAAGTCGTCTCATCGGCCGGGAACGCGGTGCTGTCCCAGGTCTCCGACAAGCCCGCGCTGGTGGTCGCCACGCCCGGCGCCGAGCCGGTGGCCGACGGCGGCTACGCCGCCGCGCTGCTGCTGGACGGCTGGTCGCTGCTGGCCCGGCGGGACCTGCGGGCCGGGGAGGAGGCGCTGCGGCGCTGGCTCAACGCCGCCGCGCTGGTCCGGCCCGGCGGCGAGGGCGGCAAGGTGGTGGTGATGGCCGAGCCCGGGCTCGCGCCGGTGCAGGCGCTGGTGCGCTGGGACCCGGTGTGGCACGCCCGGCGGGAGCTCACCGACCGGGGTGAGCTGCATTACCCGCCGCTGGCCCGGGTCGCCGAGCTCACCGGCACGCCGTCGGCCGTCGCCGAGGAGCTGCGCCTGCTGCGGCTGCCGGAAGCGGCCGAGGTGCTCGGGCCGGTGGCCGTCGAGGTGCCGCGCGCCGACGACCGGTCGGTGCAGAAGGCCGCTGAGAAGGCGGCCGAGAAGGCCGCCGCCAGACGTCCCGACCGGCTCGGCCGGGGCGAGCGGCCGGACCGCGCCGACCAGGCCCGGGAGGCCGCCAAGGGGCAGTCGCAGCAGCAGCCGCAGCTGCTGCACCGGGCGTTGGTCCGCGTGCCGCGCCGGCTCGGCGGCGACCTGGCGGCCGCCGTGCGGGAGGCGCAGGGGGTCCGCAGCGCCAACAAGGCCGAGGACTGGGTCCGGGTCCGGATCGACCCGGTGCGGATCGGCTGAGGCCGCCGCCGGCACCCGCGCTGTCGACGGTCGCCGCCGCCCAGGGAGCGGAAATTCCACCAGGATTCCGGCCCCGGACCGCCCCCGGAGCTGCCCGAACCCCGGGTTGCGCGCCCCGGATCGGCTCCGCCACGCTCCGCCACCGCCCGGACCGTCCGTACACTAATAGCCGAATCCCCGTTAACCCACGAACGGAGCGCGTCCCTTGACCGTCCAGGCGATCCGCATCTTCGGCGACCCGGTCCTGACCACCCCGGCGACCGCGGTCGCCGACTTCGACAAGGAGCTGCGCACCCTTGTCAAGGACCTCACCGACACGATGCTGGACGCGCCCGGCACCGGGCTGGCCGCCCCGCAGATCGGCGTCGGCCTGCGGGTCTTCACCTGGAACGTGGACGGCGAGCTCGGCCACCTGGTGAACCCGAGCCTGGACCTGTCCGACGAGGAGCAGGACGGCGACGAGGGCTGCCTGTCCATCCCGGACCTGGCCTTCCCCTGCAAGCGCGCGCTGCGCGTGGTCGCCAAGGGCTGGACCATGCACGGCGAGCCGGTCGTGGTGGAGGGCAGCGAGCTGCTGGCCCGCTGCATCCAGCACGAGACCGACCACCTGGACGGCGTGCTGTTCATCGACCGCCTGGACCGCGAGTGGCGCAAGAAGGCGATGCGCGCCATCCGGCTGGCCGACTGGGCCGGGCAGGACCAGCCCGAACCTGTGGTGAAGGTCTCCCCGCACGCCACCTTCGGACGGGCGATCTGACGATGCGCGTCCTGTTCGCCGGAACCCCCGAGCCCGCGCTGCCGGCCCTGCGGGCGCTGCTGGACTCCCGCCACGAGGTGGTCGCTGTCCTGACCCGCCCGGACGCCCGCTCCGGGCGCGGCCGCCGGCTGGAGGCCTCCCCGGTCGCCCGGCTGGCCGAGGAGGCCGGGGTCGAGGTGCTGCGGCCCGAGAAGGTCCGGGACCCCGAGTTTCTGGCCCGGCTGACCGAGATCGCCCCGGACTGCTGCCCGATCGTCGCCTACGGCGGCCTGATCCCCAAGCCGGCACTCGACGTGCCCCGGCACGGCTGGGTCAACCTGCACTTCTCGCTGCTGCCGGCCTGGCGCGGCGCGGCCCCGGTGCAGCAGTCGGTCCTGCACGGCGACGAGATCACCGGCGCCTCCACCTTCCTGCTGGAGGAGGGCCTGGACACCGGCCCGGTCTTCGGCACCGTCACCGACGAGATCCGGCGCACCGACACCAGCGGCGACCTGCTGGCCCGGCTGGCCGAGTCCGGCGCCCGGCTGCTGGCCGCCACCCTGGACGCCATCGAGGACGGCACCGCCCGCCCGGTCCCGCAGCCCGCCGACGGCGTCAGCCTGGCGCCCAAGCTGACGGCCACCGACGCCCGCGTCGACTGGACGGCCCCCGCGCTGCGCGTCGACCGGCTGGTCCGGGCCTGCACCCCGGCGCCCGGCGCCTGGACCGTGCTGCCGGGCCGGGACGGCGAGGAGGACCTGCGGGTCAAGATCTTCCCGGTCACCGCGCTGCCCGGGACCTGCGACGTCCCGCCGGGCCGGATCGTCCAGGACTCGCGAGGATTGACCGTGGGCACCGGCAGCGGCCACACCGTGCGGCTCGGCGACGTCCAGCCGCAGGGCAAGCGGCGGATGGCGGCCGCCGACTGGGCCCGTGGGCTGCGCCTGACCGGCGACGAGACCTTCGTCTGAGCCTGCCCGACGCCCCGCCCGACGCCCCGCCCGACGCCCCGCCCGACGCCCCGGCCGCGCCCCGGCCGACAACCGAACATCACAACGGAACAGAGAGCGACCCCATGGCACCGCGCACGATGTCCATCTCCCACGCCGATCCGGCGCGCGCCGCCGCGTTCGAAGCGCTGGAGGCGGTGCGCACCCGGGACGCCTACGCGAACCTGCTGCTGCCGCGCATCCTGCGCGACCGCGGCCTGACCGGCCGCGACGCCGCCTTCACCACCGAGCTGGTCTACGGCACGCTGCGCGGCCTGGGCACCTACGACGCGGTCGTCGCCGCCTGCGTGGACCGCTCCCTGGACGCCGTCGACCCCGAGGTGCTGGACGCGCTGCGGCTGGGCACGCACCAGCTGCTGGCCATGGACGTGCCGCCGCACGCCGCCGTCTCCACGACGGTGGAGCTGGTGCGCTCGGTCTCCAACGAGGGCGCCTCCCGGTTCGCCAACGCCATCCTGCGCCGCGTCGGCCAGCGGGACCTGGAGCAGTGGATCGACCGGATCGCCCCGGACCCGCAGGACGACCCGGAGGGCTACCTCGCGGTGTCGCGCTCGCACCCGAGGTGGATCGTCTCGGCGCTGTGGGACTCGCTCCAGGCGCACCGTGGCGCGCAGCGCGCGCACCAGGACATCGGCGAGCTGCTGGCCGCCGACAACGCGCGGCCCGGCGTGACCCTGGTGACCCGGCCCGGCCTGGCCGCGGTCGGCGAACTCACCGGGCTCGGGGCGCTGGCCGGGCGGTACTCGCCGTATGCCGCGTACCTGGCCGGCGGCGATCCCGCGGCGCTCGCGCCGGTCCGCGAGGGGCGCGTGGGGGTGCAGGACGAGGGCAGCCAGCTGGTGGCGGCCGCGCTGGCCGCCGCGCCGCTGGAGGGCCCCGACGAGCGGTGGCTGGACATGTGCGCCGGGCCCGGCGGGAAGGCCGCTCTGCTGGCCGGGCTGGCGCTGGAGCGCGGCGCGTCGCTGCTGGCGAACGAGATCGCGCCGCACCGGGCCGAGCTGGTGCGCAGGTCGCTGCGCGGGTACGGCGACCGGTTGGCCGCGGTCGGGGAGGCAGGTGCTGTCGGTGCTGCCGGATCAGCCGGTTCAGCCGGTGTTGCCGGTTCGGTCGGCGGCGTCGCCGCTGCTCCCGGTGAGCAGGCGGAGGCGGCGGCCCTGGACGTGGCCGCTCTGGCGGACTCGGCCGACGAACTCGTCATCGGCGACGCGCTCGGTACCGGCTCCGACGACGCGGCGGTCACCCGGTTCCAGCCCGGTTCGGGCACGCTCCAGGTGATCGCGGCCGACGCCATCCGCGCGCCGTGGAAGAACGCGTCCTTCGACCGGGTGATGCTCGACGCGCCGTGCACCGGCCTGGGCGCGCTGCGGCGGCGTCCGGAGTCGCGGTGGCGGCGCGGGCCGGAGGACCTGGAGCGGCTGACGCGGGTGCAGCGGCGGCTGCTGTCGTCGGCGCTGGACTCGGTGCGGCCCGGCGGGCTGGTCGCGTATGTGACCTGCTCCCCGCACCTGGAGGAGACACGAGACGTGGTCCGCCAGGTGGTGAAGGCGCGGCGGGACGTGGAGCGGATCGACGCCCGGCCGCTGCTGCCCGGACTGCCGGAGCTCGGCGGCGGACCCGACGTCCAGCTTTGGCCGCATCTGCATGGGACCGACGCTATGTATCTGGCGCTTCTGCGCCGTTCCTGAGGTCGATCGCCACCGGTCGCTGTCTCGGTTCTGTCACAAGATCGAAGCACTGTCCCGAGCCACGTAACTTTTCCGGCCTCCGACGCTGTCTGGGGGAGTAGCAGGGGTGCTACTGGCGGAGGGGTGGGTGGGCGTGTGTCGGCTTTCAGACGTGCGAGCTGGTGGGTTCCATGTGGCGCGGCGACTATGGCGGTCGTGGCGGCGGCATGGTTGGCGATGCCGCAGGGCTCTCCTTCGCGGAGTGCTGCGTTAGGGGCGCGAGCCGCGGTCGCCGAGGCGGCGATGACCGGCCGAGCCGCCGACGGGACAGCCGTCCCGCCGGCGGCGGCTGCGCCTTCGCGCGCCGAGGGCGTCGCCTTGGGCGAGCCGACCGCGCCTGGTTCCGCGGTCTATACGGTCGTCCTGAAAAGTGACGACACAGGGCACTCATGGAGCGGCACTGAGAAGATCGCTTTTACGAATCCGGGCAAGGCCGCGATCACTGAGTTCTGGATCCGGCTGTGGGGCAACGGCGACGCTGGATGCGGGGGAGTGCCGCCGGAGCGTATGACCGATCTGGTCGGCGGCCGTATAGCGGAGACCACGCAGAACTGCACGGCGTATCGCATAGAGCTCGATACGCCGCTGGCGTCCGGCGCGCAGGGCGAGGTGAGCTTCACCCTTGCAATCGACGTACCGGTACGGCGCGACCGGTTCGGCGTGAACGGCGTCGACACATACCTGGGCAACGCTTTAGCGGTTCTGGCAGTGAAGGATGAGAACGGCTGGGAACTGCCGCCCTACGTGGACTTCGGGGAGAGCTACTACTCGCTGACCGCGGACTATGACGTGACCCTGGACCACCCCGCCGCGTTGCAGGTGCCGTCGAGCGGGACGGTCGCGGGGGAGACGCCTACAGGCGATCGAGTGAGCACTCACATAGTCGCGAACAAGGTGCGGGACTTCTCCTGGTCGGCGGGCGCCTACCACCACGACACAGTGGTCACCGCGGCCGGAGTGACTGTGGATGCCTACTGGCCGAACTCGGAGAGCGACTCCAACTGCCGCGAGCTGATGCGCTATGCGGCCAGCGCGCTGGACTCCTACGGCGAGCGCTTCGGTGCGTATCCGTACCCGCGGTTCACCATCGTGTTCGACGAGTTCGGCTCCGCGTTCGACGGCATGGAGTATCCGAACTACGTCCTGGCCTCCGCCTACCGGGGCGCGGTGGCGCACGAGGTCGCGCACCAGTGGTGGTTCGGCCTGGTCGGCGACGACCAGTACCGCCACCCCTGGCTGGACGAGGCCTTCGCCGAGTACAGCGCCGAGCAGTTCGAGGGCGGCGGCTCCCCGGCCCACGGCTGCGACTGGGTCGCGGCCGACGAACGGATGGACGTCTCGATGGACGTCTTCGAGAAGGCCGGGGACCCGCTCTACCACGACGCGGTCTACCACGAGGGCACCTGCATGCTCTACGACCTCGAACGCACTATCGGCCGCACCGCCATGGACCAGCTCCTGCGCGGCCTGGTGAGCCAGTACGAGTACGGCGTCGTGCGGCCCGCCGACGTGCGCGCGCTGGCCGCGAGCGTCAGCGGCCAGGACCTGACGGCGTTCTGGCAGCGGTGGCGGAACACCGCCGGATGAGGCCCGGCGTTGAATCCGGGGCCCTTCACCCATGACAATGCTCTGTCATGGCATATGGGGTACGGCCGGTCGCCGTGGTGACCGGGGTCGGACGGCGGGCCGGGATCGGCGCGGCGATCGTCGAGAAGCTGGCCGGACAGGGCTGGGACGTCGGATTCACCTACTGGCGGCCCTACGACGACCGGATGACGTGGGGGAGGGACGACGAGGCGCGCGCCGCCATCACCGAGGCGGCGCAGGCGCGCGGGGCCCGGGTGGTGGCGGTGGAGGCGGACCTGGCGTCGGTGGAGGCGCCCGGGAAGGTGTTCGCCGAGGTGCGGGCCGGGCTGGGCGGCGTGCGGGCGCTGGTGATGGCGCACGCCGAGTCGGTGGACTCGGCGATCCTGGACACCTCGGTGGAGAGCTGGGACCGGCACTTCGCGGTCAACGCGCGGGCGTCGTGGCTGCTGGTCCGGCAGTTCGCGCAGGACTTCGCCGATCCGTTCGGCAGCGGCCGGATCGTCGCCCTGACCAGCGACCACACCGCCGGGAACCTGCCGTACGGCGCCAGCAAGGGCGCGCTGGACCGCGTGGTGCTCGCGGCCGCCCTGGAGCTGCGCGGCCTGGGAGTCACGGCGAACGTCGTGAACCCGGGCCCGGTGCAGACCGGGTGGATGGACGACGCGTTCCAGGCGGAGATCCGGGAGCGCACGCCGCTGGGGCGCGACGGCGTGCCCGGCGACAGCGCCGACCTGATCGCGTTCCTGCTCTCGGCCGCCGGCGGCTGGGTCAACGGCCAGCTGCTGCACAGCGACGGGGGGTTCAGCGCCGCCCGGTGAGGATCTCCACCGCCTGCTCCCGCATCTCCACCTTCCGGACCTTCCCGGTGACCGTCATCGGGAAGCCGTCCACCAGGTGCACATAGCGCGGGATCTTGTAGTGGGCCAGGCGCCCCTGGCAGAACTCGCGGACGGCCTCGGGGTCCAGCGCGGCGGCGCCGGGGCGCAGCCGGATCCAAGCCATCAGCTCCTCGCCGTACTTCTCGTCGGGGACGCCGATGACCTGGACGTCCTCGATGTCGGGGTGCTTGTGGAGGAACTCCTCGACCTCGCGCGGATAGACGTTCTCGCCGCCCCGGATCACCATGTCCTTGATGCGGCCGACGATGGAGACATAGCCGTCGGAGTCCATCTGGGCGAGGTCGCCGGTGTGCATCCAGCCGTCCGCGTCCACCGGTTCGGCGGTGCGTTCGGGCTCGTTCCAGTAGCCGAGCATGACGCTGTAGCCGCGGGTGCACAGCTCCCCGGGGGTGCCGGTGGGCACGGTCTCGCCGGACTCGGGGTCGACGACCTTGATCTCCACGTGCGGATGGACCCGGCCCACCGTCGCCACCCGGCGCTCCAGGCTGTCGTCCCGGCGGGTCTGGGTGCTGACCGGGCTGGTCTCGGTCATGCCGTAGGCGATGGTCACGTCGGCCATGCCCATCTTGTCGATCACCCGCTTCATCACCTCCACCGGGCAGGGGGAGCCGGCCATCACTCCGGTGCGCAGGGAGCTGAGATCGTAGGCGGTGTCCGAGCGCTCCAGCAGCGCCAGTTCGGCGATGAACATGGTCGGGACGCCGTACAGGACCGTGCAGCGCTCCTCGGCGACGGCCCTCAGCGTGTCGGCGGGGTCGAACAGCGCGCCGGGCAGGACGACGCAGGCGCCGTGGCTGGTGGCGCCGAGATTGCCCATCACCATGCCGAAGCAGTGGTAGAGCGGAACCGGCAGGCAGACCCGGTCCTCGTGGGTCCAGCCCTGGACCTCGGCGACCTGGTGGCCGTTGCCCAGCACGTTGCGGTGCGACAGGGTCGCGCCCTTGGGGAAGCCGGTGGTGCCGGAGGTGTACTGGATGTCGATCGGGTCGTCGGGGCTCAGGCCCGCCTCGCGCGCGGCCAGGTCCTCGGCCGGGACCTCGGCGCCGCGCTCCAGGAACGCCGTCCAGCCCGGGGTGCCGAAGTAGACCACGTCGCGCAGGTCCGGGCAGGCCGGGCGGACCGCGTCCACCATGGCCACGTAGTCGCTGGTCTTCACCTGCGTCGCGGTGAACAGCAGGCAGGCGCCCGACTGTTTGAGCGTGAAGCCGATCTCGTGCTCGCGGTAGGCCGGGTTGAGGTTCACCAGGATCGCGCCGACCCGCGCCGTCGCGTACTGCACCAGAACCCATTCGGCGCAGTTCGGCGCCCAGACGCCGACCCGGTCGCCCGGCGCGACCTCGGCCGCCAGCAGCGCCCGGGCCAGGTCGCAGACCGCGGCGTCGAACTCGCGGTAGGTCCAGCGGCGGCCGGTCGCGCACTCCACGAGCGCGTCCCGGTCCGGGTGCGCCGCGGCCACCCGGGCCAGGTTGGCCCCGATGGTCTCCTCCGGGAGCGGCGGTGAGTCCGGTCCTTTGCGGTGGGACCGCTGGTCGATCGTGCGGACCGCGCCGCTGCCGGCGTCGTCGGCGTTCATGCCATCCCACCTGCGCTTTCTCAGACCTCGTCGTCAGCACCGAAGCGTACTGGCGGGTACGGCCCGCGTCGATGGGCCGCCGGGGACGGGGAAGCCCGGTCTGTCAGAATCGTCGGCATGAGCTCCGTCCAGATCTCCCCGTCCATCCTGTCCGCCGACTTCTCGCGGCTGGCCCAGGAGGTCGCCGCGGTCCCGTCGGCCGACTGGATCCACGTCGACGTGATGGACAACCACTTCGTGCCCAACCTGACGCTCGGCCTGCCGGTGGTGGAGGCGCTGGTCAAGACCTCGCCGCGGCCGCTGGACTGCCACCTGATGATCGAGGACCCGGACCGGTGGGCGCCCGGCTACGCCGAGGCCGGCGCCGGCAGCGTCACCTTCCACGTGGAGGCCGCGCGGGCGCCGATCCGGCTGGCGCGCGCGATCCGGTCGGCGGGGGCGCGCGCCGGGATGGCGCTGAAGCCGGCCACGCCGATCGAGCCCTACGAGGACCTGCTCCCGGAGCTGGACATGATCCTGGTGATGACCGTCGAGCCCGGATTCGGCGGCCAGAAGTTCCTGGACGTGGTGCTGCCCAAGATCCGGCGGACCCGGCAGCTGATCGACCGGCACGGCGGCGAGGTCTGGCTCCAGATCGACGGCGGCGTGTCGGCGGAGACCATCGAGCGCTGCGCCGCGGCCGGCGCCGACGTGTTCGTGGCCGGGTCGGCCGTGTACGGCGCCGAGGACCCGGACGCCGCGATCCGCAAGCTGCGCGAGCAGGCCGAGATCGCCGGGGCCAAGCAGGCCTGAGGCGCCCCGGCCGGGGCCTGCGCCCTTCCGCCTAAAACTAGAACGTGTTACATTCCGGCCCGGAGTCAAGGTGATGCGCGCCACGCCCGCCCGGGGCGGGAATGAAACGCGTGGCACACTGGTTTCGAACGACGAACGCGTGCTCCGGGGTCGGTGAAATTCCGAACCGGCGGTGACAGTCCGCGAACCGTTCGTTCGCCTCGGCGAACGAACGGCCGATCCGGTGGAATTCCGGGACCGACGGTTAAAGTCCGGATGGGAGGCTGCACGCGACGGGCGTGCCGCCTCGCTGTGCCCAGGGCCCACCAGGCCAGGGCTGTGAGGCCGGAGCCGTCCCGTCGCGGCGTTCGCGACGGCACCCGCCGGGTCGGCGGGGATCATGCCGTGGCGCGCCGCCTCCCTCATGACGCACCCCCCTTCCCGGAGCCCGGGTTCAGGCCGCGAGCCGACCGGGCGCGCGGAAGAGGCGGATATAGGGGAGTACACGGTGTTCACTGGCATCGTCGAAGAACTCGGCCGGGTCGTGGCCCTGGAGACCGAGGGCGACTCCGCGCGGCTGCGCGTGGCGGGCCCGCTGGTCACGTCGGACGCCGAGCACGGATCGTCCATCGCCGTCAACGGCGTCTGTCTCACGGTGATCGAGGACGGCAGGCAGGCCGCGGCGGCCGGCGAGTTCACCGCCGACGTGATGGCCGAGACCCTGATCCGGTCCAACCTCGGCGGCCTGCGGCCCGGCGACCCGGTCAACCTGGAGCGGCCGATGCAGCTCGGCGCGCGCCTGGGCGGGCACCTGGTGCAGGGCCACGTCGACGGCGTCGGCACGGTCCTGGAGCGCACCCCGGCCGAGCACTGGGAGGTGGTGCGCGTCTCCCTGCCCTCCGACCTGGCCCGCTACGTCGTGGACAAGGGCTCGATCACCGTCGACGGCATCTCGCTGACCGTGGTCGAGGCCGACGCCGACAGCTTCACCGTCAGCCTGATCCCCACCACGCTGGAGCTCACCACGCTGGGCCGCAAGCAGCCCGGCGCGCCGGTGAACCTCGAGGTGGACGTCATCGCCAAGTACACCGAGCGCCTGCTGGGCCTGGACGGCAAGAGCGCCGGGCAGCCGCAGGGCACTGAGGCCGAAGTCGAGGCCGGGACCGCGGTCCAGGCCGAAGTCGAGGCCGCGGCCGGCGCCGGCATCGGCGCGCAGCGGGTGTGAGCGCGATGTTCCACTGGGCCAACGCGGTCGCGTTCCACTTGTTCGGGGAAACCGTCAAGTGGTCCGACCTGCTGGGCAACCTGCTCGGGCTGCTGACGGTGGCGCTGGCCACCCGGCGCTCGATGTGGGCCTGGCCGGTGCAGATAGCGGGCTGCGTGCTGCTGTTCGGCGCGTTCGTGTCGGCGCACCTCGGCGGCACGGCCGCGCGGCAGGTGGCGCTGATCGGGATGGCCGCCTACGGCTGGGCGCGGTGGAACGCCGTGCGCCGGAACGAGCACGACATCGCCATCCGCTGGGCCTCCTGGGCCGAGCGGGCGCTGCTCGTGGCCGCGCTGGGCGTCGGCACCGCCGTCTTCGCCCAGGTGCTCCAGCACTACAACGCGTCCTGGTCCCCGTGGCCGGACGCCTACATCTTCATCGGGTCGCTGGTCGCCACCGTGGCGCAGGCGCGGGGGTACGTCGAGTTCTGGTTCGTCTGGGTCGCGGTGGACGTCGTCGGCGTCCCGCTGGCCTTCTCCAACGGCCTGCCGGTCTCCGGCCTGGTCTACGTCTTCTACTTCTTGATAGTCGTCGCGGGGCTGCGCCAGTGGATGGCCCGGGCGCGAGCCCCCCGCGAGGGTGCGCCGTCGGCGCAGCCCGCCGTTCTGAAGGAGGTCACGGTATGAGCACCGTGGAGTCGGTTGTCGCACCCGAGGCCGAGCCGATCGTGCTGGACGGCATCGAGCGGGCGCTGAGCGAGCTCGCGGCCGGCCGGCCGATCGTCGTGGTCGACGACGAGGACCGGGAGAACGAGGGCGATCTGATCTTCGCCGCCTCGCTGGCCACGCCCGAGGTGGTGGGCTTCACCGTCCGCTACTCCTCCGGGGTGATCTGCGTGCCGCTGCCGGCCGACGAGGCCGACCGGCTGAACCTGCCGCCGATGACCGCGATCAACCAGGACCGCAAGGGCACCGCCTACACGGTGTCGGTGGACGCCCGCGACGGCGTCAGCACCGGCATCTCGGCCGCCGACCGGGCCCGCACCATCCGCCTGCTGGCCGATCCGGGCACCACCGCCGAGGACCTGACCCGGCCCGGCCACGTCTTCCCGCTGCGCGCCAACCCCGGCGGCGTGCTGGTGCGGCCCGGGCACACCGAGGCCTCGATCGACCTGTGCCGGCTGGCCGGGCTGCCGCTGGCGGCCGGGATCTGCGAGGTCGTCGAGGAGGACGGCTCGATGTCCCGCCTGCCGCAGCTGGCGCGGTTCGCCAAGGAGCACGGCCTGGCGCTGATCTCGATCGCCGACCTGATCGCCTACCGGCGCCGCACCGAGAAAAGCGTCAGCAAGGTCGCCGAAACCCGGCTGCCCACCGCCTTCGGCGACTTCAACGCCGTCGGCTACGTCTCCGACGTGGACGGCGCCGAGCACGTCGCGCTGGTCCGCGGCGACCTCGGCGACGGCGAGGACGTGCTGGTGCGGGTCCACTCCGAGTGCCTGACCGGCGACATCTTCGGCTCCCAGCGCTGCGACTGCGGCCCGCAGCTGCACGCGGCGCTGCGCGCGGTGGAGCGGGAGGGCCGCGGCGTCGTCCTCTACATGCGCGGGCACGAGGGCCGCGGCATCGGCCTGATGCACAAGCTGCGCGCCTACGAGCTGCAGGAGCTCGGCCACGACACCGTCGACGCCAACCTGGAGCTGGGCCTGCCCGCCGACGCCCGGGACTACGGCACCGGCGCGCAGATCCTGGCCGACCTCGGCGTGCGCTCGATGCGGCTGCTGACCAACAACCCGGCCAAGCGCAGCGCGCTGGAGGGCTTCGGCCTGCGGGTGTCCGGCCGGGTGCCGCTGCCGGTGAACGTCACCGCCGACAACATCCGCTACCTGCGGACCAAGCGCGACCGGATGGGCCACGAGCTGCCGGGCCTGGACGAGCAGGCGGCCGAGCACCTGGCCGCCGCGGTCGGCTGAAGGCCGGGCCGCGACCGGCCCGGCGTTGAGACCCGGCCCCGCCCGAGGGGCCGGGTCTGGAAGACTTGCCAGGCGCGCCGCGCCCCTACGCGCGGCGGCCACTGACGCACAAGGAGTGAGTAGAACGTGAGCGGAGCGGGAGCGCCGGCCATCACCATCGAGGGCGGCGCGGACCTGAAGGTCGCGGTGGTGGCCGCGCAATGGCACACCCAGGTCATGGACGGGCTGGTGTCCGGCGCCGAGAAGGCGCTGGCCGAGATCGGCGCGGCGCACGACCTGTTCCGCGTCCCGGGCTCCTTCGAGCTGCCGGTGGCGGCCAAGGCCCTGGCCGCCGGCTACGACGCCGTGGTCGCCCTCGGCGTGGTGATCCGCGGCGGCACGCCGCACTTCGAGTACGTCTGCGCGGCGGCCACCGACGGCCTGAACCGGGTGGCCATCGACACCGGCGTCCCGGTCGGCTTCGGCCTGCTGACCTGCGACACCGAGGAGCAGGCGCTGGACCGCGCGGGCCTGCCGGGCTCGCGCGAGGACAAGGGCCGCGAGGCCGTCGAGGCGGCGGTGGCCACCGCGCTGGTGCTGAAGCAGATCGGTGCGGCGCGGTGAACGCCTCGCCCACCGCCGACGAGCCCGTGGAGGTCCGCGTGGGAACCGCCGTCCCGATCACCGCGAAGACGTTCGAGACCCTGTTCGGCGAGCTGGCCGCCAAGGCCGAGCGCGGCGAGGAGGGCTCGCGCACCGTCGAGCTGCTGGGCCTGGGCGTCCACGCCATCGGCAAGAAGATCGTCGAGGAGGCCGCCGAGGTCTGGATGGCCGCCGAGTACGAGGACGGCGACCGCACGGCCGAGGAGATCTCCCAGCTGCTGTACCACGTGCAGGTCGTGATGCTGGCCCGCGGCCTGACCCTGGACGACGTGTACAAGCATCTGTGACGAACAGGTGAGCCAGGGCCCTGCCGTCGGCGGGGCCCGCCGTCATCCCAGCGAGTGAACAACCCGGCGTCCGCCCACCGCGGTGGTCGATACTTGCCCCGGGAGATTCATCAACCACAGGTAACTGAGAGGTCACACGTCATGCTGCGCATCGCCCTGCCGAACAAGGGATCGCTTTCGGAGGCGGCCACGGCGATGCTGCATGAGGCCGGCTACCGGCCGCGCAAGGACGGCAAGGAGCTGATGGTCGTCGACCCGGCCAACAACGCCGAGCTGTTCTTCCTGCGGCCCCGCGACATCGCCACCTACGTCGGCTCCGGCCGCCTGGACGTCGGCATCACCGGCCGCGACCTCCTGCTCGACTCCGGCGCCGGCGCCGAGGCGATCATGGACCTGGGCTTCGCCCGCTCCACCTTCCGCTTCGCCGCCCTCCCGGCCACCGTGGAGCAGGTGACCAAGGCCCAGGGCGTCACCGGCCTGGCCGGCCTGCGCATCGCCTCGGCCTACCCGGGCGTCGTCCGCGACCACCTCGCCGCCGCCGGCGTCACCGCCGAGGTCGTGAAGCTCGACGGAGCCGTCGAGGTGTCCATCGCCCTGGGCGTGGCCGACGTGGTCGCCGACGTCGTGGAGACCGGCACCACCCTGCGCCACGCCGGCCTGGAAGTCTTCGGCGACCCGATCCTCACCTCCGAAGCCCAGCTCATCCGCCGCGCCGGCGCCGAGGACAACCCGGCGGTCGAACAGTTCGTCCGCCGCCTCCGAGGCGTGATCACCGCCCGCGAATACGTCCTGATGGACTACGACATCCGCGCCGAGCACGTCGACGAAGCCGTCCGCATCACCCCCGGCATCGAATCCCCGACCGTCTCCCCCCTCCACGACCGAGGCTGGGTGGCGGTCCGCTCCATGGTCCGCCGAGGCGAGGCCCAACGCATGATGGACGACTTGTGGGATCTGGGCGCGAGAGGAATCCTCGTCACCGATATCCTCGCGTGTCGGGTTTAGGCAAGGGTTCGACGAACCCGGGATGAAACGGACCAGCGCGCAGGTGACGGACAACAACCACGACCGCCCCCCGGACCTCGCCATCCCCCCACTCCCCGCGACCTTCCGCCCCACCCGCACCCGACTGGCGGTATTCACCGTCAGCTCGATCCTGATCGCCACCCTGGCCGTAGTCGCCGCGATACTCCCCGCCACAGGCCCCACCGCCTGGTCCACCCCCGAACGCGTAGCCTTCGCCGCAATCGGCCCCCTGATCTCCTCCGGCCTCTACCTCCTGGCCCGCCCCCGAATCACCGCCGACGACCAAGGCCTGACAGTGGTCAACACAGTGCGGACCCACCACCTGGAATGGGCAGAGATCGTCCGGGTCAACCTACGCCCAGGCGACCCCTGGGTCCTCCTCGACCTGGACAACGGCGAAGTACTACCCGCGATGGGCATCCAGGCCTCCGGCGGCAAGCCAGCACGGCGCGCGGCGGCGGAGCTGCGAGCACTGGTGGATGAGCGAACGCGAACGGAGCGCGACGACTGAGGTCGGGACCGGCGGCGGCCAGCAACCGATCACCTCACACTGGCCGCCTCCACAACCGGCAGCGGCCAGCAAAAACAGATGGTCATCGCGACCGGTCGCCCTGCCACCTCCACAACCGGCGGCGGCCAGCAGAACGGATCACCATCACAACTGGCCGCCGGGCCGACATCACAACCGGCGACGGCCAGCATTGCCGCACCATCATCGTGACCGGCCGCCTCGCCACCTCCACAACCGGCAGCGGCCAGCAGAACGGATCACCATCACAACTGGCTGCCCGGGCCGAAATCACTACCGGCGGCGGCCAGCAAAACCGGTGGTCATCGCGACCGGGTGCCCCGCTTTTTGCCAAAGTTAGGTCTTCGGTTCCGGTCTTTCCGATGCTCCTATGTCAAGGTGTGGGGGTTGGTTGTGTGGTGTTTTGGTGGGTGAGGATGCGGTGGATTTCGTTGGCTATGTAGCGTTTGAGGCAGCG
>NZ_BAAAQN010000076.1:0-53641 GCF_039531695.1 Catenulispora yoronensis
GTCGAACTGCCCGCCCCCGCCGGTGACGTCCCCGCCGGTGACGCCGCCGCCGGTGATGCCTCCGCCGCCGACCCAGCCGCCGCCTCCGCCGGTGCTGCCTCCGCCGCCCCCGCCGAACCAGCCGCCGCCTCCGGTGCTGCCGCCCCCGCCGCCGCCGACCCAGCCTCCGCCGCCGGTGACGCCGCCGCCCACCCAGCCGCCGCCGCCCCCGGTGCTGCCGCCGCCTCCGCCGCCGACCCAGCCGCCGCCCCCGGTGGTGCCTCCGCCCCCGAACCTGCCGCCGCCGGTGATGCCGCCTCCGCCGCCGCCGAACCTGCCGCCGCCGGTCATGCCCCCGCCCCCGCCGCCGAACCTGCCTCCGCCGGTGATGCCGCCTCCCCCGCCCCCGAACCTGCCCCCTCCGGTGATGCCGCCCCCGCCGCCACCGAACAGCCCGCCCCCGCCGAACAGCCCGCCGCCTCCGCCCACCAGCCCGCCTCCGCCGAGCACACCGCCGCACACCCCGCCGCCGGTGATGCCTCCGCCGCCGACCCACGTCACGCCGCCGACGCTGCCGCACACCGGCGCCGACGTGCTCGGCCTGGCCGGTATCGGCGCGGGCGCGCTGCTGGTCGGCGCGGGCGCCGTGGTGGCGGCCCGCCGCAAGTCGGGTTCGCAGAACTAGCGGATCCGCCACGCACGAGCGGGGCCCCTGGAATCACTTCCAGGGGCCCCGCCTCGCGTTTCCGTCCACATTTCGCCGGGCCGCACCACCGGCCTTCACCGCCGACCCGCACCGCCGGCCCATACCACCGGCCCGCACCACCGCCGGACAGCCGTCTCAATACCCTGCGGAGTCACGCACCCGCGGCGGTACGGAGCCTCCGGCGGGTCACCCCATCAGGGCTTCGACAAGCCACTCCACCAGCGCGCCGAGCCAGTGGTACATGACGACTATCTCGTACCGCTCGTCATCCGGCCGGATCCGCTCGAACGGATTGTCGTCGTCGTCCTCGATCTCCAGCCAGACCGCGAGCACCAGCCGGATGTCGTTCACCGCGCCGAGCCACTCCCGGGCCTGCTCCGGCTCCAGCCACAGCTGCTCGCCGGGCTCGTAGTCGGCCAGCGACCCGAGCACCTGCCGGGCCGCGGCCCGCTTGCCCTCGCGCAGGTCGGACTCGGTGAGCCGGCGGAACTCGCTGGCGTCGTCGGCGTCCTCGTAGGCGTTCGGGAACAGCCGGGCCAGCGCCGGGTTGTCCGGTTTCTTCACCGGGCCGTCGGCGATGCCGAGCGCGGCGGCCAGCGGGTCCTGGTTCGGGTCCGCGCCGAGCGGGTCCTCCTCGTCGAGCAGCGCCAGCTGGCCGTTGAGCAGGAAGCGGAGCACCCCGGCCTGGCCGTCGGTGAACGCGCCGACGATCCGCCCGGAGCGGTGGGCCTCGAAGGGCTGGAGCACAGGTTCCCCGATCTTCTTCTCAGCCGTCCTGGCGCTGGAGGGTCGCCCACAAGCCGTAGCCGTGCATGCCGGCCACGTCCTTCTCCATCTGCTCGCGGCCCCCGCTGGACACTATCGCCTTGCCGAGGTTGTGCACCTCGTGCATCAGACGCTCGGACTTGCCCTTGGAGTAGCCGAAGTACGTCATGAACACGTAGGTCACGTAGCTCATCAGGTTCACCGGGTCGTTCCACACCACGGTGACCCACACAGGATCCTCCATGGGAACAGACCGGGTTTCCTCCACAGCCTCCGGATCGACTTCCACCGGCGCGACACTCATTCCACCAGGCTACTCTGATAGATCGTGAACAGCACCGCGCTCCTCACCGACCACTACGAGCTCACCATGCTGCAGGGCGCCCTGGCCAGCGGGGCCGCCCACCGCCGCTCGGTGTTCGAGGTCTTCGCCCGGCGGCTGCCCGACGGCCGCCGCTACGGCGTCGCCGCCGGCGTCGGCCGGCTGCTGGACGCGTTGGAGGAATTCCGCTTCGACGCCGCCGTCTGCGACTTCCTGCACGAGTCGGGCGTCGTCGACGCCCCGACCCGGGACTGGCTGGCCGGCTACCGGTTCAGCGGCGACGTCCACGGCTACGCCGAGGGCGAGTGCTACTTCCCCGGCTCGCCGCTGCTGATCGTGGAGTCCACCTTCGCCGAGGCCGTGCTGCTGGAGACCCTGGTCCTGTCGGTCCTGAACCACGACAGCGCCATCGCCTCGGCGGCCTCCCGCATGACCTCCGCCGCGACCGGCCGTCCCTGCCTGGAGATGGGCTCGCGCCGCACCCACGAGGAGGCCGCCGTCGCCGCCGCCCGCGCCGCCTACCTGTGCGGGTTCGCCGCGTCCTCCAACCTGGAGGCCCGGCGGCGCTTCGGCGTGCCGACGACCGGCACCTCGGCGCACGCCTTCGTCCTGCTGCACGACAGCGAGCGCCAGGCGTTCAGCGTGCAGGTCGACAGCCTGGGCAAGGGCACCACGCTGCTGGTCGACACCTACGACGTGGCCGAGGCCGTCAAGGTCGCGGTCGAGGTCGCCGGCCCCGGCCTGGGCGCGGTCCGCCTGGACTCCGGCGACCTGCTCTGGATGGCGCACCGCGTCCGCAAGCAGCTCGACGAGCTGGGCGCCGAGCAGACCAAGATCGTCGTCACCTCCGATCTGGACGAGTACCAGATCGCCGCGCTGGCCGCGGCCCCGGTGGACGCCTACGGCGTCGGCACGTCCCTGGTCACCGGCAGCGGGGCCCCCACCGCCGGGCTGGTCTACAAGCTGGTGGCCCGCGGCGCCACCACGGACGCCGACGCGCCGATGGTGCCGGTGGCGAAGAAGTCCTCTGAGAAGGCCACTCGCGGCGGCCGCAAGTACGCCTTCCGGCGGATCGGCTCCGACGGCGTGGCGCAGGAGGAGCTGATCGGCACCGGCGCCGCCCCCGAAGCGGTCCGCGCCGACGGCCGCGACCTGCTGATGCAGTACGTCGACCAGGGCCAGGTCATCGCCCGCCCGACGCTGGCGGAGATCCGCGAGCGCCACGAGGCCTCCCGCGCCGAGCTGCCCCCGTGGTCGACGCAGCTGTCGCGCGGCGAGCCGGCTATCCCTACCGTGTATCAGAGCTAGTGGCGTATCGGAGCCGGTGACGGACCAAAGCCGGTGACGCTTCAGAGCCGGTGACGCATCGGACCCGGCGACGGCCCAAGGAGGACGCATGACCCGCGCGCTGATCGTGGTCGACATACAGAACGACTTCTGCGAGGGCGGCTCGCTGCCGGTCTCCGGCGGCGCCGCCGTGGCCGCGGGCGTGACGCGCCTGCTGTCCCGCCCCGACCGCGGCGGCTTCGACCAGGTGGTGGCCACCCGCGACTGGCACACCGACCCGGGCCCGCCGCACTTCGCCGCCGACCCGGACTACGTCACCAGCTGGCCGGTCCACTGCGTGGCCGGCACGCAGGGCGCGGAGTTCCACCCGGACTTCGACCGCGCCCGCGTCGACGAGGTGTTCTCCAAGGGCGCGTTCGCGGCCGCGTACAGCGGGTTCGAAGGCGTCGACGGCGCGGACACGCCGCTGGGCGACTGGCTGCGCGAGCGGGGCGTGGACGAGGTGGACGTGGTCGGCATCGCCACCGACCACTGCGTGCGCGCGACGGCGCTGGACGCGGTCAAGCAGGGCTTCCGCGCGCGCCTGCTGACCGATCTGGCCGCGGGCGTGGCCGAGGAGACGACCGCCGCCGCGATCGCCGAGATGCGGGAGGCCGGGGTGGAAGTGGGGTCGGCGGCCGGGGAGTGAGGCGGAAGGCCGCGCCCCGCCCCGGAAACGGTTGGCTCCCGGACCCCATCACGGGGCACCATAAAGACCATGTCGGAGAAGCCGGGGATCCTGGAACTCAGGACCCGGATCAGCCGGGTCAACGCCGAAGGCCGGGAGTACCGGGTGGTCCGTCCCGATCGTCCGGCGCCGCGGCTGGTCCTGATCGAGCACGACCGGTGGCTCGACGGGTTCGCCGACCAGGCCGCGATCAAGCAGCTGGCGACGCTCTGGGCCCTGGCCTCCGGTTCGCCGCGATCCCTGATCTACCTCCCTATGCGGCAGAACAAATCGCCCTACGAAGACGGTAGACGCCTCGACCTGGTCCTGGCACACCACTCGCTCCAGTTCCGTCCCTCGCGCTGGACCGCGGTCCGCGCCAAGCTCGGCACGGGCGATCCGCACACGGTCCGGATCCCGGATCCCGGCACTCCGGAGCTCGACTACTCCAGGCACTGGCACGCCGAGAACCGCGACGTCCTGTTCTTCGACAACGCCGCCGACACGTTGTTCGTCTCAGGCAGTCGCGAGTCGTTCCACCGCGCCGCCGTCGCTTTCCGGAAGCTGCTGCTGGACACCGCCACCGACCACAGACCGCCGCAGCACGCCTGCGCCGAGATCGATTCAGGCCGCTGGCCGACGCACGCTCTCAACCGCACGCGCCACGGCACTCCGGCCAGGCTGCACGTCCAGTACCAGGCCGCCGACTGGTGAGTGTGCGGCGCGCCTTGGCCCTCTAGCGAGTCCGCCGACGCTTGAGCCTTGTCCAATAGACCAGTCCCACCACCGCCAACACCACGGCCATCGCGGCCAGGTAGGCGTCGGACGTGCCGTCGAGCACGTTCATCTTCGTCGGCGCGGTGATCTTCGCGGCCAGCTTGTCCTCGCGGTCGTGCACCGACTGCAGCAGGAGGTAGGCCAGGGGCACGATCCCCAATGCGGATATGGCCAATACCGCCAGCGTGTGTCCCAGCCGCTCCGCCGGCCCGGTCTTCACGACGACCTTCGGGGCCTGCTTCTTCGGCCCGCGCTGGGCGGCGTCGAACGCGTTGCGCGCCGGGGAGTTCGCCGGATCGGCGTCCTTCGGGCCGGTGGTGATCTCCGGGCCGTCGAACGGCTTGCCGTCCGGCCGCAGCAGCCGGATCCGCAGCGACTGGCTCGTCGCCGCGACCTGCGCCGGGGTGGGCGGCGCGCTCTCCCCGGCGGGGCCGCCGGGGAGGAAGCTTCCCATCCCGGAGTCCGAGGCGACCTGCGGAGCCGGGAAACGCGGAGCCGGGCTCGGAGCGGGCTGGTGTGCCGGAGCGGGGGCGGGAGGCGGGACGGGCGAGGGCTTGTCGAAGTTCACGTCCGCCATCGACGGCGGTACGGGGAAAGCAGGCGCCTGACGTTCCGGCGCCTCCGGTATCGAGGGCCGCGGGGAGAACGACGGCTCGGGCTCCAGCTCCGGCAGCAGATCGTCGAAGTTCACCTCCGCCAACGACGACGGCGCCTTGGCCTCCGCCTCGCTCCCGGCCGCACCGACGCCTTCCGGCATCGGCTTGCTCGTCCCCGGCACCCACCGCGAGCCGTCCCAGTACCGGATGTATCCGGGGACCGAGGGATCTGGGTAGTAGCCGGGACGGGGTGAACTCTCCACGATCACCGAGCCTAGAACAACGGCACCGAAAGCTACACCGGCGCCGGGGTTCGTTACGCAACCTTGGGGAACCCCGGCACCGGCACTATGACCAACCTGTACTACCCGCGCCTACGCCAACTGCTGGACGCACCGCGTCAACAACTGGACCAGCCGTTGCCCTGCCGAACCAGGCGCCGCAGCGCGCCTGGTGGTCGGGCAGCGACGGCATCCGCTGGAGGAAGCAGCGCTCCGCCGGCGGCCGCCGCCGTCAAGCCGCCGCACCCAGGCCGCCGCACCCAAGCAGCCGCACTCAGCCGGCCGCACTCAACCAGCCGCACCCCAGCAGCGGCCCTGAGGCAGCAGCCCGTCGGCTACAGGTTCCCCCGCCGGTCCTGCTCCCGCTCGATGGCCTCGAACAGCGCCTTGAAGTTGCCCTTCCCAAAGCCCTGACTCCCGTGGCGCTCGATGATCTCGAAGAACACCGTCGGCCGGTCCTGCACAGGCTTCGTGAAGATCTGGAGCAGGTACCCCTCCTCGTCCCGGTCCACCAGGATCTTCCGCTTCTGCAACTCCTCCACCGGCACCCGCACCGTGCCGATCCGCGCCCGCAGCTCCGCGTCCTCGTAGTACGAGTCCGGCGTGTCCAGGAACTCCACTCCGGCGGCGCGCATGGCGTCCACCGTCGCGAGGATGTCGCCGGTGTTCAGCGCGATGTGCTGCACGCCCGGGCCGCCGTAGAACTCCAGGTACTCGTCGATCTGCGACTTCTTCTTCGCGATCGCCGGCTCGTTCAGCGGGAACTTCACCTTCCGCGTGCCGTCGGCGACCACCTTCGACATCAGCGCCGAGTAGTCCGTCGCGATGTCGTCGCCGACGAACTCGGCCATGTTCGTGAAGCCCATGACCCGGTGGTAGAACTCCACCCACTGGTCCATCCGGCCCAGCTCGACGTTGCCGACGCAGTGGTCGATGGCCTGGAAGATCCGGGCGTTCGGCTCGACCATCGGCGCGCGCTCGACGTACCCGGGCGCGTAGACGCCCGTGTACCGCGACCGGTCGACCAGCGTGTGGCGGGTCTCGCCGTAGGTCGCGATGGCGGCGCGGACCAGCACGCCGTGCTCGTCCTCGACCTCGTGCGGCTTCTCCAGGCCGGTGGCGCCGTGCGCGACGGCGTACTCGTAGGCGGCGTACACGTCCGGCACCGCGATCGCCAGGTCGATCACGCCGTCGCCGTGCTCGGCGACGTGCCGGGCGATGTCCGTTCCCGGGCGGACCGAGCCCTGGAGCACGAACCGGGCGCTGCCGGACTCCAGGACGTACGACACCCGGTCCGCACGGCCGGTCTCGGGCCCGGAGTAGGCGACCACCTTCATGCCGAAAGCGGTCGAATAGTAGTGGGCGGCCTGCTTGGCGTTCCCCACGGCGAAGACGACGGCGTCCATCCCCTTGACCGGGAACGGGTCCTTCGTGGTCACGGCGGAGCTGGCGGGAGCTGCGGTTTCGGTCATGGGCCCAGCTTCAGACCGTAGATCAAAATGCGCAATGGCACCGCTGAGGCCTATACAATCTGCCCAATCCGAGTTGCCGAACCCTGGCGTCTCTGTACAGTGTGACCACCGACACACTCCCGCAAAGCCGACATAGAACGGAATGCACCTGTATGACCGCCGCCGAAACCTCCATCGACAAACTCGACGCGCGCCTGCTGTCCCTGCTGACCGCCGAGCCGCGCATCGGCATCCTGGAAGCCTCGCGCCGCCTCGGCGTGGCGCGCGGGACGGTGCAGGCCCGGCTGGACCGGATGCAGGCGCGCGGGGTGGTGCGCGGCTTCGGCCCCGAGATCGACCCGGCGGCGCTGGGCTACGCGGTGACGGCGTTCGCCACCCTGGAGATCGCCCAGGGCAAGGGCCCGGAGGTCCGCGAGCATCTGGCGGCCATCCCGGAGCTGTTGGAGATGCACACCATCACCGGCATGGGCGACATGCTGTGCCGGATCGTCGCCCGGTCGAACGCGGACCTCCAGCGGGTGATCGACGCCCTGGTGGCCACCGACGGCATCACCCGGACCTCCACGGTGGTGGCGATGGCGAACCCGGTCCCCTACCGCGTCCTCCCCCTGACGGCGGCTTGCGCGGCCGAGCAATGAGCGGTAAAGGGGCTTTCTCAGCAGTCTCATGAGGTCACGGACGTCACGACTTGCCAAAACGGGTGTACCAGGGGATCGGGCGATCCGCTACGTTTGCTGCGTGTCCGAGCCGATCGAGGAATCCGCCCCGCCTCCGACCCCGGCGCCGACCGCCGGACCGCCGCTCGGGACGCACCCCCGCCCCTGGTGGTCCCGCCTGGTCCTGGCGGTGTCGGTGCTCGCCATCGCCGGAACCGCGCTGTACCACCTGGGCATCACGTTCCTGACCAATTCGCCGGAGAACACCGTCAGCACCCGGTTCGCCGAGCCCATCAGCAAATGGGTCTATCCGTGGTTCGAGCAGAACTGGCGGCTGTTCGCCCCGAATCCGATGTCGCAGAACTTCACCATCGAGACGCGGGTCGCGACCGACTGCTATCAGCAGGTCACCCCCTGGTACAACCTGTCGCAGATGGACTACGACACCATCCTGCACAACCCGTTCCCGGGCCACACCGAGCAGAACGAGCTGCGCCGGGCCTGGACCGACGGCTACTCCACCACCCACGACCAGTCCGACGTCGGCACCACCGGCCGGGCCGAGATGATGCGCCAGTACCTGGTGAACATCGCGCTGGAGCGGGTGCGTCCGCTGTCCGGCAAGGACGGCGTCGCGGCCGCGGGCATAACGAACATCGAGTTCCGGGTGACCACCACCGACATCCCGCCCGCCGACGCCCCGCACCAGGTGCAGCAGCCCTCGGTGCACATCATCCCGTGGCGGCAGATCTCGCCGGACGCGGTCTCCTACGGCTGCCCGAACGGGAGCGTCGCTCCGTGACCTCTGAGCCCGACGGCACCGCGGCCGCCGATCGCCCGAAGTTCCTCCACAACCCGCTGACCTGGATCGCCGCCAAGGCGCAGCAGTCCTTCGTCCATCTGACGACGCACGCCGTGGCCCTGCACGGCATCGCCATCCTGCGCATCGGCTACGGCTCGCTCTACCTGATCTTCCTGCTGCACGAGTACCCGAAGCACGACGCGCTCTGGGGCCCGGAGGCGCCGTGGACACCCGCGCTGAACCAGCAGTTCGCGAACGACCCCGGACTGGACTGGTTCGCCGTCGACCGCTGGTGGTACACGTTCCTCGGCCACGGCGGCAGCACCTGGTTCGAGCTCTGGTACGCCGTGGCCGTCGTGGTCTGCCTGCTGACCGCGCTGGGCTGGCGCACCCGCTTCACCTCGGTCTGCTTCGCACTCACCATCATGGCGTTCACCGGCCGCAACGTGTTCCTGACCGACGGCGGCGACAACGTCATGGGCCTGATGGCCATCTACCTGGCCTTCACCCGCTGCGGCACGCACTGGTCCCTGGACGCGCGCCGCAAGCGCCGCCAGGCCGAGGCCCGGGCCCGGGACGGCATCGCGGAGTTCGTGTGGGCCGACACCCCGGGCGGCCGGTTCTGGGCCGAGGTCGACCGCACCCGCGAGGAGATCGTCACCTTCCTCCACAACACCGCGACCCTGGTGATCGCCGCCCAGATCTGCGTCGTCTACGCCGCCGCCGGGCTGTACAAGTCCCAGGGCTCGTACTGGCAGAACGGCACGGCCCTCTACTACACGCTGCACCTGGACTGGTTCCGCCCGTGGCCCGGCCTGTCGAACTTCGTGGCCGGCCAGAGCGTGATGATCGCGATCGTCGCCTATCTGACGGTCTTCGTGCAGATCGCCTTCCCCTTCGCGGTGTTCAGCCGCTGGCTGAAATACCCGTGCCTGGTGGCGCTGCTGGGCATGCACTTCTCCATCGCGGTCGTGATGGGCCTGCCGCTGTTCTCGGCCGCGATGATGATCGGCGACGCGGTGTTCCTGCCGGAGTCGGTGTGGCTGTGGGTCGGCCGCCGTGTGCGCCGCGAACTGGGACGGCTGCCGCGCCTGCCGCGGCTCCCGCGCCTCCCCCGCCTCACGAGGCCGACGCCGCGTCCCGCTCCAGCCACTCCGCAAAATCCGGAAGAGTCCGCACTCCCCCATCAAGGACAGCCTCATAGATCACCGTCCCATTGACGGATCGGCCGTACTCCGGCCGCGGGGTCCACTCCTCCTTGATCCGCAGGATCGCGGCCCGCGTCTCGTCGGTGAGGCGCGGGAGCAGGGTACGCAGGTGCGCCAGGTCCGGCTGGCGCTCCGGCTGGTCGACGAACCACAGGTCCAGGCTCCACTCCCGGGGCCGCGCCGACCGGTAGCGGATCTGGAGGAACAGGCCGTCCGGATACTTGTCGGGCTCGCTGTTCCAGCGGCCGCTGTCGTCCCGGAACGTCACCTGCCACACCCGCTCGTGGCGCACCAGCTTCGTGGCCAGCTGGGTCACGGCGTCGAAGGTCGACAGATCCAGCGCGGAGCAGGCGGTGGTGACGTCGATGTCCGGCTTCACCATCAGTCCGAGGGCCGAGCTCCCGGTCCGGATCGGATCGCCCACGGCTTCCAGCGCGGCGACCAGCCCCAGGTCCTCGACCACCGCCTCGGCCTCGCCCTGAAGCATCCGTTCCCGACGAAAAAGATCAGCGTCCACGGTCCGAGTATGACGGGGGCACCGGCTCCCGCACCGCAGAAACACCCCGCCCCGCCCCTTAAGCTGCGGCTATGACCCGTACCGATCCGCCTTCGGAACCGGAGACCTCGCAAACCCTGGACCGCGGTATCCGGGTCCTCACAGCGCTCGCCGACGCCCCGTCCGGGCTCACCATCGCCCAGCTGGCCCAGCGCGTGGGCGCGCCGCGCACCGCCGGCTACCGCCTCGTGGCCACCCTCGAAGCGCACGGGCTGGCGCGCCGCGACAGCGACGGCCGGGTCCATCTCGGCGTCGGCGTTCTGCGCCTGGCGCAGCGCGTGCACCCGCTGCTCCGCCAGGCGGCGGCCCCGGCACTGCGCCGCCTGGCCGAGACCGTGGGCGCGACGGCGCACCTGACGGTGGCGGAGGGCCCGGACGCCCTGGCGATCGCGGTGGTGGAGCCGACGTGGACGGACTACCACATGGCCTACCGCGTCGGGTCGCGGCACCACCTGAACCAGGGCGCGGCGGGCAAGGCGATCCTGCTGGCGCGGTCCGCGGCCCGGACACCGGACCAGGAACCGGCGGTGCTCTACACGGTCAGCGAAGGCGAATTGCAGCCGGGAGCACACGGGCTCGCGGCCCCGATCCGCGAGGTGCCGGGGCTGGAGGCGAGCGTCGGGGTGGTGTCCTTCGGGCCGCTGGACGCGGCGAAGGTGGCGCCGCGGGTGATACAGGCCGCGGCCGAGGTTTCGGCGGCTCTGCGCTAGGACCGGGAACCCGCTGCCCGGCACAAGATGGCGCACGCGACGGCGCCTTCGCGACAGCGCCTTGGCGACAGCACCTTGGCGACATTGCTCAGCCCTGCTTCAACGCCGCCGCGTTGCCTGCCGCACCGACCCGTCAGCGCCGCGTCAGCTCGAAGACCCGCAGCTCCCTGCCGCTCCGCTCGGTGTAGATGTCGTAGGCGGGCCAGGTGGTCGTCAGCACCGGCCAGATCGCCTCCCGGTCCTCCCCCTCCAGCAGCCGCGCCGTCACCGGGATCCGCTTGCCCTTGACCGTCAGCGTCGCCTCGGGGTTCGCCATCAGGTTCACGGTCCATGCCGGGTGGTGCTGCTGTCCCCAGTTGGAGCCGGTCAGGTAGAACTTGCCCTCGTGCCCGACGTAGAGCAGCGGCACCGAGCGCTCCTTGCCAGTCTTGCGGCCGACCGTGGTGAGGAGCAGGCCGGTGAAGCCGGAGGCGCTCATGCTGCCGACGCGGCCGCGGGTCGCCTTGTAGAGGACCCTGTCGATGTGCGGAATGGTCCGCCTGCCGATCGCCGGGAACCAGCTCTGGCGCGCGACGAGCTGGACCGTCTTCTTCACCGCCTGGGGGGTCATGGCGCGGAGTATGGCATCTGACGCTCCATCAGAAAACCCCTTTCGTCCTCCTCGCTCAGCCTATGCCGACTCCGGCGACATAGCGTCCCGGCGTTGTGCCCAAGGCCTTGCGGAAGGTCTCGATGAACGCGCTGGGCGTCGGGAACCCGCAGGCCGTCGCCACTCCCGTCACCGACTCGCCGCCCGCCAGCAGGGCCAGCGCGTGTTGCAGGCGCACCTGGGCCCGCCACTGCGGGAAGGTCATCCCGGTCTCCGCCCGGAACAGCCGGCTCAGCGTCCGCTCGCCGGCGCCCGCCACCCGTCCCAGTTCCGCCAGCGTCCGCGGGTCGGCCGGGTCGTCGGCGAGGATCCGCGCGACGGTGCGCACCCGGTCGTCCGTCGGCCACGGCAGGCACAGCGGCAGCTCCCCCACCCGCCGCAGCCGGTCCAGCGCGACCCGTTCGAGGTTGCGGCGCTGCGCGGCCCCCAGGTCCTCCTTCGTCAACACCGCTATCACTTCGCGCAGCAGCGGATCCACCGCCAACACCGTCGGACGGTCCAGTTGCAGCGGGTTGATCGCCGCCGGGAAGATGAGCGTCAGCATCTCCGTCGGGCCGTGCGCCCGGTGCGCGTGCGGGACCGCCGCCGGTATCCACGCCGCCCGGTGCGGCGGCACGATCCACACGCCGAGCGGGGTGGCGACCTCAAGGATCCCGTGCAGCGGGTAGCACAGCTGGTTCACGTCGTGGTCGTGCCAGTCCACCAGCTCGCCCGGCGACAGCGGGTGCCGGGTCGGGCCGGACAGGTGCAGGCGGTTTTCCGACATGATCCGGCAGCATAACGAAAGCCCGACAGGGGCTCCGCGCGCGATCGTGACGTCATGAGCACGAACACCGGTCTGGAGCCGGCTCCGACCCGCGCCTCGAACCCCACGTCGGCACCACCCCCGAAACGGCCCCGGATGGCGCTGTGGGGCACCGCCCACGCCATCGACGACCTCTACCAAGGCCTCGTCCCGGCGGCGGTCCCCTACTTCGTCCTGGAGCGCCACTACACCTACCTCGCCGCCTCCGGCCTCACCCTCGCCGCCACCCTCGGCAGCGCCCTCCCCCAACCCCTCGTGGGCCTGGCCGTCGACCGCTGGCGGCTGCCCCGCCTCGCCGCCGTGGGGGTGGCGATCGCCGGCACCGGCCTGGGCCTGTCCGGCCTCGCCGGCCCCTACGCCCTGGTCTGGCTCTGCATCCTGGTGTCAGGACTCGGCATCGCCATGTTCCACCCCGCCGCCGGGCGCTCCGCCCGGGAAGCGGCGGGCGACAGCGCCACCGCCATGAGCATCTTCGCCGCCGGCGGCAGCGTCGGCTTCTTCCTGGCCCCGGTGCTGGCCACTCCGGCACTAAACGCCTGGGGCGTCGGGGCCACCGCCTTGTTCATCCCGCCCGCCTGGCTCATCGCCTTCGTCCTGCTCAAACGACACGCGGCCACGGTGCGGGCGGCGACCCGCGAATCCGTGGCCGAGCCTGGCGATTCCAGCGGCTCCGGCCATTCCGGCGAGTCGGAACCGGCCGCCGCCGCACCCGACCAATGGCGGCCGTTCGCCGCGCTCACCGGCGTCGAGATCGTCCGCTCGGCGGCGTTCTTCGGCATCAACACCTTCATCGAGCTGTATTGGCTCAAGCACCTGCACGCCAACCGGACGCTCGCCGGCGCGGCCCTGGCCTGCTTCCTCGTCGGCGGTGTCGCCGGAACCCTGCTCGGCGGCCGGATCGCGGACCGGATCGGCATGGTCCGCACGGTCCAGCTCGGCGGCGCCCTCACCGTGCCGATGCTCGTCGCCCTGCGCCTGTGCCCCGGCGCCATCGCGCCGTTGGCCTTCGCCGTGCTCACTGGCATGGCGCTGAACATCCCGTTCGCGGTGCTGGTCAAACTCGGTCAGGACTACCTGCCGGGACGTCCCGGGACCGCGGCCGGGGTCACGCTCGGGCTCGGTGTCAGCGCCGGCGGGCTCATGGCACCGGTCTTCGGGCTGATCGCCGAACATCAAGGCCCGCAAGGGGTTCTGACCGCGCTGTGCGTCGTCCCGGCTGCCGGATTGCTGCTCGGCGCGCTGCTCAAGGAGCCGAAGTGACCGACGCGGCGCACTGCCGTCGCCAGCGGCACTCCAGCCGACGACAGCAGTCCAGCTGCCGCGAGCACTCCCGTCGCCGGCAGCACTCCCGCCGGCGACCACCGCGACACGCTGTCAGGAACCGCCCTCGGCGGCCCACCGCCGCACCATGTCGATCCGCTTCTGCAACTGCGCCGCCGTGGCCTGCGCGACCGCCGGACCGCCGCACGTCCGCCGCAGCTCGCCGTGGATCGTGCCGTGCGGCTTGCCCGTCTTGTGGTGCCAGGCGCCGACCAGCCCCTGCAACTCCTTCCGGAGCTCCAGCAGCTGCTTGCGCGTCATCACCGGCCGCTCCTCGGCCCCGACGATCGCCTCGGCCTGCGAACGCAGCAACGTCTTCTTGCGCGCGCTGGTCAGGTGCATCTGCTGCCGCTTCGCCAGCAGCATCTTGATGTGCTCGGGCTCCAGCAGCCCCGGCAGCCCCAGATACTCGGCCTCTTCCCGCGACCCGGGATCGGCCGGCAGCCCGAACTCCGCGCCGTCGTACAGCACCCGGTCGAACTCGGCCTCGGAGTTCAGGGCCTGGAACGTGAACAGGTCCTCGTCGTACCCCTGCTCCTTCTGCGTGCGGTTCGCCTCCGCGAGCAGCGCCTCCTCCTCGCCCCAGACGTCCTCGGTCGTCGTGGCCTGAGTCGGCTTGTCGAGCGAGTGGTCCCGCTCCTTCTCCATCTCGTTCGCGAACTGGAGCAGCATCGGGATCGAGGGCAGGAACACCGACGCCGTCTCGCCGCGGCGCCGCGCGCGCACGAAACGCCCGACCGCCTGGGCGAAGAACAGCGGCGTGGAGATGCCGGTGGCGTACACGCCGACCGCCAGCCGCGGCACGTCGACGCCCTCGGACACCATCCGGACCGCGACCATCCACCGGTCGTCGTTCTCGGAGAACTCGGTGATCCGGGCCGAGGCCGAGGGATCGTCGGAGACCACGACCGAGGGCCGCTGCCCGGTGATGTCCTTGAGTATGTCCGCGTAGGCGCGCGCCGCGCCCTGGTCGGTGGCGATCACCAGCCCGCCGGCGTCCGGGATGGCGCGCCGCACCTCGCGCAGCCGCCGGTCGGCGGCGCGCAGCACCTGCGGCATCCAGTCGCCGGCCGGGTCCAGCGCGGTGCGCCAGGCCTGCTTCACGGCGTCGTTCGTCATGGGCTCGTTGAGCTGCATGGCGATCTCGTCGCCGGCCTTGGTGCGCCAGCGCATCCGGCCGGCGTAGGACATGAACACCACGGGCCGCACGACGCCGTCGGCGAGCGCCGAGCCGTAGCCGTAGATGTAGTCGGCGACGCTGCGCCGCACGCCTTCGTGGTCGGGCGCGTAGGTGACGAACGGGATCGGGTTGGTGTCGGACCGGAACGGCGTCCCGGTCAGGGCCAGCCGCCGGGCCGCCGGTTCGAAGGCCTCGTAGGCGGCCTCGCCCCAGGACTTGGAGTCGCCGGCGTGGTGGATCTCGTCCAGGATCACCAGGGTCCTGCGACCCTCGACGCGCCGCCGGTGCAGCATCGGGTGCGCGGCGACGCCGGCGTAGGTGACCGCGATCCCTTGGTAGTCCCGGGAAGTGCCGCCGCTGGCTCCGCTGTAGTTCGGGTCGATCCTTATCCCGACGCGGTGCGCCGCCTCGGCCCACTGCGTCTTGAGGTGCTCGGTCGGCGCGACGATGGTGATGGTGTTCACCACATGCCGGTCCAGCAGTTCGGTCGCGATGCGCAGCGCGAAGGTGGTCTTGCCGGCGCCGGGGGTGGCGACCGCGAGGAAGTCCCGCGGCTCGCGGCCCATGTACTCCTCCAGCGCGGCCTGCTGCCAGGCCCGCAGGCGGGAGGCGGTGCCGCGGACGGCCCGCTCCGGGTACGCCGGCGACAGATGGGAGGCCGCCGAAATGCTCACGGTTCCTCCTCCCGTTGTCCAGCCGCTGTCCACCCGCTGACTTACCGACCGGCGACTACCCCGAAGGGCCGCCGCCAATCACGGTCCCGCGTAAGGACCGACCCCCGAGGTTACCTCAAGCGAGGACCCACCATGCCCGATCGGGACGCAAGGGCAGTCGAAGCGGTGAACCGTTCCCGGGATCCCCGACGGCGTCCCGGATCGCGGCCAGGACGGCGGCCGGGGTCGCCATCACGGCGAGATCGCCGACCGGTTTCATGCCGCCGAGCGGGGGCGAGGCGACGGGCAGGCCGTCCGGGCCGATCTCGTCCTTGGCCTCGGCGGCGGTCTCCAGCAGGGCGGCGACCACCACCTCCGGGGAGTCCATCGGGGACGGTTCGCCCCAGCCGAAGGGCAGGTCCGAGCCCTCGGACAGGACCAGGCCGCTGCCGGCCACCGCGCCGGAGGCGACGCGGGACTCGGCGCGCTCACGGACCACGACGCGGCCGGCGTCCTGGGCGACGGCGAGCTGCACCACGTTGGCCAGGCCCAGCTCGGTGTCGACGTCGACCACGGCGCGGACCGCGCCGACCGCGAGGTGGGCGGCGTCGGAGGTGCCGGTCAGGGTGGGCATCGTCAGCATCCTGAACTCGCCGTCGCCGCGCACCACGCGGCCGGCCGGCAGGCACTGGCGGTAGGCCTCGGTCAACGGCAGCCGGAACACGTCGTCGTGGGAGAGCAGGTGGCCGTCGGCGACCTTCAGCAGGCCGCCGTCGACGCCGATCTGGTCGGCCAGCGGCCGGAACAGCTTGGCGCGGGCCTGTTTGGCGGCCGCCTCCACGGCGCTGCCGTGCACCCACGCCGGGTGGGTGATGGCGGCCGAGGACGGCAGCGAGCCGGGGTCCTCCGGGGCCCGCACCGCGACCCGGTCGGCCGGGATGCCCAGGGTGCGCTCGACGGTGACCCGGATCAGGTCGTGCAGTCCGCTGCCGGTCTCCACGGCCGAGCAGGCCACGGTGGCGGCCGGTCCGGCCGGGGTCTGGGACAGCAGCACCACGGCGGTGGCGTACTCGCCCTGCTGCGCCGGGTTCGACAGGTCGGCCATGCCCAGCGCCACGCCCACGCCGCGCCGGATCCGGGTCAGCTCCCCGGTCCGGCCGACGGTGCCGGGGTACTCGCGGATGTCCGGTCCGGGCGGGAAGGACGGCATCGGGGTGTCCAGCACCTCGTGCAGGCAGTCCGGGATCGGCACCGGCGCGGCGGCCGGCTTGCCGAGCGGGTCGGCGGCGTCCGGCACCAGGTCGCCGGGCCGCAGCAGGTTGCGCAGCCGGACCTCCAGGCCGCCCAGGCCCACGGCGCTGCCCGCGGCGTCCATCTGGGCTTCGTAGGCGGCGCAGGTCAGGGCGCCGCCGCCGCCGCGGACCCGGCCGGCCGGCGGGTTGTTGGTGCGGACCACGCGGCCGGTGATGTGGACGTTGGGCACCCGGTAGGGGCCGATCGCCAGGCGGCAGGCCTCTTCCAGGACGTCGACCGTGGTCGAGGCGTAGGCGCCGCTGTCGAGCAGGATGTCGGCCTGCACCGCGACCAGGCTGCCGTCGTCGGCCACCACGTGCTGGTAGCGCAGCCGCGCGGCCGGGCGGGCCGGGTGCGCCGGGACGTCGCGCGGCACCACGGCCTTCACCGGGCGGCCGGTGGCCAGCGCCAGCAGCGCCGCCTGCACCTGGAGGCCGACGTCCTCGCGGTGGGTGTCGGCGCCGCCGACCCGGGTCGGGATGACGTGCACCTTCTCCACCGGCAGGCCCAGGCACTGGGCCACCACCTCGCGGTCGCCGCGCGGGGAGACGGTGGCGACGTAGATCTCGATGCCGCGCTCGCCGTTGGGCACGGCGATCACGGCGGCCGGGGCGCCGGGGCGGGCGGCGACGGCGTCGAAGGCGTATTCGCCCTCGACCACCTTGAGCCCGGCCACCTCGGCGGTCTCCGGGTCCAGCAGCGCGCCGGGCTCGGTGCCGAAGACCAGGGTGGTGGCGTGCAGGACGTTGCCGTCGGGGTGGATCGGCGGGGCGGTGGAGGCCTGGTCCGGGTCGAGCAGCGGGCGCAGCGGGTCCCAGATCACCCGCACCGCCTCGGCGGCGGCCCGGGCCAGCGCCGGGTGCTCGGCGGCCACCACCGCGACCGGCTCGCCGATGTAGCGGGCCACGTCGGCGGCCAGCACCGGCTGGTCGATGGCGCGGGTGCCGTGGAAGTTGTAGCCGGGCAGGTCGGCGGCGGACAGCACGGCGTGCACGCCGGGGATGGCGCGCGCGGCGCGCAGGTCCAGGCCGCGGACGGCCGCGCTGGCGTGCGGGGAGCGGGTGACGCCCATCCAGAGCATGCCGTCGGCGCGCAGGTCGGTGGGGAACTTGGGCTCGGTCACGGGGCGGCGGCCTCCGGATGGCGGCGGGCCGGATGCTGCGACCGCGTCCGGACGGGAGCCAGGTCGGCGGGATCGGGCTCCTGGCCGGCGGCGTCGGCCGGGCCGCCGGAGCCGCCCTGGTCGCCGCGGTCGCCGCGATCACCACGGTCGCCGCGGTCGTCCTGGTCGCCGGAGCCGCCGCGGTCGCCGTCCTCGGCCTCCTTGGCCAGCGCGACCGCCTCGATCCAGCGTCCCGGCTCCGAGCAGCGGCACACCACGCCGGACAGCGCCTCGCGCACCGCGGCCGGGCCCGGGTCCAGGTTGCGGCGCAGCAGGCTGGTGATGGCCACCGACAGGCCCGGCGCGCAGAACCCGCAGGGGCTGGCGCCGGCCGCGACGACGGCGGCGCGCGCGGAGTTGAAGGCCGGGTCCAGCGGCGTGCGGATGTCCCGCTCCACCGCGGCCACCGCGGGCACCAGGCAGGCCGCCGCCGGGGCGCCGTCGAGGGTGATCAGGCAGGCCCCGCATTCGCCGATCTCGCAGCCGTCGCGCGGCTCGTCGAAGTCCAGGCGCTCGCGGAGCACGGCGAGCAGCGAGTCGCCGATCCACACCTGCGGCACGGGGTATTCGTGCCCGTCGACGCGCAGCGTCAGTCCCACGGTCGGCCACTCGGCCGCGGGCTCGCTCACCGGTGGCTCACTGCTTCTCGTCCCCCTTGCCCGAGGTGTCCCACGGTCTTGGTCCCAGTCCTGCCGATGGTCGGGTACTGCATTCGCGCCGTTCCTGGTTCTGCTGTTCCTGGCTCCGCGCTGTTCCTGGCTCTGCGCTATTCCTGGTACTGCGCTATTCCTGGCTCTTGGCCTGCTCGGCCCGCTCCACGCGCTGGATGGCGCGCTGGAAGTCGGCCCGGCGCTGGAGTTCGCGCACCTGGTCCAGCCAGCCCAGCGGGGGCAGGGCGCGCAGCAGCAGGCGGCGGGCGCAGATCTCGGCGGCCTTGCGGCGATAGGGATCACCGCCTCCGCCGACGGTTCCGGAGCCGTCGCCGTACACCAGCGACTCGGCGACCAGGCGGCCGAAGGTCTCGTAGACCGCCGGGTCGGCGATGGCGCCGGCGTCCCAGTCGACCTGGTCGGCCAGCCAGCGGTCGGCGTGGTCGGCGCGCAGCAGCGTCGGCAGCCCGGCGCGTCCGGCGCCCGAGGGCAGCGCGGCCTGCGCCATGGCGCCCACGACGCAGGTGGCGCTGCGGCGGGCGGGGTCCACGGCCAGCGTGGTCGACAGGATCGCGCGCGAGGTCCCGCCCCGCACACCGATCTTCATGAAGCCCTGCATCCCGCGCACCACCGGCACCCGGGCCCCGACGATCAGCTCGCCGGGGGTGAGCTGCGGCACGCCGTCGCGGTCGTAGAAGTCGAACACCGACACGGTGCGCACGCCGCCGACCGACGCCACCAGCACCTCGGCGCCGAGCGCGGCGAGCACCACCGGCAGGTCGGCCGAGGCCGGCCCGACCATCAGGTTCCCGCCGAGCGTGGCCGCGGCCCGGATGTGCGGCGAGCCGACGGTCCGCGCCGCCTGCGCCACCGCCGGCACCTGCGCCCGCAGTTCCTGGCGCTGCATCTCGGTGAGCGTGAGGCCGGCGTGCAGCAGCACCTCGCCGGGGCCCGGCGACCAGCCGCGCAGCTCGGCGCAGCGGTGCAGGGTGACGATCGCGCCGGGGTGGCGGCGGCCGCTGGTGATCTCCGGCATGGCGACGGTGCCGCCGGCGATGATCACGGCGTCCGGCCGCGCGGCCAGCACCTGCACCGCCTCGACCACGCTCAGCGGGCCGAACAGCGCCGGCGCCGGGGAGACCGCCGAACCGCCCAGGCCGGTGGCGAACGCCTCGCCGGCGGCCGGCACCGGGGCGTCCGGGGCGTGGTGCGGCAGGTCGACGTCGGCGGGCGCGAGCTGGAACTCGCCGCTCGCCGACGGGTCGAGGGTCGGATCGTCCGGCTCGGCGCGCCGCTCGCGCTCGTCGCCCAGCTCGAACGCGCCCAGCTCGAAGCCGGGCCGCGCGGCGGCCCCGCCGAAGTCGGTGCCGCCGAAGTCAGTGCCACCGAAGTCGGTGCCGCCGAACTCGGCACCGCCGGCCGCGTGGACCGGCAGCGCGTGCCCGTCCGCCTGACGCGCGGGGCGCGCCGGGCGTGCCTGATCGTCCGGCGGCGCCGCGCCGCCGATGCCGGCCTCGCCACCGTCGGCCGCGAATCCCCCGCCAGGCGGCCCGAAGGCGCCCGGCCCCATGTTCGTGATCAGTTGGTCCCGCCGTCGCCCTCGTCGCCGCCGTCGCGGTCCAGTCCCTCGAAGATCTCCTTGCACTCCGGGCACACGGGGAAGCGGCTCGGGTCGCGCGAGGGCACCCAGACCTTCCCGCACAGCGCGGTCAGGGGCGTGCCGAAGACGGACGCCTCCATGATCTTGTCCCGCTCCGCGTAGTGCGCGAAGCGCTCCTCGTCACCCGGTTCGTAGCGGTAATCGGACTCGACGCGCTCCTCGACGATCGTCGAGCCCACCGTGTCCGGTTCGAAAGTCGGCGTGCTCATGCTCTTGAGTCTATGCCGCGCCGCACCCCTCCCAGCAGGGAATGAGCGCGGCGCAGCTCACAGCCTCGTCATCAGCCGTGGGGCTACACGATTCCCAGGTCGTTCAGCCTCCAGAGGCGACGGCCGCGTCGAGCTCGGTCAGGGGTCTGCGCCTGGAACATGAGGATCTTTCAGATATTACCGACGCGTCGGTGACCGAATAAGGGCCGCAGCCGAAAAGGCTCGACCCGGAGCGGCAGGCGGGGATTTTGTCGGCAATGCGGTCACAATGGTGTGAAACGCAATGAATGGACTGATGCCGTGACCGAGAACCCGAACACCCCGCCGGAGCCGACCGGCCAGCCGGATCCGGACGCCGGATCGCCGACGGGCGCCGTGTCCGGAACGGCTGCGCCGCAGCCGCAGGCCCAGAACCAAGCCCAGGGGGAGCCGCAGAGCCCGCCACAGAGCCCGCCACAGAATCAGCCGCAGGACCCGAGTCAGTCCTCGAACCAGCCGCCGGCTCCGCAGACTCCCCAGACTCCGCAGACGCCGCCTGCGCAGCCCGCCGCGGCGGGCACGGCGGCAGCCGTCGGGGCCGCGGGCGCGGTCGGGGCTGCTGGCGCCGCGGGTGCTGCCGGCGCGGCGGGCGCCGCCGGGGCGGTCCAGCCCGACCCGAACAACCCCTGGGCCGCCGCCCCCGAGGACTACGACAACTACGGCGGCCCCCGGGACCCGAACACCCCCAGCACCGGCATCGCGGCCACGTTCCTGCCCGGCATCGAGGCCGCCTCGGTCCTGGCGCTGCTCGCGAGCCTGCTCGGGGCCGGAGCCTTCCTGCTGGTGTACCCGCTGGTGCAGGCGCGCGACGCTTCCCGCACGTGGTCGGACTACAAGAACAACGTCCCGCGGGCCAGGCAGGACCCGTTCGGCGTCCAGCGCGACTGGATCGAGTTCCAGTCGTGGACGCACATCATCCTCGGGCTGGTGGCGATCCTGCTGGCGCTGATCGTCCTCGGCCTGTGGACGGCGCAGCGGAACAAGCTCTACTCCCGGGCGTTCGCGCAGGCCGCGCTGGTGCTCGGGCTGGCCGTCGTGCTGTACGGCATCCTGCTGAAGACCGGCGTGGTCGGATCGGAGATCCCGAGCATGAAGGACATCACCCGGACGCTGAGCTCGCAGCAGCAGTAGCAACAGCACGGCTGCCGCACCGAGGGTTCGGAACGAGGAATCCGAAAAGGCCCGGAACCGCCGAAGACCGGTGGCGCCGGGCCTTTTCCGAAGCGCTGCCGGATTCTTCTGTTTCTTCCGCTTCTTCCGCTTCCGCCGATCTGCCGACTTCCGCTGCTTCTTCCACGCAAGGGCTTCGTGCCGCTTCGCGGGGTCAGTTCTGGTCGGGGTCCTCGGTCCAGTTGGCGACCATCGCGATGGTCCCGCCCTGCCGCCGCAGCACCCGCCGCCACAGCTCCTCGGGCTCGGTGGTGAAGACGTCGGCGAGCTCCGGCTCCAGCACGTACCAGGCGCGCTGCGCCAGCTCCCCGGCCAGCTGCCCGGGGCCCCAGCCGGCGTATCCGGCGAAGATCCGCAGCGCGGTCAGGTCCGGGGCCAGCACCTCCGGCGGCGCGTCCAGGTCCACCAGGCCCAGCCGCCCGGAGAACTGGCGCCAGCCCAGCGGCTCCTCCCCCGGCATCGAGGCCTCCGGGCGTACGCACGCGATCCCCAGTGCCGAGTCCAGCGCCACCGGCCCCCCGAGGAACACCGTCGGCGGCTCGGCGGCCAGCGGGGCCCAGGTCTCCAGCACGTCCCCGACGTCCAGGCTGCCGGGCCGGTTGAGGACGACGCCCAGGGTGCCGTCGTCGTCGTGGTCGACGACCAGCACCACGGTGCGGTCGAAGTTGGGGTCGACCAGGACCGTGGTGGCGACCAGCAGCTTGCCGGTCAGCCGCTCCAGCGGCGTGCGGCCGCCGTCCTGCTCCCCCGCGTCGCGCCCTGCGTCCGTCATGGCAGACATGATCCCGCACCCGGCCGTCCGCTGGCGCCTTTTGCCCGAGGACCGCGCGTCCACGACGCCGTCTTGACGTTCTGTTGACTCTCGGGCCCGGCGGGGGCGGCGCGCATCCGGGGCATCCCCCTGTCCGATCTTCGCGCGCTTCGGCCGCCGCGCCCCGGTGTTCGAGTACCCTAAATCAGCCGCCGATCCCGCCGTGCCGCCGCCCACCGGCACGGATCCGATCCGGATCCGGCGCCGGACGCTGAGCGCCGACGCCGTTCCGACGCCGATCCGACACCGTTCGGACGCAGAGAACACCCCAGGAGAGACATGGACCCGAGCACCGCCTCCGACGTCCTGACAGTGCACGGCGGCACCGCCCTGTCCGGCGAGGTCCGGGTCCGGGGCGCGAAGAACCTGGTGCCCAAGGCGATGGTCGCGGCCCTGCTCGGCCACGGCACCTCGGTGCTGCACAACGTCCCGGACATCTCCGACGTCCGCATCGTCACCGGGCTGCTGGAGGCGCACGGTGTCTCGGTCACCCGCGGTGCCGACCCCGACACCCTGGTGCTGGACCCGGCCTCGGTGGAGCGCGCCAGCGACGCCGCGGTCGAGGCGCACGCCGGCACCAGCCGGATCCCGGTGCTGTTCTGCGGGCCACTGCTGCACCGGCTGGGCCGCGCCTTCATCCCGGACCTGGGCGGCTGCAAGATCGGCGACCGGCCGATCGACTTCCACCTGGACGCGCTGCGCGCCTTCGGCGCGGTGGTCGAGAAGCGCCCCGAGGGCCTGCTGATCTCCGCCCCCGAGCGGCTGCGCGGCACCCACATCCGGCTGCCGTACCCGAGCGTCGGCGCCACCGAGCAGGTGCTGCTGACGGCGGTGCTGGCCGAGGGCGTCACCGAGCTGTCGAACGCGGCCACCGAGCCGGAGATCGTGGACCTGATCGCGGTGCTGCAGAAGATGGGCGCCATAATCTCCGTCCACAACGACCGCGTGGTCCGCATCATCGGCGTGGACCGCCTGGACGGCTTCACGCACCGCTCCCTGCCGGACCGCCTGGAGACCGCCTCGTGGGCCTGCGCGGCGCTGGCGACCGGCGGCGACATCCGCGTGGTCGGGGCACAGCAGGGCGAGATGATGACGTTCCTCAACGTGTTCCGCCGTATAGGGGGAGACTTCGAGGTCGACGACACGCCGGGCCAGGAGTCGATCCGGTTCTGGCACTCCGGCGGCCAGATGCGGGCGCTGGCGCTGGAGACCGACGTGCACCCGGGCCTGTCGACGGACTGGCAGCAGCCGCTGGTGGTGGCGCTGACCCAGGCGAACGGCCTGTCGATCGTCCACGAGACGGTCTACGAGCAGCGGCTGGGCTTCACCGAGGCGCTGAACCGGATGGGCGCGCAGATCCAGCTGTACCGGGAGTGCCTGGGCGGCAGCGCCTGCCGCTTCGGCCAGCGGAACTTCCAGCACTCGGCCGTGATCTCGGGCCCGACCAAGCTCCACGGCGCCGAGCTGACCATCCCGGACCTCCGCGCCGGCTTCAGCTACCTGATCGCGGCCCTGGCCGCGCAGGGCACCTCCACCGTCCACGGGATCAGCCTGATCCACCGCGGCTACGAGGACTTCGAGGCGAAGCTGTCCGCACTCGGTGCCGACTTCGAGATGGGCGTCGCGGGCTAGTACCGGCACGAAAACGCCGTGACGGCCCCGCCTGGGGCCACCCATACTGGGCCGACCAAAGAAGTCGACCTTGTGAGGAGGTGGCCATGAAGGTTGCCGAAGCCCTGGCACTGCGGGCCGACGCCGCGCGCCGCGTGGAGCAGCTCAAGGCGCGGATCGTCGCCAACGCGCGTTTCCAGGAGGGCGAGGAGCCGTCCGAGGACGCCTCCGCCCTGCTGGCCGAGGCCGGCACGGTGCTCGACGGATTCGAGACGCTGGTCCGACGGATCAACCGGACCAACGCCGCGGCAACGATCGGGCCGGAAGGCACCCTCACCGACGCCCTGGCCGCGCGCGACACCCTGCGACTGCGCCACTCAGTAGTGACCGCGGCCGCCGACGCGGCCGCCGGGAAGAACAGCAACTACGCGCGACAGCTGCGCTCGGAGCTCAAGATGCTGAGCGCACTGCCAGTAGCCGGACTGCGCACCGAAGCCGACGACCTGGCACGCCGGATCCGCGAACTGGACACCCGGATCCAGAAGGCGAACTGGGAGGTCGACCTGCTGGACTGAGGTCCGGCCACAATCAACCGAGCGGAGACGGTAACCGCCGCCGAAGCGTGCACGCCCGCGGACCGACGGGTCACTTCGGTCCAGCCCGGTGGCGCCGAGGGCAGTGCCGGGGGTTCAACTCCCCCAATAACACTTTCGCCCAGCATGCCTCACAGGTCATGGCGCACGGTGTACGGCTAACTACCTCGTGCAGGTCGGCGGCGGCGAGGGCGGGTTCGGGGAACTCCGCTCGGTGGGAGCCCGGCGGCAGCGGATTCCGGTCCGCGGCCGCCGGGTTCTGTGTTGGCCGGGTTCTGTGTTGGCCGGATTCGATCTAGGCTGGGCTCGGTCTTGGCCGGTTTCGGTCCTGGCCAGCTTCGGGCTCGGCCACGCTCAGTCTCAGCCAGGCTCGATTTCAGCCGCGCTCAGACTCGGCCGGGCTCGATATTGGCCGGACTCGATCCGGCTTCGGTCTCGGCCGGATTCTGTCTTGGCCGGGCTCGGTCTTGGCTGGCTTCGGTCTCGGCTGGGCTCGGTCTTGGCCGGGCTCGGTCTCGGCCGGCGTCGGGTCCGGCTGTGCTCCGACCGCCGTCCAGCACCGGTCGGCTTCCCCGCCGCGCGCGAGCGGCCGTCCTCCCCGGCCGCCTACGGCTTCGGCGTGAGCAGGATCGCCTTGGCGCCCTGCTGGTATGCCTCGCGCAGATTGGCCGGGTCGGGCTCGCCGTCGGCGCCGATCGCGATGTTGTGGAACTTCGCGAAGTTGTGGTTGGCCCGGCACAGGGCGGCGTACAGGTCGATCGTTCGCTGCTCGCCGGCGACCACCTCGACCTCGGCGGTTCGTACCTTGCCCTTGTAGCGGACCCGGAGGTCCTGGCCGGTCGCCAGGTTCCGGGCCCAGCCGAACTGCGTGCCGACCAGTACCTTCCCGTCGTGCTCGATGTAGGCGATCGGGACCGTGTACTTCTTGCCCGACTTGCGGCCCACGACGTAGAGCAGGATCAGGTATCGTCCGATCCCTTTGGCCACACCCGGGGTGCTCAACGCCGTGCGCGTAAAAGCGTTGGCCAGTCCCTGCAAGCGCAGTGTCTGAGCCTTGCCCGCCGGACGTCCAGCTGCTTCCGTCTCAGTACCCATGTCGTCGACGTTACTCTTCGGCGTCCGTCTAGTGCGGTTGGTGACCGCCTGCCACTGCCTACTTCGGCGCGGAGGAGGCCCCCTTCACCCCCTTCACCACCTCCACCACGGCCTCCGCGACCGTCTTCGCCAAATCCCGGTGGAACACGCTCGGGACGATGTAGCTCGGGTTCAGGTCGCTGTCGCCGACCGTGGAGGCGATCGCCTTCGCCGCCGCGACCAGCACCTCCGGCGTGATGTGGTTGGACTGGGCGTCGATCAGGCCGCGGAAGACGCCGGGGAAGGCGAGGACGTTGTTGATCTGGTTCGGGTAGTCGCTGCGGCCGGTGGCCACCACCGCGGCGTGGCGCAGCGCCTCGTCCGGGTCGACCTCCGGCTCGGGGTTGGCCAGGGCGAAGACGATGGCGCCGGGGGCCATGGTGGCGATGTCGTCGCCGGTCAGGATGTGCGGGGCGGAGACGCCGATGAAGACGTCGGCGCCGGCCAGCGCCTCCTTCAGGGTGCCGGTCAGGTTCCCCGGGTTGGTGTGCTCGGCCACCCAGCGCAGCTCGGCGTCGCGGTCCAGGTCGTCGCGCTCGCGGTGGACCACGCCGTGGTAGTCCGCGACGGTGATGCTGGTGGCGCCGGCGGCGATCAGCAGGCGCAGGATGGCGGTGCCGGCGGCCCCGGCGCCGGAGCCGACGATGCGGACGTCGGAGAGCTTCTTGCCGACCACCTTCAGCGCGTTGGTGAGCGCCGCCAGCACCACGATGGCGGTGCCGTGCTGGTCGTCGTGGAAGACCGGGATGTCGAGCTCCTCGCGCAGCCGGCGCTCGATCTCGAAGCAGCGGGGGGCGCTGATGTCCTCCAGGTTGATGCCGGCGAAGCCGGGGGCGATGGCCTTGACCACCCGGATGATCTCCTCGGTGTCCTGGGTGTCCAGGCACAGCGGCCAGGCGTCGACGCCGGCGAACTGCTTGAACAGGGCGGCCTTGCCCTCCATCACCGGCAGCGCCGCGATCGGGCCGATGTTGCCCAGGCCCAGCACGGCCGAGCCGTCGGTGACGACCGCGACGGTGTTGCGCTTGATGGTCAGGCGCCGGGCGTCGTCGGGGTTCTCGGCCAGCGCCAGGGAGACCCGGGCGACGCCGGGGGTGTAGGCCATGGACAGCTCGTCGCGGTTGCGCAGCGACACCTTGGAGCGCATCTCGATCTTGCCGCCGAGGTGCATCAGGAAGGTGCGGTCGGAGACCCGGCCGACCTCGACGCCCTCGATCTTGCCCAGGGCCTCGGTGACCGCGCGGGAGTGCTCCTCGCTGGAGGCGGCGATCGTGACGTCGACGCGGAGCCGGTCGCGGCTGGAACCGGAGACGTCCAGGCCGGTGACGACGCCGCCGGCGTCCTCCACCACCCTGGTGATCCCGCTCACCGCGTTGCCGTAGGAGGGTGCCTCCAGCCGGACGGTGATCGAATAGGACACGCTGGGTGACGCGGACACTGGCGGTTCTCCTTTGGACTGCCGGGTTTCTACGCGCCAAGCCTAGAACAGCACCCCTTGCCTTCGAGGGTGGTATCGGCTAAGGAGTGGTGCGCGAGCGGTGCACGATATGCGCCGAACCGCCCCCGGCGTGATCGCATCGTGGCTGCATCGTGATCTAGTCGTTCGCCGCGCGAAGGATGATCGCGTACACTCGCAGCCAAGGTCATAAGTTCGCGGTGTTAAAGGCCCAGCGGAACTCCATTCCGCCGGGCCGTTCTCGTCTAGAACCGCAGACCGACAAACGTGGCTTCAAGCAGGAAATGAGAGCAGGATGGCTCAGGGGACAGTCAAGTGGTTCAACGCTGAGAAGGGCTACGGCTTCATCTCGCAGGACGAGGGGGGTCCGGATGTGTTCGTGCACTTCTCGGCAATCCAGTCCAACGGCTACCGTTCGCTGGAGGAGAACCAGCGAGTGGAGTTCGAGGTGACCCAGGGCCCGAAGGGCGCGCAGGCGGAGGACGTCCGCCCGCTTTAAGCGGTTTCCGCCTTTCGCGGCAATGAGTGAGCCGCATCCGGACATTGTCCGGATGCGGCTTTTTTGTTTTATTCGCCGTCGGCGCGCCGATAGAAGGCCCAGGCGTCCTGCACGATCCCGACCAGGTCGGTGCGCTCCGGCTGCCAGCCCAGCACGGTCCGGGCCCGTTCGGCGGACGCGACCAGCCGCGCCGGGTCGCCGGCCCGCCGCGGCCGCTCGACGGCCGGCAGCTCGTGGCCGGTGGCCTTGCGCACCGCCTCCAGCACCTCGTACACCGAGAAGCCGGTGCCGGTGCCGAGGTTGCAGATCAGGTGCTCCCCGGTCCGCGCCGCGTCCAGGGCCAGCAGGTGCGCCTCGGCCAGGTCGCGCACGTGGATGTAGTCGCGGATCGCGGTGCCGTCGGGCGTGGGGTAGTCGGTGCCGAACACCGAGGCCTCCGGCGCCTTCCCGGCCGCGACGTCCAGCAGGCGCGGGATTAGGTGGGTCTCCACCTCGTGGCGCTCGCCCTGCGAGCCGTCGGCGCCGGCGACGTTGAAGTACCGCAGCGACACCGCCGCGATGCCGTAGGCCGGGGCGGCGAAGGTCAGCAGCTGGTCGGCGGCCAGTTTCGAGGCGCCGTAGGGGTTGGTCGGGACGGTCGGCAGGTCCTCGGTGATCGGGCTGCGCTCCGGCTCGCCGTAGGTCGCCGCGGTCGAGGAGAACACGATGGTGCCGATCCCGTGGTCCCGCATCGCCTCCAGCAGGTTGGCGGTGCTGACGATGTTGTGCCGGAAGTAGCGGGCCGGCTCCGAGACCGACTCGCCGACCAGCGAGCGGGCCGCGAAGTGCAGGACCGCGTCGATCGGGCCGTCGGCGGTGACGGCCCGCAGCACGTCGCCGAGCTGCCGCTCGTCCAGCACGTCGGCGTGCCGGAAGGCGGCGCCGGCCGGTACGGCGTCCCGGTGCCCGGTCGACAGGTCGTCGACCACGGTCACGTCGTGACCGGCCCGGACCAGCACCGCGGCGGTGACCGACCCGACGTACCCCGCGCCTCCGATGACGAGCAAACGCATACTTTCCAGACCTCCAGTGCGACCGGGTGGAACGTGCCCCCAGCCTAGCCGAGATCTCAAAAATAAACAGACTCCATCAGGAATCAACAATCAGCAGGACCTCCAGGGTCCGCGGGCCGTGCACGCCCTCGACCCGGTCCAGCTCGATGTCCGAGGTCGCGGACGGCCCCGAGACCAACGTCGTCGGCCGGTGCGGGACCAGGGCCCGGACCGCGAGCGGCACGTCGGCCAGCACCTGCCAGGCCCGGACCACGCACAGGTGCAGGTCCGGGACCAGCGACAACGCGCGCCGGCCCTGGCCGGGCCCGGCGTCGAGCACGATCGTCCCGGTGAGCGCGATGCCCTGCGCGGCGGTGGTGACGACGCCGTCGGCGGCGTCCAGGTCGGCGGCGCTCAGCGGCGGGTCGTCGGACAGCCGGGTGCCGGTGAAGCCGGTGAGCCAGTCCTCGGGGAAGCCCGGCGGCACCACGAGGTTCTCGACGCCGCGGTCGCCGAGGATCCGGGCAATCTCTGCCGGGACCTCCTCCGGGGGGACCCGGGTGACCGTCGCGCGGTAGTCCTCGACGCGTTCCACGAACAGCTCGACGACGTCGCCGGTCGCGTGGCTGTCCAGGTAGTCGCGGGGGACGTCGACGTCCTCGGGGCGCTCGTCCTTCGGCACGTCGTGCAGCGCCGAGCGGATGCTCGCCAGGATGCGGTCCTTGGCCGAAACCGGTGTGCTCATCCTCGTCCCGTCCTTCGCCACCAGGTCCGGAACGATTCGCGCGCCGGCACCGGAACGTCGCGCGCGTCGGTCCACTTCTTCGCCGGCCCGGGCAGCCACCGGCCGCCGCGGATCCCGATGATCCGTCCGCCGACGGCGCCCAGCCGCTCCGCGAACGCCAGCCGCCGGGGCGATCCGAAGACCAGCCGCGCGCCCTTCATGGCGAGCGCCTCCGGCTTCGGGAACCCGTCGCCGCGGTGCGCGTCCACGACTTTCTGCCGCAGGTGCACCAGCATCTCGGGGATGTCGATGCGGACCGGGCAGGCGTCGTAGCAGGCCCCGCACAGGGTGGAGGCGAACGGCAGGGAGTCGGCGTGCTTCGAGCTCCCGACGCCGACCAGCTGCGGGGTCAGCACCGCGCCGATCGGCCCCGGGTAGACCGAGCCGTAGGAGCGGCCGCCGGTGCGCTCGTAGACCGGGCACACGTTCAGGCAGGCCGAGCAGCGGATGCAGTGCAGCGCCGAGCGGCCCTGGCGGTCGGCCAGGGTCGCGGTGCGGCCGTTGTCGAGCAGGATCAGATGGAACTCCCGCGGACCGTCGCCGGGGGTGACGCCGGTCCACAACGAGGTATAGGGATTCATCCGTTCGGCGGTGGAGGACCGGGGCAGCAGCTGGAGGAACACCTCCAGGTCGGCGAACGTCGGCAGCACCTTCTCGATGCCCATGACCGTGATCAGGGTCTCCGGCAGGGTCAGGCACATCCGGCCGTTGCCCTCGGACTCGACGACGCCGACCGTGCCGGTGTCGGCGCAGGCGAAGTTCGCCCCGGACACCGCGACCTTCGCGCGCAGGAACTTCTCCCGCAGGTGGCGGCGGGCGGCCTCGGCCAGGACGCGCGGCTCGTCGGTCAGGCCGTCGGGGGCCGGGACGCCGTTCTTGCCCATCTCGCGGCGGAAGATGTCGCGGATCTCGGTGCGGTTGCGGTGGATCGCCGGGACCAGGATGTGCGAGGGCCGGTCGTCGTCGAGCTGCACGATGAGCTCGGCGAGGTCGGTCTCGGTGGCGGTGACGCCCTCCTCGGCGAGCGCCTCGTTGAGGCCGATCTCCTGGGTGGCCATGGACTTGATCTTCACGACCTCGTCGGCGCCCCGGGCCCGCACCAGGTCGATGACGATGCGGTTGGCCTCCGCGGCGTCGGCGGCCCAGTGCACGACGCCGCCGGCGGCGGTGACGGACGCCTCCAGGCGCAGCAGGTACTCGTCCAGGTGCCGCATCACGCGGTCTTTGATCCGGGAGCCGGCCAGGCGCAGGGTTTCCCAGTCCTCGAGTTCCGCGACGGCTCGCAGCCTTTTATCGCGAATGGTCGTTGTCGCGTGCTTGAGGTTGCGGCGGAGCTGTTCGTCCTTCAGTGCGGTATGTGCGGCATTCGGGAAGGTCGGTGACCCCAGCCAGACCACATTCACTTTCTGATCGCTCATCGGGTACCCGCCAGAATCTCCGCCAGATGCAGTGTCCTGATTCCCGATTTGATGCGCCCCAGGCCGCCGCCGATATGCATCAGACAGGAGTTGTCGGAAGCACAGAGCGTGTCCGCCTTGGTCGCACCGATATTGCCCATCTTGTCCCGGAGCATCGCCACCGACGTCTCAGAGTTCTTCACCGCGAACGTGCCGCCGAAACCGCAGCAGGATTCGGCCTCGGGCAGTTCCACCAGGTCGATTCCCCGCACCGCGCGCAGCAATCGCAATGGCTTGTCGCCGACCCTCAGCATGCGCAGACTGTGGCATGTCGGATGGTAGGTGACCCGGTGCGGATAGTAGGCGCCGACATCGGTCACGCCGAGCACGTCGACCAGGAATTCGGAGAACTCGTAGACGTCCGGCGCGGTCTCAGTGTCGTGGTGGTGGCGTACATGGCCGCCGCAGGATCCCGACGGCGTCACGATCGCGTCGTAGCCGCGGAAGGCGTCGTTGAACGCGCCGACCAGGGCGTCGGCCTCGCGGCGGTAGCCGGTGTTGTAGTGCATCTGGCCGCAGCAGGTCTGGGCCATCGGGAACTCCACGGTGTGCCCGAGCCGCTCCAGCACGGCGGTGACGGCCTTGCCGGTGTCCGGGAACAGCGCGTCGTTGTAGCACGCGATGAACAGCGCGACCCGCATCTCAGACCTCTGCCCACAGCGCGTCGGGGATCGGCAGCCGCGCCATCTCCACGCAGTCGCGGACCTCGCGGGGCGAGCGCGCGCCGATCAGGACCGACTTCACGGCCGGATGCCGGGCCGGGAACTGGAGCGCGGCGGCCCGCAGCGGGACGCCGTGCCGCTCGCAGGTCGCCTTGAGCCGCAACGCCTTCGCGAGCACGTCGGGCGCGACCGTCTTGTAGTCGTAGGTCGACGTCGGCCGGGGATCGACCAGAAGACCCGAGTTGAACACCCCGCCGATCACCATGTCCACCCCTCGTTCCGCGGCCGCGTCGAGCAGTTCGGTGCCCGACCGGTCCAGCAGGGTGTGGCGACCGGCGAGCAGCACCACATCGATATCGGTTTCGCGGACGAACCGCAACGGGATCCGGGTCTGGTTCATCCCGACGCCGACCGCGCCCAGGACGCCCTCCTCCCGCAGCCGGGCCAGCGCCGGGAACGCCTCGCCCAGCGCCTGCTCCTCGTCGAAGTCCGGGTCGTGGATCAGGGCCAGGTCGATCCGGTCCAGGCCCAGGCGCTCCAGGCTGGCCTCGATGGACCGGCGCACGCCGTCGGCGGAGTAGTCCAGGACCCGCCGGAACGCCGCCGGCACCGCGAAGCCCTCGGTGTCCTGGCCCTCGGGCTCGGCGACCGGTTCGAGGATCCGCCCGACCTTGGTGGACAGGACGAACTCCGCGCGCGGCCGGGTGCGCAGCGCCGCGCCGAGCCGCCGCTCCGACAGGCCGAGCCCGTAGTGCGGCGCCGTGTCGAAGACCCGGATCCCGGCGTCCCAGGCGGCGTCCACGGTCGCGCGCGCGTCCTGCTCGCCCACCACGCTGAACAGGTTGCCGATCCCGGCGGCCCCGAAGGACAGGTCGGTCAGGTTCCGCATGCCCTCACTGTCCCACGGGGCGCAGCCGCAGACCCGCCATGCCGCCGTCGACGGCCAGCGCCGTGCCGGTCACCGAGGCAGCGGTCGGGGAGGCCAGGTAGGCGATGGCGGCGGCCACCTCGTCGGCGCTGACCAGGCGGCCCATCGGCTGCCGGGCCTCCAGCGCGGCGCGTTCGGCGGCCGGGTCGGCCGCCGCGTCGAGCAGCCGGCCCACCCACGGCGTGTCGGCGGTGCCGGGGTTCACGCAGTTCACTCGGATGCCCTCGCGCACGTGGTCCGCGGCCATCGCCAGGGTCAGCGACAGCACCGCGCCCTTGGTCGCCGAGTACAGCGCGCGCTGGGGCAGGCCGGCGGTGGCGGCGATCGAGCAGGTGTTCACGATCGCCGCGTACCGGGACCGGCGCAGCGCCGGCAGGGCGGCCCGGGTGACCCGGACCATGCCGACCACGTTCACGTCGTAAACCCTCAGCCACTGCTCGTCGGGGTTGTCCTCGACGGTGCCGGCGGTGCCGACGCCGGCGTTGTTGACCAGCACGTCCAGGCCGCCGAGCGCCTCCACGGCGGCGGCCACCGCGGACCGCACCGAGGCGTCGTCGGCGACGTCGGCCCGGAAGCCGTGCAGCCCGGCGGCGATCGCCGGCTCCGGGTCCAGGTCGAGCACGGCCACCGCGGCGCCGCGGTTGGCCAGGGTCCGGGCGGTGGCCGCGCCGATCCCGGAGCCGCCGCCGGTGACCACCGCCTTCAGTCCTTCGAAGTCCCGCATCTCACACCTCTCCTCGGTCCGCGCGCCAGAACGAGCCGTCAGGGTACGAATACGCCTCCAGCGTCGCCGGGTACATCTGCGCGGAGAAGCCCGGCGCCGTCGGGGCCCGGTAGGCGCCGTCGCGCACCACCGTCGGGGTCAGGAAGTGCTCGTGCAGGTGGTCGACGTACTCGATGACCCGGTCCTCGTGCGACCCGGACAGCGCCACGAAGTCGAACATCGACAGGTGCTGCACCAGTTCGCACAGTCCGACGCCGCCGGCGTGCGGACACACCGGTACCCCGAACTTGGCCGCCAGCAACAGGATCGCCAGGTTCTCGTTGACGCCGCCGACCCGCGCGGCGTCCATCTGCAGGAAGTCGATGGCCCCGGCCTGGAGCAGCTGCTTGAACACGATGCGGTTCTGCACGTGCTCGCCGGTGGCCACCTTCACCGGCGCCACCGCCGCCCGGATCGCGGCGTGCCCGAGCACGTCGTCCGGGGAGGTGGGCTCCTCGATCCAGTACGGGTCGAACTCGGCCAGCGCCTTGACCCACTCGATCGCCTGCCCGACGTTCCAGCGCTGGTTGGCGTCGATCGCCATCCGGACGTCCGGCCCGACCGCGGCCCGGCCGGCCCGGCAGCGGCGGACGTCGTCGGCGAGGTCGGCGCCGACCTTGAGCTTGATCTGCTTGAAGCCGGCGGCGACCGCCTCGTGCGCCAGCCGGGTCAGCTTCTCGTCGGAGTAGCCGAGCCAGCCCGGGGAGGTGGTGTAGGCGGGGTAGCCCTCGGCACGCAGCCGCGCCTCCCGCCCGGCCGCGCCGTCCTTGCCGCGGCGCAGCAGGGCCAGCGCGTCCTCCGGGGTCAGCGCGTCGGTGAGGTAGCGGAAGTCGACCTGCGAGACCAGCCACTCCGGATCGGCGTCGGCCAGCAGCTTCCACAACGGCACCCCGGCGCGCCGGGCGGCCAGGTCCCAGACCGCGTTGACGACCGCGCCGATCGCCATGTGCATGACGCCCTTCTCGGGGCCCAGCCACCGCAGCTGGCTGTCTCCGATCAGGGCCCGGCTGACGATCCCGGGGTCCGCGCACACCGCGTCGACGTCCAGGCCGACGACGTGCTCGCGCAGCGCCTCGATCGCCGCCACCTGGACGTCGTTGCCGCGGCCGATGGTGAAGGTGAAGCCGTGGCCGGACAGGCCGTCCTCGGCGTCGGTGCGCAGGATCAGGTAGGCCGCGGAGTAGTCGGGGTCCGGGTTCATGGCGTCGGACCCGTCGAGCTCGCGCGAGGTCGGGAACCGCACGTCGAAGGTCTGGAGCCCGGTGACGCGGCTCATGCCGGCACCAGCTTCGAGCGCTGCGACCCGAGGCCGTCGATAGCCAGCTCGACCTCGTCGCCGGCCCGCAGGTACGGGTTGCCCTCGATGCCGAGCGCCACGCCGGCCGGGGTTCCGGTGTTCACCACGTCACCCGGCTCCAGCACCATGTGCTGCGACAGGTAGCGCAGGATCTCGGCGACCCCGAAGATCATGTTCGCGGTGCTGCCGTTCTGCCGCTGCACGCCGTTGACCGAGAGCCGCAGGCCCAGCCGCTGGCAGTCCGCGACCTCGTCCGGGGTGACCAGCCACGGCCCCAGCGGGTTGAAGGTCTCGCAGGACTTGCCCAGGTCCCACTGCGCCGAGCGCTCCAGCTGGAACTCCCGCTCGGAGACGTCGTTGCTGACTGCGAAGCCGCCGATCGCAGCCAGCGCCTCGGCGTCGGATTCCAGGTAGCGGGCCCGCGCGCCGACGACCACCGCGAGCTCCACCTCCCAGTCGGTCTTCACCGACCCGCGCGGGATGAGGATGTCGTCGTTCGGACCGACCACGGTGTACGGGTCCTTCATGAACACCACCGGCCGCGGCGGGATCGGCGCCCCGGTCTCCTCGGCGTGGTCGCGGTAGTTCAGCCCGATGCAGACCACCTTGCCGGGCCGGGCGACGGCCGCGCCCACCCGCAGCCCGGCGACCTGCTCGGGCGGGAGCTCGGGCAGGGCGCCGGAGGCGGCGGCGGCGCGCACCCGGTCCGGACCGCCGTCCAGCCAGAACGCGCGGTCCAGGTCGCCGGCGACGCCGGCCAGGTCGAGATGACGGCCGTCGGGCGCGAGCAGCACGGGGCGCTCGCGGCCGGGCTCGCCGAGGCGGAGGAGTTTCACGCCTCGGGACTCTAGGCAAACATCGGATCTATCGTCAAGGGAATCAAGATCCTTCTCACAGTCGGTTTCCGGCCCCGGCCTGCCGTTTCTGAAAATCGATCTCGTAACATTCGGAAACTCGTGCGACCAAAACCCTTGCCAGAGCGCCACGCCAGGGCTATACATCGGATGACTAAAACGGCGCGTGATTTACGCCACACACTTCCGGCACCCACCCTCTCCCAGCGAGGACGGCATGAGGCTTCACCGCACGTCGCAAACACTTCTGGCCCTCGTGGCCGTCATCACGCTCAGCGCGAGCGCCACCGCCTGCGGGCGGTCCGGCAGCAAGTCCGGCTCCGGCGGCAAGATCGGCATCGACTTCCCGCGCTCGGACTCCGACTTCTGGAACAGCTACGCCAAGTACGTCAACCAGGACGTCAAGGACCAGAAGCTGGACGCGCTGACGCCGACCAACTCCAACAACAAGACCGACGTCCTGGTCTCCAACGTCGCCACGCTCACCGGCCAGGGCGCCAAGGCCGTGGTCATGGCCCCGCAGGACACCGGCGCGATCGCCAGCACCCTGGAGGACCTGGCCGGCAAGAAGATCCCGGTGATCAGCGTGGACACCCGCCCGGACAAGGGCCAGGTCTACATGGTGGTGCGGGCCGACAACCGCGCCTACGGCGAGAAGGCCTGCAAGTTCCTCGGCGACAAGCTGAACAACACCGGCACCGTCGTGGAGTTCGAGGGCGACCTGACCTCGGTCAACGGCCGCGACCGCTCCGAGGCCTTCGGCGACTGCATGGCCAAGAGCTACCCCGGCATCAAGGTGCTGGCCGAGGCCACCGAGTGGAAGGGCGACGTGGCGGCCGCCAAGCTCCAGGACGCGCTCACCCAGGGCACCGTCAACGGCATCTACATGCAGGCCGGCGGCGTGTTCCTGGCGCCGACCGTCTCCCTGCTCCAGCAGAAGAACCTGCTGGTGCCGCCGACCGACCCCAAGCACATCTTCATCGTCTCCAACGACGGCATCCCGGCCGAGTTCGCGGCCATCAAGGCCGGCCAGATCGACGCCACCGTGTCGCAGCCGGCCGACCTCTACGCCAAGTACGGGCTCTACTACGCCCAGCAGGCGCTGGCCGGCAAGACCTTCACCCCCGGCCCGACCGACCACGGCTCGACCATCATCCAGCTGCCCAACGGCCTGGAGGACCAGCTGCCCGCGCCCCTGGTGACCGCCGACAACGTCGGCGACCCGGCGCTGTGGGGCAACCAGGTCGGCAAGTGACGGCGCGATGACGACGCACGACTCCAGGGCGGCCGGCGACCCCGGCCGCCCCGGCCACGCCTCCGGGGCCGCCGGGTCCGACCCGGCCGCCCCGGTCGCCGCCGCGATCGGGGTGTCCAAGAGCTTCGGCGCCACCCGGGCGCTGATCGACGTCGGCCTGTCCGTGGCCCCCGGCGAGGCGCACGCCCTGGTCGGCCGCAACGGCGCCGGCAAGTCCACGCTGGTCTCGCTGCTGACCGGGCTGGCCCGGCCGGACCACGGCCGGATCCTGTTCGGCGGCGAGCCGGCCCCGCAGCCGTCGGACCGCGCCGGCTGGCAGGCCCGCGCGGCCTGCGTCTACCAGAAGTCGACGATCATCCCCACGCTGTCGGTGGCCGAGAACCTGTTCCTGAACCGGCAGTCCGAGGGGGCGCGCCGGATCAGCTGGAAGGCGCTGCGCGCCCGGGCCTCGGCCCTGCTGGCCGAGTACGACATCGACGTCGACCCGGCCGCCGCCGCCGCGACCCTGGCCGTGGACCAGCGCCAGGTGCTGGAGATCGCCCGGGCGCTGTCCTTCGGCGCCCGGTTCATCATCCTGGACGAGCCCACCGCGCAGCTCGACGGCGCGAACATCGCCTCGCTGTTCGACCGGCTGCGCCGGCTCCAGCAGTCCGGCGTCGCGTTCCTGTTCATCTCGCACCACCTGAGCGAGGTCTACGAGGTCTGCCAGACGGTCACCGTCTACCGCGACGCCCGGCACATCCTGACCGCGCCGGTCTCCGGCCTGGACAAGGACGAGCTGATCGAGGCCATGACCGGCGAGGACCGCTCGGCACGGGCCCAGTTCGCGGTGGACCGCTACCAGCCGCCGACCGCGCCAGGCGCTCCGGCGCTGCACGTCAGCGGCCTGACCGTGCCCGGCGCCTTCGCCGACTTCGGAGTGACGGTGGGCGTCGGCGAGATCGTCGGCCTGGCCGGGGCCGGCGGCTCCGGCGCCGTGACGGTCGGCGAGACGGTCGCCGGGCTGCACCGGCCGGCCGCCGGGACCGTGGAGGTGTCCGGACGCCGGGTGCCGACCGGCAGCGTCCCGCACGCCCTGCGGGCCGGACTGGGCTTCGTCCCGGAGGACCGGCACGCACAGGGCGTGATCCCGCTGCGGCCGATCGCCGAGAACATCACGCTGACCGCGACCGACCGCCTGGGCCGGCACGGGTTCTTCACCACGGAGTCCCTGCGCCGCGCCGGCAGCGCCCTGATGGAACGCCTGGACGTGAAGGCCGAGGGGCCGGACCAGCCGGTCTCGGCGCTGTCCGGCGGCAACCAGCAGAAGGTCGTGATGGGACGGGCCCTGGCCAGTGAGCCGAAGGCCCTGGTGCTGATCCGGCCGACGGCCGGGGTGGACGTGAAGTCCAAGGAGTCGCTGCTCGGCACCGTACGGCAGGCCGCCGAAGCCGGCTGCGGGGCGCTGCTGGTCTCGGACGAGCTCGACGACCTGCGGATCGCCCACCGGGTGCTGGTGATGTTCAAGGGCGCGGTGGTCGCGGAGTTCCCCGGAGGGTGGGGCGACGCCGAGCTGATCGCCGCCGTCGAGGGCCTGGGCGAGCCCCCCGCGCAGCAAGAGAAGAGGACTGACGATGAGTGAGGTCACGACGATGTCCGACGCGGCCGAGCTGCTCCCCGCGAACCACCCCGAGTCCCCGGCGCGCCGCCGCCCGGGCACCCGCTGGCTCCGCGAGTTCTCGCTGCTGCCGGCGATGGCGCTGCTGATCCTGATCGGCTTCATCGAGTCGCCGGACTTCCTGACCGGCGACAACTTCCTGGCGATGCTCCAGCAGTCGACCGAGCTCAGCGTCCTGGTCCTGGCCGAGGCGCTGATCCTGATCGGCGGCCGCATGGACCTGTCGCTGGAGTCGACGGTGACCCTGGCCCCGGTGATCGCGCTGTGGCTGGTGCTGCCCACCTCCGGCAACCGGTTCAACGGCCTGGGCTTCGGCGCGGCCTGGATGGCCATCCCGATCTGCCTGCTGGTCGGCGCGGCCGTCGGAGCGGTGAACGGCTTCCTGATCCTGAAGATGAACCTCAACGGATTCGTCGTCACCCTCGGGATGCTGACCATGCTGCACGGCCTGGTGATCGTGATCGACGGCGGCCAGACCGTGTTCACCCTCCCCCCGTCCTTCGCCTACCTCGGCCACCACGACTGGCTGGGCCTGCCCGCCTCCGTGTGGGTGTGCGGACTCCTGTTCGCCATCGGAATCGCGGCCCTGGGCTGGTTCCGACACGGACGCGCCCTCTACGCCATCGGCGGCAACCCGGCCGCCGCCCGCGCAGCGGGCATCCGGGTCGAACGCACCATCTGGATCGTCCTGATCATCGGCTCGATGCTGGCCGCGTTCGCAGGCCTGCTCTACGCCGGCCGCCTCGGCTCGGCCTCAGCGAGCCAAGGCACCGGCAAGATCTTCGAGGTCTTCGCCGCCACCGTGATCGGCGGCGTCAGCATGAACGGCGGCCGCGGCTCCCTGTTCGGCGCCCTGACCGGCGTCCTGACCCTCCGCCTGATCGAGAACGTCCTGACCTTCGGCCACGTGTCGGCCCAGGACATCGAGTTCTTCAACGGAGTGGTGATCCTGGTGGCCCTGATCGTCTCCCGCTACACATCCGGAGCCGCCCAGGACTAGCAACGCGGGCGGGCGCCCCCAACGGCGCCCGCCCGATCATCCCTCAGCCTGCTCACGATCCTCACTGAGCGTCTTCCGCAACCACTGCTCGATGCTCAGAATATGGATCGTCGCCCAAGCCCGAGCACCCTCGGTATCCCGCTCGGCCAGCGCGTCAAGGATCGCGTTGTGCTCCATCAACGTCCGCGTCAGCGCACCCTCCTGAGTGAGCCCGCGCCACACCCGCGCCCGAGTCGTGGGCCCGGACAAACTATCGAGCAGCGACCCGAGCACCACATTGCGCGAGCACGAAGCAATCCGGCTGTGGAACTCCAGGTCATTACGAACCAGATCCTCCACCGTCGGCGCATTGCCGATCAGCTCCAGATGCGCCCGCAGCTCCGCCACCTCCTCATCGGTGATCCGCTGCGCCGCCATGGCCGTCGCCGCCGGCTCCAGGATCCTCCGGACCTCCAGGAACTCCAGCACGGTGTCGTCGCGATGGAAGTCCACCACGAAACTCATCGCCTCCAGAAGCCGAGCCGGCTCCAGGCTGGTGACATAAGTACCGTCGCCCTGACGCACGTCCAGCACATGGATCAGCGACAGCGCACGCACCGCCTCCCGCAACGAGCTCCGAGAAAGCCCCAGCTCAGAGGCCAGATCAGCCTCTTTCGGCAACCGATCCCCAGGCCGCAACCGCCCCTGGGTGATCATCTCTTTGATCTTCTCGATCGCCTCGTCCGTCACCGCCATAAAGCCATTCTGCCAGCCCAACCCGCAGCGGCCAGACCGACCGCACCACCCACAACCCGCCGCCCCGCTTTTGACTTTCGCCCTTCCCAAAACCAGGTCTTCGGTTCCGGTCTTTCCGTCGCTTCGGCGGGCGCAGCCAATCGCGCCGCCCAGGCGGTGTCAAGGCTCGCATCAGCCAGGGCACAGCACCCAAAGGGTCGCCTTGATACCGCCTGGGCGGTGTGATTCCTTCAGGCGACGATGCGACGGAAAGACCGGAACCGAAACCGGAACCACCGACCAAAGCCGCGCCAACCCACCCGGCCCCACTCTTTCCAGAGCGAGGCCCTCCCCGGAGGGGCCGCCGGAGGCGCTTTTGACTGGCTTTTGATCTTGCCTGGTCTTCAAACCCACAGCGCATCAGCACTCGAAGTTCACCCATCCATCCATTCCCACCCCACCTCAAGGCGTCTGCGTAACCGCAGCCACCTCCCCACTGACCACCACATCCCCCTCCCGCAACCCCGCACCCCCACCCGCGCCCCCACCCCCCGTGACAATCCACCGATCCGTCCGAATCCGCACCACCAGAACCACCAACCGCGCCACCATGAAAACCCCCAAAGCCCACCACAACCCCATCAACCCACCACCCCCCGCATAACTACTCAACGCCGCCCCAAGATAAACCGCCGTGGTAACAACCCCAACCCAAGCCAAATACCGCCCATCCCCCGCCCCGATCAAAATCCCGTCCAACACAAACACCGGCGCGGCAATCGGCAAGAACAACACCTCCAACAACAAAACCTCACTCAACAAATGCCGCACCACCTCATCCTCCGTAAACAACGGAATGAACAACTGCCGTGTAGCCAGAACCACCAACCCGAGCACCACCCCCGTCACCACCCCCCACTGCATCGTCCGCCGCGTAGCCCGACGCGCCCCCTCCACATCCGAACCCCCCAACAGCTGCGAGATCCACGCCTGCCCCGCAATAGCCAGCGCGTCGAGCACCAGCGCCAAGAACCCCCACAGCGACCACGCCACCTGCTGCGCCGCCAGCGCCTCCGTCCCGTACCTCGCCGCCAGGATCGTCCCCGCGAGCAGCGCCATGCGCAGCAGTATCGTGCGAATCAACAGCGGAACCGACGCGGAAGCCGCCTGCTTGATCCCTTCCCGATCGGGCCTCAACGGCGCCCCATACCTCCGCGCCGCCTTGTAGACGACCGCCGAATAAGCCGCGGCCATCCCGTACTGCGTCAGCACGGTCCCGGTCGCGGAACCCGCGATCCCCATCCCCAGTGGATAGACCAGCACGTAGTTGAGCACGACATTCGCCCCGGCCCCGCTCGCCGCGACGACCAACGTCGTACGAATGTCCTGCAACCCCCGCAGCACCCCCGTCGACGCCAGCACCACCAACATCGCCGGCTGCCCAAGCGAGGCCACCCGCAGATACGTCACCCCGTACGGCACCGCCTCGTGCGACGCCCCGAACATCCTCACCAACGGCTCGGCGAACACGATCCCGCCCAGCCCCAACACCACCCCGAGAATCACCCCCAGCCACATCCCGTCAACACCCTGCCGCACCGCCCCCGGCAGATCCCCGGCGCCGATCCGCCGCCCCACCGCCGCGGTGGTCCCGTACGCCAGGAACACGCACAAGTACGTCAACGTCGCCAGCAATGCACTGGCCGCCGCCAACCCCGCCAGCTGCGGCGTCCCCAGATGCCCGACGATCGCGGAGTCGGCCAGCAGGAACAGCGGCTCGGCCACCAGGTTCCCCAGCGCCGGCACGGCGAGCCGAAACAGGTGGACGTCCTCAGCCGTCGGCCGAAAACCGAACCTCCGCGACTCGGAACTCATCAGCGATCCCTGTCCCCAGAACGGAAGCGAACTGTCATAGTCACAACACCGAACCGCATGTTACATCCACCGGGCTCCGCACCCCAGGAACCTCCAAGTTCCGGCACAGACGCGCCACATCCGCCATAGTGGATGCCGCCGCCCCACCGCAGTTGTAATCAAGTAATCATCATCGCTGGAGGCTCGTCCGTGATCGTCGAATACATCCGCTACCGCGTCCCCACCGACCGCGCCCCCGAGTTCGAGGCCTCCTACGCCCGCGCCGCCACGAGCCTGGCCGCCGCGCCGCAGTGCGTCGACTACGAGCTGTCCCGCTGCACCGACGAACCCGAGAGCTACATCCTTCGCATCACGTGGAGCTCCGCGAAAGACCACCTGGAGGGCTTCCGCGGCGGCGAGCACTTCGCACCCTTCTTCGCCGAGATCAAGCCCTTCGTCGGCGACATCGAGGAGATGCGCCACTACGAGAAGACCCCCGTCCGCGGCGACGGTGGCGCGGTGCCGAGCCTCTACGAGTGGCTGGGCGGCAGCGAGGCACTGGAGCGCCTGACCGAGGCCTTCTACCGCGAGGTCCTCAAGGACGACCTGCTGATCCCCCTGTTCGGGGGCATGGATCCCCAGCATCCCCAGCACGTCGCCCTCTGGCTCGGCGAGGTCTTCGGCGGCCCCACCACCTACACCGACCACCACGGCGGCTACCGCCACATGGTCTCCCGCCACCTCGGCCGCGGCATCGAGGAGAAGCAGCGCCGCCGCTGGGTCAGCCTCCTGATGGACGCCGCCGACGAGGTCGGCCTGCCCGACGACCCCGAGTTCCGCGCCGCCTTCGCCGGCTACATCGAGTGGGGCACCCGCCTGGCGGTCATCAACTCGCGCCCCGGGGTGGACGCCTACGACGCGCCGATGCCGAAGTGGAGCTGGGGCGGCCACCCGCCGTATCGCGGCTGACCCCACTCCCCTCCTCCTTCTGCACCGTGCAGCGCGGACAGGGTTCCCCTCCTACAACCCCTCCAACAGCCTCTTCTACAACCCCGCCGCCAACCCCCGAACAATCTCCCCCACGGCCCCCGTCCGCGCCGCCCGAAACCCGGTCCCGGCCCACAAATGCAACCGCTCCGCATCCCCGGCCTTCGCCGCCGCCTGCCGCATCGGCCGCGTCAGGTGATGAACCGCCGGATACCCCCACGGCGCCCCGGCCCCATGCCGCTCCATGAACCCGTTGCGCAGCCCGCGCGCCGGGCGCCCAGTAAACGCGTGCGTAATGGCCGTCTCGGTGTACTCCGGGGCGGCCAGCGCATCCTTGTGCGTCTGCGAAGCACCCGACTCGTCCGCCCTCAACAACAACGTCCCGACAACAACCGCCTCCGCTCCAGCGTGAAGCAGCTCGCTGACATCCGCCGATTCAGCCACCCCACCCCCCGCCACGATCGGCAGATCCACCGCAGCCCGCACCTCCCGCACCAAATCGGATCCACGCACCGACCCCACCGACCGGTACGGATCAAACGTCCCACTATGCCCTCCGGCCGCCGGCGCCTGCACCACAACCCCGTCGACACCCACCTCAGCCGCGGCCCGCGCCTCCTCCGCCGTCGTCACCGTCGCCAGCACCCGGCTCCCCACCCGCCGCAAGGCCGCGATGTCCCGCGCGTCCGGCAAGCCGAAGGTCAGCGAAACCACCGCCACCGGATCGGCCACCAACACCGCGAGCTTCTCATCCCACTGATCATCGTCATCGACCACCGGCCGCGGATCGAGCTCCACCCCGAGCCGCACGGCCTCCGGCTCCAGTTCCTCGGCATAGGCGCGGAACGCCCGCTCGTCCACCGGCATCGTCCCGGGCACGAACAGGTTCATCCCGAACGTTCCCCCGATCTCCCGCGCCCGCCGCATCTCGTCGGCCATGGCCTCGGCGGACTTGTATCCCGCGGCCAGGAAAGGGAACCCGCCCGCGGCGTGCACCGCCGACGCCAGCGCCACGGTGCTCGGCCCGCCGGCCATCGGCGCGGCGACGATCGGGAGCTCCGAGTCCGCCCAACGGGTTCCGGTTCCAGCCATCGTCCTCGCCCTACCTCTCCACGCTGATCGGGTATCCAGTCTGCCCGCCGTCGAGCAGGTGGTCGTCGCACCCCTTCAGGAACTTGTCGAAGAACGACGCCACAACCGCCCGATCGGCCCTGACGGCGGCCCGCGCCCGCGCCGGATCGGCCGTCCCGATCCCGGCGACCAGCGTCGCGTCCGGAACCCGCCCGGCCAGCTGCGCCAGCAGCGCCTCGGCGTCGGTGAACGACGCGTGCTCGGAGTCCAACAGCGTGACGTCGGCCTTCCACCCGCGCTGGTGCTGCCAGAACGCGGCCCACGACGGCTCCCGGCGCACATCGCTCCCGCTGTGCCCGCTGCTGCCCATCAGCAGGAACGGCCGGTCCAGACCATGCTGCGCGACCTCGCTGAGATGCGTACCGTCCGGCTCCTGCGTGTACTCCATCGTCCCGTCCATGTCGACGCCCGCCTTGATCCGCGGGTCGTCGTACATCGTCGACGCCGCGGTGAACCCGCCGCCGGACTGCCCGAACATCCCGATCCGGCTCAGGTCCATGCCCGCCGTGAGCCGGTGCGGCAGGCTGCCGAGCCGGTCCAGCACCAGCTTGGTGTCGGCGACCCGGACGGCGACCAGGTTCTCCAGGAAGTCCGGGAACGTGCCGTTCTGCGCCGCCTGCCCGGCCAGCGTCATCAACGGCCCGTTGTCCACGACATGCCCGTCCGGGAACTGCACCGCCGGCCCCTCACCGGTGTGGTCGACGGTGACGACGACGTAGCCGCGCGACGCGAGGTCCTCGACCAAGGTGACGTTCCAGTCCCGCGCATCACCCGCCCCCGGCGAATACAGCACGACCGGGAAACGCCCCGCGGCCATCGGCGCGTCGGCCACCGAATGCGTCTTCGTCGCGGCCCAGTTCACCAGACCCGGCGTGAGCTCGAAGCTCCCGTCCAGCGCCGGAGCCACCCCTGCGGCGACCGCCTTCGGGAACTGGTTCGTGGTCGTCACACCATGCCCGCCGCCGTGCTTCGCCGGGTAGAAGACGCTGATCATCAGCTCGCGATACGGCTGGCCCGGCACCCACGGATCGGCCCGGGAGTCGTCGACGAGCCGGAACGTGGACTCGCCAGTGGCATACCGGCCCGACGGCGCCGGAAGCCGGAGCGTGAGCCCCTGCCCTTGCTCCTGCTTCCGCTCCGGGGCCTGCCCTCCCGCATTCGCATTGGCAGCCGTCGGCACAGCAATCCCGGCAATCCCAGCGATGACGACACCGGCCAGCGAAGCGGCGGCAAGACGAGAGGCGCGCATGGGTGACTCCTTCTGAAGCAACGTCGCAAAGATCGAACACTTCGATCTTCGCAACCCGCCCCGGGCCCGAACCATGGTGCTGCCTGCGGTTTCACCCATCCGGCCACCCACACCGGCCATAGGGCGGATATCCGCCCCCACCCAATGCCTCAGCGGCCTCCCACCCCGATCCCCGCAAGCATCGCCTTGATCGCCGGGCCGGCCTTGTCGTTGCCGAACCCACCGTTCAGCACGACGCACGCCACGGCGATGTCGTGCTGCGGATCCACCACGATCATCCAGCTGTCGGGGTTCTCGCCCTCCCGCTCCGCCGTCCCCGTCTTCGCGCCGAGCGTCGAGCTGATGCCGCGAAGCGACGTGGCCGTACCGTCAGTGACCACACCGCGCATCAGGGTCCGAAGACCCGCGGCGACGTCCGCCGACAGCGGCGTCGCCGTCGCCTGCTTCGCGCCGGGCACCAGGATCGGCTGCTTGAACGACCCCGACGCGACCGTCGCCGCGACCGAAGCCATGGTCAGCGGACACATCGTGATGTTCCCCTGGCCGAAGGTCTCGGCCGCGAACCGCTCCTGGCCGTCGGAGACCGGGACCTGCCGGTCGTCCGCCGTGCAGTAGGTCGCCGGTCCCAGGCCCATGTCCCACGGCTGGTTCAGCCCGAAGTAGGTCTTCGCCTCATCGGCGAGCGCGGACAGGCCGGACAGGCGATCGCGCAGGCCGACGTACGAGGTGTTGCAGGACTGCTCGAACGCGTCGGCCAGCGTCGCGTTCGGGTAGCCGTTCTTGAGGCCGTCGTCGTTGTGGTACGTCTGCGAACCGACGGTCGACGTCGGCGGGCACGGCGCCGGATCCGAGGGCTTGACCCCGGCCTGCATCAACGCCGCCGTCGTGATGGTCTTGAACGTCGAGCCCGGCGCGCGGGTCGCGTGGTAGGCCAGCCCGGCTGTGGTCTTGGAGTTGCCGGCCATCGCCAGGACACCACCGGTGCTGGGCTTGATGACGACCATGCCGGACTCCGGATACGCGTTCAGAGCACGTTCGGCGGCGCTCTGGACCTTGTCGTCGAGCGTCGTCGACAGCTGGAGTCCGGCGGTGGTCGTCGAGGCGCCGACGGGATACGACGGCGCGCCAGCTATCACCGCGCCGGTGTTGACGTCGACGAAGTTGATCCGCAGGCCGGTCGGTGCCGGGGATCCGCCCGGCCGCGCCGTCGCCAGCTTGGCCAGAACCGTGCTCAGGCTGGGATGCGCGGCGGCCGACAAGGGCACGCCCTTGGCGTCGACCACGGCCACCGGCGGTGGCGTCGCCGTCAGCGTGCCCTGCGCGCCGAGCTGCGGATGGATGATCGCCGACGACCAGTGCACGAGCGGCGACGCGGTCCCGGACGCGGGGACGACGGCCAGCAAGGATCCGTACTTCCATTGCGGGCCGCCGCCGAAAGTGTCAACGGCGGTGAAGTTGAAGTGGTTCACAGTCTCCTGTGAACCCAATGTCAGCTGTACTGACGCGGGGTTCAGCGATTTCATGACCGCTTGGAGCCGCGGTCCGGCGGCCTTCGCGTTGTCGGTGAGGGCACCGGCCTTGGCGTAGTCGCCCGATGCCCAGGCGTCGAGGAAGGCCTTGGCAACCGCTTCCGGGGTGGCCGGTTCGGCCGTGGCGGTATTGGCGGGGTTGGCGGGGTTGGCGGAATCGGCGGAACCTGCGCTGGCCGCCGGACCGGCGCCGTCCTTGCTGGAACTGGTGGAACGCGGCCACAGGGCCACGGACGCGATCGCCACGGCGATGACCGCCACGATCGCCGAACTGATGGTTCTGGTCTTGCGGCTCATCGCGCTAGGAGAACCCGCGCCGCCCGATCCTGTCCAAGAGTCATATCGGAAACGCATTCATAGCAAAGTGACTATGATCCCATGTCGTGGACCTGCTGGCGCACCTGAAGTACTTCCGGACGGTGGCCGAAGAACAACACTTCGGCCGCGCCGCCGTGCGCCTCCGGCTGGCACAACCCTCGCTGTCGCAACGGATCCAGCGTCTGGAACGCGAACTGGGTGTGCGGCTTTTCGACCGCGGGCGCGGCGGCGCGGCGCTGACCCCGGCCGGGCGCCTGGTGCTGGCCCAGGCCGAGCCGCTGCTCGCCGCCGCCGACCGGTTGCGGGCCGTGGTCGGCCGGCTCCAGGACGGCGAGGCCGGGACGCTGCGCGCGGCGGTGCCCGAGCAGCTCGGCGGCGCGGCGGTCGCGGCCCTGCTGACCGGGTTCCGCGAGCGGAGTCCCGGCGGCGACCTCGACCTGCGCGAACTGAGCACCGCCGACCAGGTCGCGGAGCTGGCCGCGGGCACGCTCGACGCCGGGATCGTGCGGCATCCGTGCCCGGCCGTGGGGTTGGCCTTCGGCCCGACGCTGCACCAGCCGCTGGGCGTGCTGCTCGCGGCCGACGATCCGCTGGCGGGTCAGAGCTCTGTCGACCTGCGCGTCCTGTCCGGGCGCGATCTAGCCCTGCCGCCGCGCGCGACCGGCCCGGCGCTGCACGACGAGACGCTGACAGCGGGCGCCCGTCATGGTTTCACGGCAAACATTGTCCGGGGTGTCGAAGGCCTCGAATTCACGCGGGCGCTCATCATGTCCGATCCGAACCTGGTCGCCCTCGTCCCCGAGCCGGCGCCGACAGCCGGAACGGTATGGCTGCCGCTGACGGGAAGCCCTCTGACCTGGCGCATATCCGTCGCCTGGCGCCAGGGGCACGACGGCCCGGCGGTCCGGATGTTCGCCGAGACCGCCTTCGATGTGTTGCGGAGCCACGGCGGGATGCACACCGCCGTCCCCGAGCAACGCCAGATCCCGCGCGCGATATCGGAGTTCCTGCTGTGAACGAGACCCGCCGCGCGGCGAACGAGAGCCGTCGTCCAGGGAGCGAGGGCCGCCGAGCCGCCGCCCGGATCACCGCCGCCTTCACCGACGCCGGCGTCACGGGACGACTGCACGCGCTCGACATCGACACCGGCGCGACCGTCTCCGTCGGCGCGACAACACCGGAACCGACCAGCAGCCTTCACAAGGTGTGTCTGCTCGCGACCCTCTATCGCGAGGCCGCTGCCGGTCGCCTCGATCGCACGCGCCAGATCGAGATCCCCGCGGAAGCCCGGACTCCAGGCTTGTCAGGGATAGCACTTATGCGGGACAGCGTCCGGCTCTCCTTGCGGGACCTCGCGACGCTGACAGTCGCGGTCAGCGACAACGCCGCCGCCGATGTCCTGTGGCAGGCCGTCGGGGTCGAGACGGTGAACCGCACGATGGCCGCACTCGGGCTGCGCGAGACGGTCGCCGTCCACGTCATGGCCGACATCCAGCACCTGCTGACCGCCGAGCGCGGCAGGCTCGCCGACCCGGGCGACGTCGGGGAACTCAGTACCCTCAGCGTCCTCGATCCGGCGCGCACCAACCGCTCCACGCCCCGGGAACTGACGGCCCTCCTCGCCGCGATCTGGCGCGACGAGGTCTGCGGCGGCGAACTCGGGACGGAACTGCGGTCCCTGCTCGGCGGGCAGGCGTGGACCCATCGGCTGGCTTCGGGGTTCCCGTTCGACGACGTGAGCGTCAGCGGCAAGACCGCGACGCTGCCGACGCTGCGCGCCGAGGCCGGTGTCGTGGAGTACCCCGACGGAGGCCGCTACGCGGTCGCGGTTTTCACACACGCGGCGTCCGCCTCCGCCATCCTGCCCGCCGCCGACGCCGTGATCGGCTCCGCGGCCCGGATCGCGGTGGACGCGCTGCGGGCCCTGTGACCGGCGGCGGGATCCGCCGGTTGGAAGTCGAACTGTTAGGAACCTTGACAGACCTCTGGTCTAGTCCAATGATGTCCCCCAGGGCGGCCGCCCCTTCCAAGATCCATTCCTGATCAATGCCCTGCCACCTGGGAGCATCATGAAACGGACAGGCCGTCATCTCCGCGCGCTAGCGACCGCCGCGGCGACGATAGCGGCCAGTGCCGGCGCCTTCATGGCGTCTGCGACAGCTGGCCATGCCGCCACTCCAGCGGCGACCCCCACCCCGGCGCACATCTTCGCGCCGTACTTCGAGGCGTACAACGGGGACGACCCGGCGACGCTGAGTGCGGCGTCCGGTGCGAAGTACCTGACGATGGCGTTCATCCAGGCCGCCACCAAGGGTTCCTGCACGGTGTACTGGAACGGCGACACCTCGATGCCGATCTCGTCCTCCACCTTCGGCGCCTCGATCACCAAGATCCGGGCCGCCGGCGGCGACGTGATCCCGTCCTTCGGCGGTTACACCGCGGACAATACCGGCACCGAGATCGCCGACAGCTGCACCAACGTGAGCTCGATCGCCGCCGCGTACGAGAACGTCATCACCACCTATGACGTCACGCGGATCGACCTGGACACCGAGGACAACTCGCTGACCAACACCGCCGGCATCGACCGGCGGAACAAGGCCATCAAGATGGTCGAGGACTGGGCGGCGGCCAACGGCCGCACCATCCAGTTCACCTACACCCTGCCGACCACGACCAGCGGCCTGGCCTCCTCCGGCCTGAAGGTCCTGCAGAACGCGGTCACCAACAACGCCCGGATCGACACCGTCAACATCATGACGTTCGATTACTACGACAACGCGGGCACGCACAACATGGCCAACGACACCAAGACGGCCGCCACCGGCCTGAAGAACCAGTTGGCCACCCTGTACCCGAGCAAGACCACCGCGCAGCTGTGGGGCATGATCGGCGTCACCGAGATGCCGGGCATCGACGACTTCGGCGCGGCCGAGACCTTCCAGACCGCGGACGCGGCCCCGGTGCTCAGCTGGGCGCAGTCCAACGGCATCGGCGAGATCTCGTTCTGGGCGCTCCAGCGCGACAACGGCGGCTGCCCCGGCACCGGCGGCTCGGACACCTGCTCGGGCATCTCGCAGAGCCAGTGGTTCTTCAGCAACACGTTCGCCCCGTTCACCAGTGGCGGCACCACGACGAACGACTTCTCGGTGAGCGTCTCCCCGACCTCGGGCTCGGTTCCGGCGGGCTCGTCGGCCACCGCGACCGTGTCCACCGCGGTCACCTCCGGTAGCGCGCAGTCGGTCTCGCTGACCGCCAGCGGTGCGCCGTCGGGCACCACGGTGACGTTCAACCCGAGCTCGGTCACCGCCGGGGGCAGCTCCACGGCGACCATCGCGACCTCCGCGTCCACCCCGGCGGGCACCTACCCGATCACCATCACCGGGACCGGGGCCACCGGCACGCACACCGCGACGTACAACCTGACCGTGACCAGCGCGCCCACCAACGACTTCTCGGTGAGCGTCGCGCCGTCCTCGGGCTCGGTGGCTCAGGCCGGGTCCGCGACGGCGACCGTCTCGACCGCGGTCACCGCGGGCACCGCGCAGTCGGTCACCCTGACCGCCACCGGCGCCCCGACCGGCGCCACCGTGACGTTCAACCCCAGCTCGGTCACCGCCGGCGGCACCTCCACCTTCACGGTGGCCACCTCGGCCTCGACCCCGCCCGGGACCTACCCGATCACCATCAAGGGCACGGCGGCCTCCGGCAGCCACACCACCACCTACACGCTGACCGTCACCGGCGTCGTCACCAACGACTTCTCGGTGAGCGTCGCCCCGGCCTCCGGCTCGGTGACGGCGGGCTCCTCGGCCACGGCCACCGTGTCCACGGCGGTCACCTCCGGCAGCGCGCAGACGGTCGCCCTGACCGCCACCGGCGCCCCGACCGGCGCCACCGTGACGCTGAACCCGACCTCGGTCACGGCCGGCGGCACCTCCGCGCTGACCGTCGCCACCTCCGCGTCCACCCCGGCGGGCACCTACCCGATCACCATCACCGGGACCGCGGCCTCCGGCAGCCACAGCGCCACCTACACGCTGACGGTGACCACCGGCGGCACCACGACGATCGTCAACGGCGACTTCGAGAGCGGCTCGCTCTCGCCGTGGACGTGCCAGAGCGGTGACGCGGTCGTCAGCAGCCCGGTCCACGGCGGAACGCACGCCGCCCGGATCTCGGCGACCAGCAGCGCCACCGGCGAGTGCGACCAGACGGTGACCCTGACTCCGAACAAGAGCTACACGCTCAAGGTCTGGGTCCAGGGCAACTTCGCCTTCGCCGGCGTCTCCGGCGGGGCGAGCGCCAGCACCTGGGCCACCGGCTCCACCTGGACCCAGCTGTCGATCCCGTTCACCACGGGCGCCAACGGCACCGTGACCGTCTTCGTCCACGGCTGGTTCGGCCAGGGCGACGTCTACGCGGACGACTTCACGCTGTCCTGAACAATGAAGTAGATCAAAGCGGCGTTCCCCGCGCTCAGCGCCCGATTCCCTCGGGCCGCGCGGGGAACGCCGCTTTTCCCCGCGCAGGTCGGACCACGTCAATCCCACCCGTCGGCAAATCACTCGATATAAGGAAGTACCAAAGCCACATATTGTGGATCAAACTCAGAAATTGGTTATGTGGAAGCATGCCTTCCGACGCCATGCCGCAGAGCCCGGACATCGTCCAGGACAGCCAGCTCAGCCTCAGCACGGCCGCCGCCCGGAACCTGGCGACCACGACCAAGACCGTTCCGCAGATGCAGGGCATCACGTCCCGCTGGCTGCTGCGGAAACTGCCCTGGACCCAGGTCTCCGGCGGTACCTACCGCGTCAACCGCCGCCTCACCCACGCCGTCGGCCGAGGAAGAGTGGCCTTCGACCAGACCGGCGAGGACCTCCGCGTCCTGGCCCCCACCCTGACCGAGTTACCGGCCCTGCGCGGCTTCGACGACGAGGCCCTCCTGAGCGAACTCGCCGGCCGCTTCACCCAACGCCGCTTCACCGCCGGCGAACAACTGGCCGAAGTAGGCCAACCGGTCACCGAGATCCTCCTGATCGGCCGAGGAAAAGTCGCCAAAGTCAGCACCGGCAAATACGGCGAAACCACCGTGGTAGGCGGCTTCGCCGACGGCGACCACCTCGGCGACGAAGCCGCCGGCGAAACCACCACCTGGACCTACGGCGCCCGCGCCACCACCTCCGGCACCCTCCTCGCCCTCCCCCTGACCGCCTTCCAGGAACTCCTCGACCGCTCCGAACCCCTGCGCACCCAACTCGCCGCCCACGCCCACCGCAGTTCCCGCCGCACAAACCGCAAGGGCGAGGCCGAGATCGAACTGGCCGCCGGCCACGAAGGCGAAGCCGACCTCCCCGGCACCTTCGTCGACTACGAACTCAACCCCCGCGAGTACCAACTCTCCGTCGCCCAGACCGTCCTCCGCGTCCACTCCCGCGTCGCAGACCTCTACAACGACCCGATGAACCAAACCGAACAACAACTCCGCCTGACCGTCGAAGCCCTCAAAGAACGCCAGGAACACGAACTGGTCAACAACCCCGACTTCGGCCTCCTGGCCAACGCCGCCAACGAACAACGCATCCACACCCACGCCGGCCCCCCCACCCCCGACGACATGGACGAACTCCTCTCCATGCGCCGCTCCACAAAGTTCTTCCTGGCCCACCCCAAAGCCATCGCCGCCTTCGGCCGCGAATGCACCAAACGCGGCGTCTACCCCACCAGCGGCGAAATCGACGGCAACCGCGTCTTCGCCTGGCGAGGCGTCCCGATCTACCCCTGCTCCAAAATCCCGGTAACAGACCACACCACCTCCATCCTCGCCATGCGCACCGGCGTAGAAGACCAAGGCGTAGTAGGCCTCCACCAAACAGGCCTCCCCGACGAACTCGAACCAAGCCTGAACGTCCGCTTCATGGGCATCGACGACAAAGCGATCATCTCCTACCTAGTGACCGCCTACTACTCAGCAGCCATCCTGGTCCCAGACGCCCTAGGCATCCTGGAAAACGTGGAGCTCGACCGCCCCCGAGGATGAACCACAAGCACAACCCCAGACCTCGACGGCCCGTGCGGCGGACCGCCGAGGTCGCTTTCGCGGCGCCGAAGCACCCACAGAATCAGCCAACGCCACGACTGCCGGCCAGCATCACAACCGGTCGCCTCGCGACCGATCGCCCTGCCACCATCACAACCGGCGGCGGCCAGCCCAACTGATCGGCATCGCAACCGGGTGCCTCGCCACCGCCTGAACTGGCGGCGGCCAGTAGGACCTGTAGTCATCGCAACCGGCCGCCCCGCTTTTGACTTTTGGTTTGCCCAAAAGTTAGGTCTTCGGTTCCGGTCTTTCCGTCGCTTCGGCGGGCGCAGCCAATCGCGCCGCCCAGGCGGTGTCAAGGCTCGCATCAGCCAGGGCACGGCACCCAAAGGGTCGCCTTGATACCGCCTG